>ONCB01000162.1 GCA_900316175.1 uncultured Succinatimonas sp.
TAATATAAATTTTAAATATACAGAAAATGGTGCTTTGGCACATGAGCGTTTAAATAGTGATGTTTATACGTTATTCGCTATGGGTGCTGCATATCGTTCACGTTCAGATGAAGATTGCATTTTGCTGTTTAAGAACGCATTTGAAGAGGATGAAACTCTTGCATTGAAGTGTCTGTTCTACATTCGTGATTGCAGAGGAGGCCAGGGTGAACGCAGATTCTTCCGCGTTTGCATGAGATGGTTGGCCGAGAATCATCCTGAAAGAGCGGCCGCACTTGCAGAATATGTTCCTGAGTACGGAAGATATGATGACTGGTTTAAAATTTATTTTGGTACTCCTGTTGAAGGACAGGTAATCGAAATGATGAAGAAGCAGTTGTCAACTGATATGTTCTGCAAGAAGAACGCAGTTAGTTTGCTTGCTAAGTGGATGCCTTCAGAAAACGCATCAAGCAAGGAAACAATTAGAACTGCAAAGAAGATTAGAAATGCTTTTGGTGTTTCTGCAAAGGAATACCGTCAGATGCTTTCTAAGCTTCGTTGATGTCAGCGAATAGATGGGATGAAATCGAGTTCGATAAGATTCCTTCTAAGGCAGGTCTTGTTTACAAGAACGCTTTTGCTAGACGTGACATTATCGCTAAGAAATACGAGAGATTTGCTAAGGATAAGACTACTAAGGTCAATGCTTCTACTTTGTATCCTTATGAGGTAGTTGCTAAGGCGACACAGCATATGGGATATGGATGGGGTAGCTATCTAAATATTGATGAAGTAGACCGTGCTATGATTAATAAGTACTGGGAAAACTTACCCAATTATCTTGAAGGTAAGGATTGTAGTATGATGTGTGTTGTTGATACTTCTGGCTCTATGACCGGAAGAGAAGCGGCAGCTCCTATCAATGTAGCAATTAGTTTGGGTCTGTACTGTGCAGAGAGAATCGGTGGTCCTTTCAAGAATCACTATATCAGTTTCTCTTCAAGACCTCAGTTGATTAAGACTGAAGGTGTAGATTTTGTTGATAAGGTTCATAGAATCTATCGTACAAATCTTTGTGAGAATACTGACCTTGAAGCGGTCTTTGATTTGTTGCTTGCAACAGCTAAGAGACCTGGAGTAAGTGCTTGGGATATTCCTAAGACTATCGTTGTTATTTCTGATATGGAAATTGACCAGGGTAGTGGTAGCTATTGGAGTTCCAACAGCCGTAGATGGACTAAGGAGTCTGCTTCTACTGAAATGGAGACAATTCGTAAGAAGTGGGCGGCAGCTGGTCTTACTCTTCCTAAGCTGGTTTACTGGAATGTGGATGCTAGACATGATACAATCCTTGATGCTGGCCCTAACGTAACTTTCGTATCTGGTATGTCACCTACTATCTTTAAGCAGGTATTAACTGGCAAGACTGGTTATGACCTGATGATTGATACTATCTGCGCAGACAGATATGCAGTTATTAAGTAATATATGGAGGCGCATATGCGCCTCCATTTTTTTAATGGAGAAAATATGGAATTAGTAAATAAAAAGGACGTTTTAGATATTTTAAATAGTAATAGAAAAAAAGATGAAATTATTAATATGATTAACACTATGCCTACAGTAAACTGGTATTATAAAGAACCTTCAATAGATTGTAGTGCTATAGTACAAAGACCTACTTCTTATAAATATCAATATACTATGGATTATTACTATTCTGAAGCAAAAACTTGGAAGTATTCAGGCAACGATGTTATCAGATGGATTCCTCTTTTTGATATAATTAATATCGGAGAGCATAATGTTATTGGATCTGGGCAAAATATCTTATGAGGCTGCGCGGCCCGCAGTCGCCCGCATTTCTGAAACGAAAATCCTCTTTGGCTTTTTTCAATTGGAAATTTGATTTTTACTTGATTTTATAAATGAAAATGGAGAGAAAAGAAGATGAAATTGTTAGATAAAAAAATTTCTAAGTTTGTAATAGAAATTACTCCAGAAAATAAAAAAAGAGAACAAGAGTTAAATCAGTCTGTTATAAAAGATATGAAAAGAATACATGCCTTTGTTGAGCAAAGTAGAGATATAGAAAGAGAGACTCTAAGTATACTGTATAAATGCAAATAAAAAAAGGGAAGGATTATTAAATCCTTCCCTTATTATTTAATTTATTAAAAATTTTATTAGTTATATATATAATCTAATCACCATAAGTAGAAATTAAATCTGCAATTAACTATTCTTGCTCATAGGTGAGAAACACTCCATAAGAAAACATAGCTGCATGTGTAATCTAATGACATAATACTTTTCTTAACAAATCCCCTTGTAAATTCTAATTAATATATATGGTTCTTGTTAAATTATCGCAAGCACCAATAGAATAATCTCCATTTATTCTCTGCAAAAGAGGAAAAGTAGGATTTACAAAAGCAAGTTTCCAATAAACATTATTAATTAAAAACATTACATTATCTTACCTGCTAAGGTTGTCATTTTCTGACGTAAAGTATTACGTTCTTCTGGTGTTGCATCTTTAATCATCTCAGTAATATCAGAACTTAATTCTTGCATATATGCTTCTAGTTCCTGTAACTGAGATTTAGTATCTTTGTGCATTTCCTTGCCTTCCATATACATGCGGCGGCGCATAGGAGAACGACCCTAGCGAGGATCGCGATTCATTTCGGTATAATAACTCATAGTTCCAGTATTTTGTCCACCATTGTTAACTGGATAATACATGTAACCGCCCGCCCGCTACATATTTCTATACTCAGGTGTTGTATAATAATTTATATTATTCACAGGAACTTGTTCTTCTTTTTTATCAGCTTTTTCCATTGACTCGGTAATAGTACAATAGTAAATAGCCTATGATAAATCCTTAATCATATCAACAGCCTAACCAAGTTCATGTGCATCTACTCTTGAAAGGTCTCCAAGTTGGCCTTGTACACAACTCATTAACTGTTCTTTCATTGTCTTTAAAGCATCTGTTGCCATATCCTTATCCTCCTCATGCAATTCTATCAACATCTAAAGAAGCCTTACGTCTTACTTGAATAGATGGAGTCGGTGTTGTAGCTGGATCATCTTCTGTTCCATCTACATATGTACCAGATACTGTTACACAACATCCACAAGGAACTGTGACAGAAGTTGTAGTACTAACATGCCAATAATCTCCTACTGCGGCAGGCGTTACAATAGCAACACTATCTGGAACAACCACACCATTTACAGTAATCCCAACTGCAATAGGAGTGACCGCACCACCAGTAGGAATTTGAATATTACCTTGAAGAGTTACTTCATATCTTGCAAAACGATTAGAGGTATTACCTTTTAAGTTAAGAATTCCAGGTGCTAAAGGAATTACATTTCCTTTATTACAAGGAATAGAAACACTATCAAAAGGAATAGTTCCATTCAATGCCACTAATGCATCTGTAGTTGTTACATAACTAGCCATGAGCAACCTCCTTATCAGTTGTAAAATCCATTTCCACCACATCCGCAACCATTTCCACAATTGCATCCATAAGGATTAGAAACTATATAAGCTGGAACTGGAGTAGGATTTAAAGCTCTAAGTAAAGCATTTGTCTGAGCAGTATTATCATTCAGAATCTGACCTGTCTGTTGATTCTGAGATGCTGCTAAACTAGCTAAGTAACCTTGCATTTGAAGTTGCTGATTCTGTGCTTTAAGTGCTTCGATTTCTTGTTCACATAATTTATCTAAGATAGCCTGAGTATTAGCTGTATTAGAAGCAATTACGTCTTTAAGTGCATCAGATATTGCAGAGCGGTCTGCGCATGCTTCAGTAGCTACAGTATACTTC
>ONCB01000076.1 GCA_900316175.1 uncultured Succinatimonas sp.
GAGTCTTTGCAGTCTCAAAATCATCAATTTTTTAAAGATCGACTCAATTACGCTTGGTAACGAGGTTTTTGAAGTTTAATTTATAGAACTCCCCTTAAATGATAAAGACTTAATCTCCGCCTTTGAAAAATCATTTAGTAATGAATCCGCAAGTCCTTATGAAATAGAATCAAATATAAAAGAATTTATATTCAAACTTCTAAAAGCAAAGTTTTTACTAGATACATTTATTGTTCACCACGCAAATGAAGATGACAATAAATTGAATAATCCCTGGAAGCTGCAGAAGTATTTTTATAGAGCCAAAACCAACGACAGTAAGGCTCAAACGTATCCTAAAAACCTATGTTCAGATGATGCTAACGATCTAACTCAGCTATATCTTGTACAGCTTCTGTCTATGTTTGAAGTTACCTATACTCCTTATCAGCGTAAAAATTACCTTCTGTACTGTTTACAGTTTCTTTTCAATGAGTATAAAGAAGATAGAGTCTCTTCTAACAATGTCGATGCTTATATTAAGGAGCTGACAACAAAATATAAAGATTTTCTAAATAATCTTGCTGATAATTATTTCTTTGGCATATACATTCAGGGAAAAAATTTTGATGAAGCAGCTGGTTCTCTAAGAGATAGCAAAAAAGAAGATAACTTCGACGTAATAGACAATATCCGCAAATTTGATAGCAAATATGTTAACGGTGTTTGTAATTCAATTGAAGCAGAATCAGGAAAAGAGATAAAAAAGGAAATTCCCCCTCTCTTTGTTTTTAATTATCTAGACTACAAAATATGGAAATTATATGCAGAAACAATTAGAGGTAAAAATTTAAAGAAAGGTACACCAGAACTTAACAACTTTTTTTATAAGTTAGGTTGCAGTGATTTAGAAATAGACATATTTAAAAGTTTTTATTTTTCAAGGACTAGAAACAGTCTTGAGCATTACTCTCCGCAAGCTCTGGCCTCTAAAGATACAAATCCTGATGACACACAAATTAACTGCTTAGGCAATTATGCAATGATTGGACGAGAAGCCAATAGTTCAGGTTCTGATTGGAATCCAAAAACTAAAAACGACCATTATTTAAACAATGAGAAAAAAATAAATCCTGTCAGTGTATCGTCACTTAAATTTTTGGTGATGATGAAAATCTGTTCAGAACACAATGAATGGGCATGGAATGAAATCCAAGAGCACCAGAAAAAAATGCTAATGATATTGTTTGATATTGATGAGAATGATTTAACTCAATATCTGCAATAGCTAAAGGAAAAAAATTTAGCTTGGCTTCACCTTCTATAATTTGATGCCTATGCACTAAACTTTAATTGTTGATTTAATTTTTTAGGATAGAGATAATGCCTACAAAATACGACCAAGATGCAAGACCTGATGAGAAACTGCTCAAGCTTTTCATGCTTCTTTTATTCAATGATAAAGAATTCTCTCTGTCCTATCTTGCCGAAACCATAAACTGTTCAAAACAGACGGTAGCAAGACTTTTAAGACGCATTGACGAGAACTATCCCTGCCATCTATTAGAAAGAAAATCTAATCGCCAGAAGTTCTACCATCTGCAACGTCCATCTATGTCCTTTAAAACAGCTATTGACCCGGCAGGACTAAGACAGCTTGCCTTATGCCGCGATCTGGTAAAGGGACTGCTGCCTAAAGAAGACTGGGAGCTGGTCAATATGTCCCTTCAGCAGGCAAAAACCAATCTTCCACGAGCAGACTACAGCAATTATCAGGATGCAAATGTTGGAACTCGCCTCACCAGAGGGCATATAGATTACCAATCCAAACAGCGTCAGCTTGCAGAGATCGAAAAATGCATTTTAAACAAAAAATGCTGCATGCTCTCCTACCAAAAAGAACTTAATGGAGAGATAAAAAGCTACGCTTATGCACCACAGATGCTGCTTACATTTCATGATTCCCTTTATGTAATAGGATGGATAGTTCCTGAAATTGGACCTGTAAGAATAATAAAAGAACGACCAGCAAAGTTTTCAGTTCATCGAATCACTGATGTAGCAATGCAGAACAGATCATCAGCAGACCTACCTGTAAAAGAACTTGAAGAAAATTCTGATTTCGGCTTTCTTAGAGATGAACCTTTTAAAGCTAAGATCTGGTTCTCTAAAGAAGTGATGACTTACATAAGTGATCGTATCTGGAGTGATGATCAGAAGATAACACCTCAGGAAGACGGCGGTATTATTCTTGAGATGACTGCTCTGAGCAGAAGTGAACTTATTTCCTTTGTCCTAAGTTTTGACTTTAAGGCAAAACTGCTTGAACCTTTAGATCTTGCGGAAGAAATAAAGGAAAGGCTTTTAAAAACACTGGATAAATACTAGGTTAAATCTTGTTGGGTTAGGCTTCTTCATCAGAAGGCCAGTATCTGTCTATAGTTCGCTGCATATTTGCTCTTCCCACCGGATTGGCTGTATGTAGCACTATCTTGTAGAATGTTTCTCTCATACATAGCCAATCTATAAGCTTTATGGCATCGCCTCCATCCTTTGCGTAAACACCAAGATCATGATCAAGATTCAACTCTTCAATGGCTACTGAGTATTTCTCATAAAACTGAATTGTATTTATAGTCTCATTTACACTATGACAATGAATATATCCATCGGGAGCAACTCTTTCATCATCAAGCCAGATTTTAATGCTGTCATTCAGATACATTAACTGTAAGTCATCATCCTTAGGCTCAAAGAATCTGTCATATACCATATTGTCCTTGCCTTTATCATCATGGAAATAATACTCAACCCCTGAATACAGCCAACTCATTTGTTTTTTTAGCTCTTTCTGAATTTCAAGAGTTCTGCAGTATTCTGATGCAAGCAGTAACTCCTCATCAGAAACAGAAGATTCGTTTCTAAGTTTCATTCCATAAATTCTTAGAAACCTTTCCTTGCCGCTCAGTGGTTTTCGATAATATTCTAGGTCGTAATTATGAACATTAACTTCAGATGTTAGATGGTATTGACTGAATTTGTCAAAATAGAAGCAATTGCAGAATATATCAGAACAGTCGACACCAAAAGAAATATTCTTATCAGGATAAAATGAATCTGCTACAAAAGGGGCCTCAGCCTCATAATCACAGTTGAACCCAGTTGTATTTCCTGTATATACACAGTCTTTGGAATTAACCAGAATATCACCACGTCTAAATGGCATTGGAAGGTAGATTAACAGTTTGTCTGTTGTATAGAAAAATCTTTCCTGAGGCAGACACTCGTTATCATAGATATGCATAAGCTTCAAATCGGAGTCAAAAAATGCTTTCACATATTTATCTACAATATTGCCTCGCTGATCTTTAGTACCTGAAAAGTAGTATTTAGATAACTGCACCACAGCAACAGAGTTATCATTGTCATCAGGATATTCCTGCTGATAACCTTTTATAGCAGCATCAAAGGAAGGAAATCGAGCAGAAGAATAAAACTCAGAACGGCCTTTTTCTAGAATACTTATCTCATAATAGCTCTCTGGCTCCTCAGTCTTCAGAATCTTTATTAGCGTTCTGTAATTCTCAACAATTCCTTTTGTTAGCTCGTGAAGACTCTCCAACTCATTCTTATCACCATCTTTAGCCTGTTTTTTGAAAAAGTCAGGATGTCTTATGGTTACCATTTCATCTGGTGCAGCAAGGAGAGAATCTAAAGCAATAAGTCTTTCCTCCAGCGGGATACGATAGCATTTGTCTATAAGAAACAGCTTCTGTTCGCCACTGAGACAATACTTTTTCTCATAAAGATATTCTCGGATGTCTCGAGAATTTACAAATCTTATATAGTCCATCTTCTCACCGTACTCCATTCAGATCACCTATGTATACTGCTCCTGAGATTGCATCTGATTCTTTAACTCTATAGAGCGCACTGCACTGTAAAACAAATCAGGTGAGAGATTACCTTTTATCATTTCACTTAAAGGAATAAGCTTGCTGTTTAGCCCTTCAAGCTCATCTTTATCAACATATTCAAGATCATAGTTAAGCCATGAATGGTCTTTGTAAAATCCTTTTTCTACAGGAAATAGTCCCCAGTACAGGATATCTGTTCCATCATGGTTTTCTTTTAAATCCTCTTTCCCTGCAGGGGTATATGAAAGGAATACCGCATATTCTGGATGATATCTTCTATCCATCGCACCGCATGGAATTCCAGCTCTTTTCACGATATCTCCTCGTTTAAAAGGCATGGGTATACTTACATGCATCGCAGACTCATCTACACCATATAATTTCAGACCGCTGCCAGATTTGCAATCAACAGAAAGCACGTCTATTTTTTTGGAAAGAATACATTCTGACACGTCACAATCAGCCCCATCCTTCTCTTTAACACATTCAGAGAATATATACTTTTTGATTCGATAGTAATCCTGAACCTCACCTATATCCTCATCCTCAGCATATTCTCTGATAGCTTCAAGAGCGTTATCGTAACTGCGATAATAACCTATATGCTGAAAATCAATAAAATGCTGTTCTAAATGCTCAGCTTCGTAAATATAATCAGGAGAGTCGTCTTTTACAAAACAAAGCATGGCTTGATTATCTGATATATATCGTCTTATAAATTCGTGAACAGTAAGTCCTAAAGACTCAGCAAAAACATGATTAGAAATTGATGTCATTGCTGCATCTTCAGTAGAATTCAATAATTCAACGAGAGCTGCAAGTCTTTCATTTAACGTTATGAAATCGCACATTACAATTAAGAAAAGCTGCTGTTCCGCATTAGGTTTGTAATCGATATCATAAAGATACTTTCTGATATCCTTTGAGTTAACGTACTTTATGCAATCCATTTCAATACCTGCCATACACTTCGGTGAATACCGTTTCAGTTTATTTAATACCTAATTCAGCTAAAGAACTACAAAATACAGATAGATATTCATCCTCTTTCTCTTTTTCTTTTTTAAGTTCTAAGATTCTTACATTTCTATAAAATTCATCTGAATCTAATTCCCCTTTTAGATATTTACTGACAGGGATTAGCTTAAGATCATCACCAGAAAGCAGCGCAGGATCTTTATATTCAACGTTATAGTTAAATACAATTCCGTAACCACCATCAAAACCATGTTCCTCTGCATAAATACCGTATAAGAGAATATCTCCATAAGAGCGTCCTGGTTTGTAGTCTTCCGGCTTTTCAGGATGGTATCCAAGATACACTCCATTTATATCTCGGCCTATAGATACGATATCCCCTTTTTTAAAAGGCATGGGAATACCGACATACATTCCATCAATACCAATACCGTAGGTTTTACAGTTATTGTCATAAACATTGATATCCATAAGTTCAAGATTATTTGAAAAGAGACAATAATTAGAGTCCGAAAGATAGTTCTCGCCATTTCTTGAATCTTCATCGTCAAATGGGAATTTATCAAGACGTAAACGTTCCCCCGGCTTCATCACATTTTCTTTAGAGTATTCGCTTAAAGCCTCAAAGCATGTCTTATAGGATTTAAAACATCCTATAAGCTCCGTCTCTAAATTATCTTCATACTGAAGGCTTACCTGATAGAAGTATCCACATGTATTAGCCTTCATGAATTCAGACATGGTTTCTACATCACTTTTATATCTTCGGATAAATTCATGAGATGTAAGACCAATTGTTTCGGAGAAACATTCATCCGTAATAGAGGTTAAAGGGACATCGTCTGATGTCTGACGGAAGTCATTTAAAGCTTTTAGCTTTTCATCAATGCTTATGAATGAACATGATAAGACAATAAAAATTATCTGATCAGCACTAAGCTTATAATCAATATCATAAAGATACTGTCTAACATCTTTTGACGATATGTACCTTATAAAGTCCATCATGACCCTCCATATTTTTATTGAAGAATAAAATAGGATCATTCCAGATCTTGATAAACAAAGATAAAAAGACAATTTTTTTCGAAATAGAACTCTTCTCAAAACTTTGCATAACCTCTATTAAGAAAATAGATGTCTAAGAGGCTTAAAGTTAATTCTTCCCATTTTGTTAGTATTACTAACAGCCGGGGCGATCTGCGACATGTGTTAATCTTGAAATCAATGATGCATCAGAACCAACCTAACTATTTTTTTAAAGAGGAATTGTTATTATGACCAGAACTTTCGGACAAATTATTAATGGAGACCGTATCGCAAAAGGACTTAATCCAATAGATTTTTCTGTATCAAAGTACCTTGTCAGAGAAGATAGAATCGGAGATTCAGTAATAACTCAATATGAGGGTGAACCTGTTTCCTTAAGAAGAAATACCAACGATATTATCAGAGAATTAGCTTTCCAAATTGTCCAAGACTGCATTAAAAGTCACGGAAACAATGTGGCTGCAGCAACGAAAGAGCTAAACTCAAAATACGGATATCAAATGGCAATTCTTGCCATGATGAAACATAAATGTGATGAAGCAGAAGCCCACCAAAAGCATGAAAAACAACTAAATAAAGAAATTGATACTCTCTGTCAATTAGAGTGGTTAAGGTCATTACTCGTTGATAACGAATTCAATGATGAAGTTATTCAGATGACATCTTCAAACGATGAGTCTTTCTGCTGAAGCTGTAGTAAGAGGAGTACAAAAGTTTAAAGCCTGCAACTTCAAAGGTCACCGTTTAATTTCAGGGCTTTCTATGCAACTGCTGAACTGTACAAGTTTGTCAGTTGCAGTATCAATTTAAGACCTTACTCTTCCATAAAATATTCGTAGGCAGAGGCTTCAATTTCACCGCACTCATTTAACAGATTCCCCTCTTCATCACGAATCGAATATGTTACTTGAGTGTTTCCCAATGAACCGGCACCATCAAGACCAAGCAGGATTGTATAGTACGTATCGTTGAGAACTGTATCAACAAGCCTATACAGATCATCTCTGCGGACACCAGACTGAATCAGCTTTTGTATTATCTTGCCAACTGCACTTTCAGAATCAGCTTCAAAGTAATCTTTCAAAGCATCTATCTTTTCATAATGACACGCTTTCACGAATTCTTCCGCAGTCATATCGAATATCTCCTGTAACTTTGCAAAGGAACAATAAATTATCGCACGATCAATACTAAATCATCACAAGATTTGAATAGAAATCCACTAGACACTTTTAGTTTATTCGCTTTCTTTGCAACTGATAAAATACGCAATTTTTTTATTTGCCAGGCTCATTCTTTTCCTTGCCTCCCCTCTTAAACCTTGTATATCAGCAGAATGGAACTGACAACTTTGCCATTTATTTCAGTTGTTGAATACTTGACATCAACATAGGTAAATTCAGTCAACTTCGAATCAGATAAAAATCTGTTCAGCTTTTCCTCTGCTGTTCTTTGAGGTGATGGTTTAATTTCATCAGGATCAATTCCAACAGATCTGAATAACCTGTTCCTTCTTTTTGCAGTTGGTGAATCTGCAGGGATTTCTTCTCGCTCAAGATCATCAATGAACTCTTTTACCTGCAACATAAAAATTTCTCCTTATTTTAAATTGATGTTTAAATTTACTACTACAAAGGTAGCCCCTGATTAGCCTCTAAGCGCAGAGGCATTTTCTTGCACACTCTTTAATTAAGAGCTCGGCTTCCTTTCTACACTCAGGTCTGATTACATAGCCTACGTCTTCGACTAGTTCGCTCATTGAAGTAATTTTGTAATCAAGCTCCTTAACCAAATCAATCTGTTCCGGACTATAGCCCCATTCAGTAAGACGATAAAAAGGTCTGTCAAACGTGCTAGTTATAGAGTTGAAGATATAGCTTATTTCCAGATAATAATTCCGTTCTGATTTCATAAACGCTCCCATGATTTTCACCAGATGTTTTTATGATTATTTGTTCTCTACTCGTGTCTATACTTGGTTAAGCAACGTCATCTTCTTCTGTATCTCTATCTTCTTCATACACGTAATCCGAACCAAATATCCTTCTGTATGAATTTTCACAAGCCTCTTGTGCGTATATGATTGTGTCATCTGAAGACTCCATTCCACTTCGTGCAAAAGCAACCTGTTCCATGACATCGGATAGAACATTTTTAATTTCATCTAATAGTTCAGCTTTATTCATCATTTTTATTCACCACTGCAATTTAGAAAATTGGCGATTTAATAATTAGGTGAAAATCGCCAAATCACCATAGCAAGTTCTATTTTTAAAGGTGGAACTGTAGACCTAAGCACCTTTTCCATACCCAATCTTGTATTAGGCTACCTCTGACTCCTCATCTTCCCCACCACACAGCTCTAAAGCATAGTCTTTGTCATATCCGCAGATATTACATAGGTTCTCCACGTTGTAATCAAAATCTTCATGTTCCTCCAGCTCATAGACCATAGACTCCAGAGGTGTATCTTTCTTATGAGCTATTGAAGCTACAACCTGAACAATGAACGGATTTCCGCCCTCTTCATCGGTGTAATCAAAGGTTAGTTTGAAATCATGTTTTTCCAGCTCCTTAATTCTGTCTTTACAATCTTCTGAACTGTTCTCAATCCAATATCCCATATTTTGAATGTTGTTCTGAAAGTCCCATCTTCCATCACCATAGAAAGAACATTCTAGTGCGCCATTTACTTCGCTAATATCGTCAAGATTGAAGTGGGTGTAGTAACCAAAACCAGAAGTAATGGAATGAATAATCTGGGTAATCTTTTTTGCCTGTTCAAAATTCTCGGCTTCTACTCTGACAGTACCGAAAGCAGATGATACGTTTGCCATAATAAAATCTCCTAAATCCCATATTCAGTTAAGCTACGCTGATAATCTTTGCATCATAGGCATAATCCCCATTGCACCATGCCCAGTTATCACCAAGCTCATACTCGTTAGAGTTGTTATCATCAATTATCGAGGAGAACGTTTTTTTAAGCTCATTTTGAGCCTCTTCAAAGGAAGAGAACTGCTTGTTTGTTATTTCTCTATCCCATACCTCTACCAGAATATATGCGTGAGCTTTTGCAGTATTGTTTGTTTGTGACATTTTTTATAACCCTGTACTTGTTCAAATATTAGAAGATGATTTCAGGATTACAGGTAAGGCGAAATCTAGTCCTTACGAGATTGCTGTTTAACGATTAGATCTCACAGACATCGTTTTTAGGAGAAAACTTAAGCGACCTTTATCAGCTCCCAATCGTAGTCATCATCGTTGCCATTAACCCAAGCACCGTTATTCTTTATTCCGCAAAGGTCTTCTTCGTTTTCTTCGATACCTTCTTGAGAAAGGACTTCTTTGTACTGATGTTCCATCATTCTCTTGGCATCGTCATAGTGCTTGAATTTATGATATGAGAACGCACGATTGAAGACGGTAATCAGTAGATAGTTACCGGTGTTATCACCTATTAGCCCCCAATTCTCAAAGGTCTTAATTATCTTTGCTCGAAGGGACTTAAAATCATCAAGACTATGGGTAAGGCTTTCCACCTCTACTTCAGCCTTGTTTCTTACCAAAATACCCCACAGGGTTGTTATTACATCAGTAGCAAGGTTATCTGCCTCAATAGACGCAAGTTTGGTATTACATCTGATCATCAGCTCTATTTGAGGCTTTAAATCATCGGTAAACAAGTCATAATCGCTTCCGTATATCTGAGCAAGACCTTCTGCATCTTCTCCTTCAGCAATCGCTTCTTCTCTCTCAGGATTATTTGTTAATACGATTTTGTTCTCATCAAGATAGTCCTCACAGAGATCGACAATCTGACCAACAAGCTCTGGTAAATCATTAGGAGTCACGTTAGAGGTGACAGGCTCAAGGTTGCACAGATTAACGTTAGAGTTATACTCCAGCAGATACTCGTAACTGTTCTCGGTATTCTCATCTGCCTCACGGACAATCTTTCCGTCATCACGTATTTGTAAAAGTTCCCAATAATCAAGAAGCTCAAAATACTCATATACAGCTTCAACGTCTGAATAATAGCGATCCCATTTCATATCGTCTAAAGTGATTAGATACAGATGTTCTTTTTCTTCTCCAATCATGCCAACGTATTCTTTAAGTGAGCCCCAGCCTTGTTCAAACAGATGACCAAACAGCTCGTTGTATTTGTCTTTTGAGGTGGTCATAAGATCATCTAAAGCTGTCTTTTTTAAAAGAATGTAAACAGTACTTCGTAACTGTCGACTATTTGGGATCTATCCCTTTTTACAACAGATT
>ONCB01000134.1 GCA_900316175.1 uncultured Succinatimonas sp.
TTTAATAATGAAGAACCTCCTCTCTCTTTATTTCTTATAGCAAGAGTTAAGTTTTGATTTAGATATTTATATAAAGGAGTTCCTCCTTTTTCCCAAGTTTGTACTCTCTCATCTTTATGTTGGGACACATATTCAGGAGAAAATTTTTCATCATTAAGATAAGAAAAGAATTTGGGGAAGAAATCATTTCTATAATAAGCACCTACAGTAGAACTATTTAGAGTATGGTCTATTGATAATCTATTTTTAAGATAATCAGTAGCTCCTCTTTCCGCTTTTCCTATATGAGAAGAAAATTCTGGGAAATCATTCCAAGCATTTACTTTATTATATAAATCGTCAGCATTACCATAATTAAGCATTTGTTGCCATCTATTCTACTGTGGTTCTTCAGTTTCTTCTTTTTGTGGAAGATAAGAATCCATCATATTTCTTAAATTAAGTCCTAATGCTTGGGCAGCTGCATAATCCTCGTTATTAAGAGTACCGTCAGATAAAGCATTTCTTAAGCGAGCCATTCTTTGTTTGACTCCTTCTAATCCACCTAAACTATCATCCGCTACTTCATATTTTGTTAAATCAAAATTATTAAGCCAATCTTTTAGATATTCTACTCTTTTATCAGTTCCTCTCGATGAATTACCTGATTCGTCAGTAGTAAGTTCATCTAAATCAAACCAGGTTTGTTCATCTATATTTGGAGAACCTCCATAGAAACGGTTAGTAAAATCTTCTGCTAATGTAGTATTTGTAAATCGTTTCTTTGGTCTGGTAGCTTCTGCCTATTTCATTCTTTGAGATAAAAAATTAGCTTCTTGAGCAGCATACCAAGCATGAATTTCTCCTGCTTTTCCTGTTTCAAAATTAAGTCCAGAATTTTCTGGATTAACTACATTAAATGTTCCATCTATGTTTAAACCTGTAATATTTCCATTATCTAGGTTTCTCATAAATGTTCTATGTTGTTCTATAACTTCTTGTCTTCTTTTATTTGACCAATTTCCAGAGTATGCATTATAAAAGTTCTGGAAATCGTTATTTAATTGATCTTCATATGCCTATAGATCAACTGTCTAATTACCTACTTTAAAAGTTCTTTTTTCAGTAGTTGGAGGAGCTTGGTTATCGACAGCTGCGGCTCCTCCATCCTAAAATTTTCTAATGTATTCTGCCATTATTTTAATTTTTTATTAATAAAAAAGGGAACATACTATAATTTGTATGCTCCCTTCATTTTTTTATTACTTTTTAATATGTCCAACTAGTTTTCCACCAGCTCTATAAACAGGCTCACCTTCTGGAGCTGCTTGTTCAGGTGCACCGCCTTCGCCTTGCTGTACTAATTGAATAAATGCTTGGCATACGGCCATAGCTGCTTCACAATCTTGAGTCTGTAGAGCTTGCATAGCTACTTGTGCAATCTGCATAATAGGATCGCCGGCTCCTTCTTCGGGAGCTGCTCCTTCTGCTCCTGGTGCAGGTGCGCCACCCATCTCTTCTGGAGCAGGTGCTGCTGCTTCTTCAGGAGCTGACTCACCTGTTAATGAGCTTTCGTTGACAAAGCCGTGACCTGATATCACCTCACCGTCAACACTGATCCTCTCTCCTGCTCTTATGATCACGATTGAGCCTGGCTTTACTTCATCAGGAGAGGATAAAACCTCCTGACCATCCTTTTTGATGCAGACCTTCTCAGGATTTAAGGAATACAGTGAACTGATAACAGAAGAGGTTTTAAACCTGCACTTTTTTTCAAGGTACCTGCCTAGTGCGACAAAACACAGAATACCTGCGGCTGATTCAAAATAAAGAGGATGCGCAATAACAAACTCTGTAATTAAAGTGTCATTTTTAAGAAAACTTCCCATAGATAAGGAATAGGCAAAAGATACAAATGAGCCTAAAGACACTAATGTATCCATGGAAGTCTCTCCCTTTTTAAGGGCTTTGACCGCGCGGATAAAGAAATCCTTCTGAAGATACATCACCAAAAGGCAAAGTAGAGCTTCAATCACAAAATAATAAAGAGCACTCTTAAAAAGGATGATATTGAACATCACGGATGATGCAATAAAGATAAGAATTATGGTCAAAAGAAGACCTGATATGAGTTTTAATTTAGTATTCTTAACATCACAAGAAGAATTTTGGGTGTTGTTTTTTAAGACAGATGCTCCATAGCCTGCATTTTTTACAGCAGCTATAATTTCATCCTTATTTACCCTGGTACTGTCAAAAACCACAAGCGCCTTATTGCTGATCAAAGATACCTCTGCGTCTTTAACCCCACTTAAAGATAAAAGAGCCTTACTTACCCTTGAGGCACATACAGCACAGGACATGCCACTGACACAAAGTTCAATTTCCGACATTTTTTCTCCAATTATTAAGCTCAATTATTATAACGTAACAAGGTCTTGTTGACTTATAAGAGCATAAGATATATGTCCAAAATAATAGACAAAATTCCAGCATTATAGACAATAATTTTTAATAAATTATCATGTTATGGAATTTCAACAAACTATAATCAAAATGTCTTAACGAATTAGACAATAATCTTTTTAAGGTGGTTCGCCATCTTTCCAACGGAATACCAGAGGTAAAAAAATGAACCGTTACGTAGAAATTTTAGATAATCTTTTAAACGACATTCACAATGATAAAGAAAAGTTCGTAAAGGATGTTTACATAAGCACCTTTACTTTTGCAGATCCAGTTATTGTCTTCAGGACTTTTGAAAATTCAGATAATATTGACTGCCTAAAAAAATGCATGCTCTATATGGGATTTTTTGTATCTTCCTGCAGATATGCAAATAAATATGACAGCATTATTATCAGCAAAAAGGACAATGACTTTACTGATGATGAAAAACAGATAATCAGCAAGATCCTGAACAGGCTTAATCTTACTGCAGTAAACTCAATTAAATTATCAAGAATTCACTATGACAGCCTCTCTTTTATTGGAGATAACCTTCATGATGCAGTTTTTTCTGACAGAAATACACTAAATGAGATTGAAAACACCTTCACTAAAACATCAGGACTTAGCAAAAAAAATATAGATGAGGCTTACTTAAAGACAAATAAGCCTGAAGTGAAGGCCATGCATTTAAATGAGATCTATGTAAGTCTTATTGAAAAAATTCACAATAACGAAGAGGAATATGTCTTTGAACACTATCTGAAAAAACAGTTATCATTTGATGATATGGTGCTTATTGAAATACCTAAAGACAGTGAAAAAGCAGGTAAATTAAGATATGCACTGATGATCCTGCATGCAGTAATTTCAAAAGTACAATACGGTAATAAAACCATGTATCTTGTAAATCCAGAATCAGGATGTTTTACAAACGCCAACCTTGAGGCAATAAAAGCTGTAGCATCCTTTTACAGCCTAAGATACTCACATGACGTGGATTTGAAAAAGATTAGTTTTAAGAATTCAGATCTTATCTTTGACAGAGTAAGTGCCCATTCTCCTATGATGGGTGCCTGGTACATGGCGCAAATCTGCTTTAGGGAAGCTACAGGCTCAAACACTCTTGAAAATTTTATAAAAGACAGATGCCTGTAGAAAAATGCCTGCAAAAAGCAGGCATTAAACTTATTCATATAGTTTTAAAGAAGCTTTTAAGTGCTCTTTTATCGACTCTCTTAGGTTTATCGGTTCTAAAAGTTCAGCTTGCATTCCAAATCCCAGAACAAAAGTTATGACCTCAACTTTACTGCGGGAGCTGAATTCAAGGATGGAGCTGCCATCATCATTTAATGTAAAGATCTGATCATCGCTCCACTTTCTTTCACTGACATAGGTAGTTACATCCTTTGAAAATCTTATTTTGGCAGTAAACAATTCACCGTTGATATAACCAAAGTTCTTGTTTGAAGGCAATTCAATTTCAAGAAGATTCTCGGCTGTACGGTTTTTCTGATACTCCACCTTTTCAATACGGTGAACTGAGAGATTTAAAGGGTGAACTCTTAGAACCTGAACATGTCCTGAATCAGTTACAACCCAGCCTATTATATTTAAGGACTCATGATAGGCAATCAGTTTCTGTGGCGCAAAGCAGAAAACTTTAGCTTCATCAAAAAGAGACTTTTTATAGGTAATTATGCAGGTCTCGCGTTTGATGATACAGCTTTCAAGTTTTCTTATCTGATCCTGAAAAGGTGTATAGTCAATATGCCCCTTTGATACGCCTGATGCTATGACAACATCTTCAGCGTATTGTCTGTATTTGTTGGCGGCAATATTGGTTTTAGCAGTTTTAACAGTACTTAAAAGCTTTTTTCTGTCTTCCTCTGGCAATAGACCTACCATGAAATCACGGCAAAGTTCTATCTGCATTATCCCTTCAGGATCTAAAGGCAGCATCTGTGGAGACTGGGATTTCTTGAGTCTGTATAAACTCATTCGACCTTTTTTGATTTTTTCAAGCATTCCGCAGTGCTCATCTAAAAGATAATTAAGTTTATCAAGCAGACGACCTACAGTCTGCTGAGAGCAGTTAAACTTTTCCTCTATATCCTTTCTTGATACAGGTTGTGTAGAAAACAAAAGGTAAATATAAAGTCTTAAAAGCTTTTCATCTGATTTTGCATCATCATGTTTTTTAGGCATATTCTGTTCCCAAAGAAGTTATAACAGCTATCAAATTATGGAATATATTAGTATTTAACAGTATAGATATCAAACTGCAGTTTTCAACGATAAGACTATAACTGTTTACAAAATAGAGATTTATATCTCATTAGTTATAAAATTCTTTTTAAAGGACAAATTAAAGGCGGGATTTGAAAATTTACTGTACGAAAAAACGCACAGGCTTCAGGATAATTATCATCTTTGTACCTAAAAGTCCACGCACCCAGTTCAAAGCAAACGGATGGGGGATAAATTTAGGAATAATTGTAATTGGTAAGAAATAACCAATTACCTTATTCCAAATTAAGCCATATTCCATGGCATAAGTTTATCTAGGACATCAGAGGAAATATTGTGACTCTT
>ONCB01000020.1 GCA_900316175.1 uncultured Succinatimonas sp.
TCTTATTCAATAATTGCAAATGTAAAAAGTGATCGAAAATCAACAAGTTACACTAGCCCGAAAAATATTCCTAAAATTTACTGCTCAATGTCAGTTAAAAATGCATATCAAGGTTCTTTGATATTGATGACTGCTTTTTTGATATAATGATCAAAATTTTTTAATGATGAATAAAAAAATGTCTGATTCAAATAATAATGATTTTTTAAAAGGCTTTTCTGCAATTGATGATGACGACAGGATATCTCCTGAAGAGCCATCTGATGGCAGAGTAGAACCATCCTTGTCTGATGATTTGTTTAAGAATAGTAAAAAGAATACAAATTCAAATGAATCCTCTGATGAGAGCAGAGTTTTTGTTGCTGATTCAAGTGGCAATGTTAAAGTAGAGCCAAATCAAAACTCGTCATCTTCTCATGATGGTGATGACAATAATCCAAACGGCAAAAAAAAGAAGACCATCAAAAAGCGCCTTTTTGTGGCATCCTTAAAAATGTCGCTGGCAGGCTTATGTGTTTTATCCGTGCTGGTTGTCTATTTTTACATGCTCATTCAGGAGAAGTTTGATGTCGATGACAAGTGGGTTCTGCCTGCTGTTGTTTATTCAAGACCTCTTGAGCTTTATCCTGATCAGAAACTGTCTTTAAAGCAGATGCTTTATGAGTTAAAGCTTTTAAAATACCGTCAGGTTCCAAATCCTCAGATGCCTGGTGAATATGCTTTAAATGAGAAGACAGGACGTATTGTAATTCTGCGCAGACCATTTGAATTCCCTGATGGTGCTGAAGATAAGATTTCCCTAATGGTTGCATTCAACGGCAACAGAATTTCAAGAATTGTCAATGCAGATACTCATGACGATTTAGGTTATGTTCGTATGGATCCGGTTTTACTTGACCGTATTAACCGTATCGATCCAAAGGAAGACAGAATCTTCATTTCTCTTCAGGATGTTCCTCAGTCTGTAATTACTACACTGCTTGAAATTGAAGATCGCTCTTTCTATTCAAATATGGGCGTAAACTTTTTTGCCATAGCAAGAGCCTTTATTAAGAATACACTTGCTCATCAGGTGGTTGAGGGCGGTTCAACCATTACTCAGCAGCTTGTGAAAAATTACTTCCTTTCATCAGAAAAGAGCTATACCAGAAAATTCAAGGAAATCATCATGGCGCTGATTATGAATCAGCGTTACACCAAAGATCAGATCCTTGAAGCCTACCTCAACGAAATATATTTAGGACAGAATGGCTCAGCCGGAATTTATGGCTTTGGTCTAGCCTCTTATTTCTACTTTGGTGTTCCGGTTTCAGAGCTTTCCTTAGAGCAGGGTGCACTTCTTGTTGGCATCATTAAAGGTCCTTCATATTATGATCCATGGCGTCATCCTGATGCTGCACTTGAAAGACGTAATGTGGTTTTATCTGTACTTAAGAGCAGAGGTCATATTACAGAAACTGAGTATGAGCAGTACAGTGCCAGACCTTTAGGTGTAATCAAGCGCGGTTCAATGAACTATTCTAAAACACCTGCTTTCATGGGCGTGTTAAAGCGCGAGATTTCTTCTAAATTCGGTCCTGAGTTTTTATCAGGTAACGGTATTAAGATCTTTTCATCATTAGATCCTCAGGCTCAGCAGGCTGCAGAAACTGCAGCATCTGAAGAGCTCAGTGCAATTGAAAAGGAAAGAAAGTTAAACGGACTTGAAGTTGCAATGGTGGTATCTTCATGGAGAACCGCTGAAGTTTCTGCTGTAGTTGGAAGCCGTACTCCTCAGTATGCTGGCTTTAACCGAGTTACTGAAGGTAAAAGACAGGTTGGATCTATTATCAAGCCATTTGTTTACCTCACCGCATTCCATAATGGTGTACACATGGGTACATTAGTAAACGATGCCCCAATCAGCGTAAAACTCTCAAGTGGAAAACTCTGGCAGCCTCATAATGATGACAAGCGCTATCGCGGTCCGATTCCAACCTATGTTGCCATGGCCAGATCTCTTAATGTTCCAACTGTAAAAATCGGTATGAGGGTAGGTCTTAACAATGTAAGAGATACTTTAATGAGAGTTGGCATTGATAAGAGCAGGATCCCGTTCTATCCATCTATGCTTTTAGGCACTGTTGAGCTTACACCGTTTGAGGTTAATCAGATTTATACTTCACTTGCAACTGAGGGTACTTATAAGGATCTGACAACCTTAAGAACCGTGGTTAAAGACGGCAAGGTTGTATATGAGCGTTCAGAAACCAGAACCGAACCTACTTTAGATCCGAAGGATACATACCTTACCATGTATACCATGACCGAAGCCACCAGAATTGGCACTGGTCGCAGAATTGGCACTATGTTCCCTGATGTTAATGTTGCCACTAAGACCGGTACTACCAATGACAGTCGTGATACCTGGTCAATCGGTATTGACTCAGATTCAGTGGTTGCCACATGGGTAGGTTTTGATGACAACAAGCCAACCGGACTTTTTGGTTCTTCTGGTGCAATGCGCGTGTACGGAAGATTCTTAAAGGAAAGAGGTATCAACTCTCTTGAACTGAGAAAGCCTGAAGGCGTCAAGTTTGTAAGATTCAATCAGTCAGGAAACATTGTATCTGATTCCTGTTCAATGCCTGGTATCACCATACTACCAGCAAGAACCGACAAGATTAGATATGTCGATGAGAACTGTACCATTTCAGTAAGTCCTCAGAATTAACAAAGGCGCATATAATGAAAAAGAGCTGACAGATTGACTGCCAGCTCTTTTTTCTGCAAAGACAGATTAAAATAGTTAATCTGTCAGGTCTCAATATTTACAGCTTTAGAACCATCTGGTCTTGTGTACATCTCAGGAGTTTTGCCCTGAAGATAGTAGCTGAATGAGAGAATGGTGGCGATGATAGAGAAGAGCTCTTCAGGAACCTGCTCGCCTTCCTTTAAATCCTTAATCTGATTTAAAAGCACAGGATCTTTATGAACATAAATACCAAGCTCCTGAGCCATCTTGATGATAGCTTTTGCTCGGCTTTCATAACCTAATGCACTGACAAAAGGGGAGGCATCACCCTCGTGATAAGACAATGCAACGGCGGCCGAAGCTGCTTCATACTGAGCTTTAAATGAGCCTTCCTCATCTGTTACATTAATATGAGACAAATCTTCAGCCTGTTCTTTACTGATGAATTCAGACTCACTGTTTTCATTTTCATTCAAAGCCATCTTCACAATCCTAAATATCTACAGAGAAGCTTGAACCGTCAGCCTTTGGAGCAGACTTTACAGCCTCTGGTTTGTTATCTGCAATGTGCACCTTGCCAAGTCTGGTGTTGCTTGAAGTTGTTGTAATACCAAGATCCTGCAACTGCTTTTTAAGAGTTGGCATAGCCTTTTGAATCTGCTGCAGACCTTCAAAGGTGCTGGCAATAACAGAAAGCTTTAATTCAGGAAGCTTGGCTACGGCCTTAATCTCAATAGGACCTAAATTCTTTAAGTCAAATACAAAGTTTAAGTGCCATGACTTCTTGCCATCTTCTTCCACAACCGGTCTGGCACTGAAGTTGCCCTCGCGTCCGCCTTCGTAGCTTGGTGGTAGAGGAATGTACTGGAACAGAGCAGGAAGGCCTTCCTTTTGTGGATTCTGCATTCTTACTACCTGATCGAACGTATCTTCAATCAATGTTGGGATAATCTTCTGCTGTTCTTTACCGATATTCTTAGCAACTTCATCTGTTACTTTGTCAAATCTGTCTTCCATCAAATCAGCATTACGCTTTAAGAATTTGTCTACAGATTTGCCAATCTGTGAGAATCTTATGGACAGCAGGAAGAAAGCCCACTGATGAAGAGCTAAAGCCTGAGATGATGATGGGCTCATTGGTCCTGAAGTAAAGTTAAGCCAGTTTGAAACTGAAGGTAAATCCTCAATTGGGTTTTCAAGGGCTTCTATAAACTTCTTTGCCTCATCTCTTACAGCCTGTGGCAGAGCTGCATTTTCAGTCTGTACCCTCAGGGTATAGAGCATATTGTCAAGAGGAGATCCTTTTGGTGTAAATGTGCTTGGTGGAGCATTATTGGAAATCTCCATAGTAGGTTCAATATTTGTTCTTACCTCTGCAGTCTGAGTTTTCTTTGAAAAGATAGAAGCAATTTTTGCAAATAGTCCTGATTTTTCTTTTACAGCATGGCTGTTATCAACCACTGACTGCTCTGGAATAGGTTCGGACTGGCCCTGAGTAATAGCAGCAGCACCAGGTGTTTTGTCTGGAATTCTTGAGATGGTGATATTCTCATCCTCATGAGCGCGGGTGATATTGCTCAGATCTTTGCTTTCTCCTTCAACATCAGCAGGAACGATATTATCGTCGAGCTCTGAAAGAGGAATAGTCTGACCTAAAATCTTTTCACCAATGCTGTCAGATCTTACAGATGCAGCATTCTGAGCCTGATTATTAGCTACAGTACTCTGATTTACATTCTGGCTGTTAGCCTGTACGGCTTTATCTGAACTACTTGAAGAGAGGAAAGCTGGTTTACCAATCTGAGCCTTTAATAAAGCTTCTTTCTGTGCTTCATTATCTTCATCTGCAGTCTCATTAACCTTTGTTTCTGGAGCTTTAGTTTTGTTGTCTTCAACTAAAGCCTCTTCTTTGAGAGCAGCTGCTTCTGATGAGAAAGCCTGAGCTTTCTGTTCAAGAACTACCCCCTGAGGCTGTTTTGAGATATTCTGTAAGGTATTTTCACTGTCAGAGTCAACCACTGCTGTATCTGTGGTTGATACAGTATTATTCAGAACGGCAGTTTCTTCACGAACCTCTTGTGGCTGAGTCTCTTTTGCATCAGTTGCTGTTGCGTTTAAAGATAGTGTATTTGCTGTCTGAAGGTTAATGGTGTCTTCTTCAGTATTTACAGCTGCTGTAGCAGTATTCTGTACTGGTGAACTGATGTTTTCAGTAGCTTCATTGGCTTCATCATCTGGAACATAAGCATTATTTATATTGCCTTTCTGAGTATTCAGCTCATTGTTATGTTCTTCACTCTCTTCAGTTACGGTTTCGTTATCATCCTCAGATACAGGTGCCTGTTCTTCTGAAATTGCAGGTTCTTCTGTTTCAGTTTCCTCGGTTTCTTCAGATGAAACAGTTTCTGTATTTACAGCAGTCTGCTTTAATGGTTCTAAGGTCCCCTCAACAGGCTTAGTCTCAGTGGCCACTGTTTTTACAGCTGGTGTTTGCAGTTCATACTCAGGCTCATCATCAGGAACGAGAGTAAGTGAATCAAGATCATCACCTGTATTGGCATAGGTTGTCTCGCTCTCTAACAGTGCTTTCTGGGCATTAGATAGAGAATTCTGAGTATTTGTAGAAGCACTGTTTTGCACACTTTCTGGAGTATTGGCATTTACCTGTGGCTGTCCTGGAATTTGAGCTCCAACTATGCTTTCAACAACTTTGTCTTCAAGTTCCTGTTCAACCAGTCTTTCAAGCTCGGCTTCTTTATCCTCTTCTGAAAGTTCCTCTGAAACCTGTGGTTCTGACTTTTCAGATGTTTCTTCTGCTTCTTCAGATTGAGCTTTGACTTCTGTATCAGCAGATACATCCTCTGTATCTGATACATCTGTGTTCATTGACAATGCAGTTTCACTTTCTAAAAGCTGTCTTTTAGCTGCATCAAGTTCACTGTGAGGATCAGATGATGTCTTTTCTGAAGCTGCAGAGTCTCTGGTATTTAATGAAATCTCTTCACCTGACTGCTGTGATGAAGCGTTTACATCAGGAGCTGTACTAAACTTTGCCACGTCAGAAGATACGTTCTTTTGTTGTGCACGCTCAACTTCCTGGGCATTCTCCGTTACCGATAAAGATTCACTATCCTCTTCATCTTCGGCTATTTTAATCTTATCTGCTGTTACCTTTTCCTTGTCAGCTACGATTTCATCAGCTTCATCTGTAATAGTGTTTTCAGATGCATTTATGTCTGCTCTTTGTATAGAGGCATCCTTGCTCTGAAATTTCTTTAATTGAGATGCATCATCTTCTTCAAAGTCATCCTCGATAAGGCTTAAAGGCATCTCTTCGGGGGCCTGCTCAGAGATTTCTTCTTCGCTGACAACAGCTGTTTCACTTTGAAGGAGCTGCTTTTGTGAGGATGTAAGCCCATTATCTGTGTTTGCAGGCTTAATCTCTGGCTCAACATTATTTACAGTATTGTTTAAAGAAGCTGTATTCTGTGCGTTTACTAAAGATTCCGTGCTGGTCTGTGAAGATACTGTCTGTTCTTTAACTAAAGCTTCAGTATCAACAGATTTTTCTTCAAAATCAGGTTCGCTCTCAAGTTCAGGCTTAGCATTCTGACTTACCTCAGTCTGAGTCTTTAATTCTGCGTTTTCCTCATCGTCATTGAGGCCTTCAGAATTAACGCTGGCACTCTTTACATTTTCCTGTTCTAAAGCAGAATTATCTTTTTGTGAAACGTCAGCTGTTTCACTTTGCAGGATTTGCTTTTGTGCTGCAGAAAGCTTCTGTCCTAAATATGAAGGTTTAGGCTGTTCTGCCTCAGATGAAGTATCTTCCATAACAGGGGACTGTACAGATACAGTATCGGCAGCTGTTTTTACCTTTATCTGAGTATCTTTACTTTCCTCATTTTCTGCTTGAGGGTCACTGTTAACATTTACGATATTGTGCTCGTCAGCAGTATCAGCGCTCTTTGTGTTTACCCTGTTTATTTCATTCTTTTGAATCTCTAGTGTATCTTCATCATCAGATGCAAGTTTCAGTTCATTTTCTGAAACGTTCTTTGCTTTATCTGATTCTGCCTCAGAATACTCTGCATACTTTTTCTGAGCACTGCTTAACTGAACTTCACTTTCTTGCTCTTGTGGTAAAGGTGTTTCATTTGTTTGAGTCTGTGTCTTGGCATTTTCAAACTCATTTAACTGTTTTGCAATTCTATCCTGAGTGCTTTTTTCAGATAAATCCTTTACCTGTTCAGTATCTGCACTGTTTAACAGGTTAAAATTGTCTGCACCTTTTGTGTTGAGAGAATAGTTACTCTGATAGGAAACACTAAAAGATCCCTTTACAGAACCATAGCCTTTTGGTTCATAGGTTCTCTGTAAGTTTTCTGCAACAGTTTTTTCAGTGCTGCTCTTTTGATTGGTACTCTCTTCGTTTAGTTTTGATAAGGCTTCTTTCTCTTTTAAAAGAGCTTCTTTTACAGCCTGTCTAATCTCATCTTTAAAGACTTCTTTTAATTCTTCCTTGCTGAATAATGGCTGAGCAGGTGTTTTCTGAACTGTTTCAAGATCTTTTGGTGAAACGTCAGCCTTTACAGGTTCTTTGTTTGCTGCCTGAGAATTTACAGTTTCTCTGTTTTGGGCTTTGTTCTCTGACAGAGAAGAGGTTTCATACTGCTCTCTGGCCTTAACAATCTGTTCTCGGATGCGACTTAATTCCTCATCCTGTGCATTTCTAAGTTTTGGATCCTCTGCTGTCTGTGAAGACACATTTTCTGTCTTTGGCAGAGAGGCAGGATCAGGTAATTTGCCTTCCTGAACCAGACGCATTCTGTCTTCTCTAAACTGCTGCTGCAGTTTTGCAGCTCTTGCGCTTAACTCGGATAAGGACAGTTTTGCCGCATCCACGGAAATGTCTTCAGCTTTGCTAAGTTCTGGGGTAACTTTAACTGTGCTGTTAGATGATGCCTGTGCAGTCTTTGTGTTCTGATCTGTCTCAGTAATGAGATTACCCTTTCTTGCAGAGATAGCTGCCTTCATGATTACGTCATGAATGCGTTTTGAAGTCTCCTGTGAAATCTTGTCCTCATCAGGAAGTCCATCAACTGGACCTGACTGGCGGTTGCGATTCTGCTTAAAGATATCAAGATAAGTTGAATCTTCTGGAAACTCCTCAAGAGCCTGTCTTAAATATTGGGTCATAATCTGAGGAGTTGTGGTACCTGGTTTTGTAGTTTCAACCTTCAGTTCTTCCTTAATGGTTGCAAGAACTTCAGGCTGATTGCTTTTTACATAGGCAATTGACGCTGTAAGCGCATCTGCTGTTGCAGTCTTCTGTCTTAAAGAAAGTTCCTGAGTTGGAGGATAGACCTGACGAATTGACAGATCTCTTTGCAGACCGGCTCCCATATTTTCATAGTCAGTTAAATTTACTACAGACTGACAGATGAACTTTGAAAGGTTTTTACCTGCAGGAGTGCCTTCGCTTAAGGCTTCAGGCAGCTTTTTTAAATTCTTTTCAAGTTCTGCTGATGCATCTTTTGAACGAACTAGCTGATGTCCTGTTGATAAATCCTGTGCTACTTTTTCCTGAAGGGCAGGATCACGGTTAATAACCTGTGAGGTAAGTTTTCTGTAATGACCAAGCTCGGCACTGTCCTCATCAAGGTTTGAAACATCAAGGGTCTCAGGATCTTTTAAATATTCATTGAGGTTAACGCTTAACTGTGTATAGGTGCGGGCATGCCCCTCACAGAGTAATCCTTTGTTATGGTTAATTACTGTGATGTAGTGTGAGGTTGCATTTGCATTGATTCTTGCTGGTTTTGAAACCTGTTCTTCTTCGCCTTGAGAGGTTTCTGCAACTGCCTGTTCTATGTTCTTTGCAACTGAAGTTTTTACTTCAACGTCTAAGCTGTCCATTGTCTATAAAACTTTCTTTATTAATATACGTATACTTATTTCTTATGATATCAAAAAAATCAACTCTAATGCTTTCATTTACCTCACGCTTTTCAATAAATACGCTTACTTTCACATTAATTTTTTTAAATCATTAATCCTAAAACTCCAAAATATGCTTTTATCAGTAATTTTTACTAAAAGTTGAGCTTAATACTAAAAAAAATTATCGCTACTGCGTTAAAATACAGTAAGTTTCACAGGGATATTCTAAAAATGATTAAAAAAGTATTATTAACTGCAGCAATATGTCTGCTTTTGCCATCTCAGGTATTGGCAAGACACTCAAACTATTCTCCAATGGCTCCTCGCTCCATCAGCGCAGAGAGCTCTAAAAAAGATTACTCATACGGTCTTACTCTGTTGCCTGGTAATTCCATTGATTCTATTGAGGCAGTTAACCGCAATGGTCCTTGGATTGTAAACTACATGATTGTAGACCGTTATTTTCTGCGTCCTGTAGCACATGGATACTCACATCTGCCTGATTTTACCCAGACCGGTGTGCATAACTTTTTTGCCAATATTTCAGATCTGACCGGTACCATTGATAATTTACTGTTAGGTCAGTTCGGTCACTCGGGTATTTCACTCAGCCGTTTTGCCATCAATACTACCTTAGGTATCGGCGGTCTGTTTGATGTTGCCACATCCTTTGGTATAGAAAGTCATCCTATGAAGATGTCTACTGTAATGGGAAGATACGGAGTCGATCAGGGTCACTATCTGATGATTCCATTTATGGGACCATCAACTGAACGTGAACTTCATGGTTCTATTGCTGATTCATGGCCTTACATGCCTCTAAATCCTGTGTTATCCGCTTCATTAAAGCTGCTTGATGCAATTGATACCAGAGCTCAGTTCATCCCTCAGGAAGGCGTAATTGACAATGCTGTTGATTCATATGCTCAGATGCGTCAGATTTACCTGATGTATGCACAGGGTAAGGTAGATCCTGATGCGGCAATGAAAACCCAGGAAGATAAGAATGTTGATGAATTCTTAGATGAGATTGATGAATAGTTGTTTATGAGTGCAAAAGATCTTGAAGAGGTAAGAGCCTCAATTGATGAGCTAGACCAGCGACTTGTAGCACTGTTAAAAGAGCGCAAGGAAAAGGTTGCAAAGGCAGCTTCCCTGAAAAAGGAATTAGGTCTTAGTGCCTATTCAAATGAAAGAGCCTCTTACGTGTTAAATCACTGCGAAGAGCTTGCAAGAGAAAGCATGCTTCCTGAAGGAATGATGACTGATATCATGCGCAGAATCCTGCGTGAATCATATCGTCAGTGCTCAGACAGTGAATTTAAATATCCTCGTCTTTTAAAGGAAGAAGGTGATGTGGTTATTGTCGGTGGTAACGGCGGCATGGGCAGGATCTTCAAAAACTATTTTGAGTCCTCAGGCTACAAAGTTTTCTCTTTTGGTCACAGAGGTTGGGATAAGGCTCCTGAATATCTTAAAACCGCTAAGATAGTAATCGTTTCTGTGCCTATTGATATCACTATCGATATCATCAAGCGCTTAAGTCCAATGCTCAGAAAAGATCAGATCCTCTGCGACTTTACTTCGGTTAAAGCTCCGATTGTTGAAGCCATGATGAAATATCATGAAGGTCCTGTTTTAGGCCTTCATCCTATGTTCGGTCCTGATGTGAAATCACTTGTAAAGCAGGTTGTGGTTACAGTTCCTGAGCGCGACAAGGAGTCAAGTGCATTCTTGGTTGAACAGTTAAGATTATGGGGAGCAAGGATCTGCAGCTGTTCTGCAAAAGAACATGATGAAGCCATGAGTATCATTCAGGCGCTGCGTCATTTTACAACCTACGCTTATGGAACATTCCTAGCTTCGAAGAATCCTGATTTAAAGAAACTGCAGGAATTATCAAGCCCGATTTACAGAATGGAACTTATGATGGTGGGCAGATTATTTGCTCAGGATCCTCGTCTTTATGCTGATATCATCATGTCGTCAAAACAAAACTGCAATCTGATTAAAGATTTTGTCTCTTCAATGCTTAACGAAGTCTCATTAGTTGAGAATTCTGATATTGATACCTTTACCTCCCGTTTCCTGGAAGCCCGCGATTATTTTGGTGAGTTTGCAGAGAATGCAGTAAAGGAGAGTGGATCTATTCTTGCCAAACTCCAGGATGAAAGATCTTGATGAAACGCGTTTTTAAATATTTAGCATATCTTTTAATCGCCGTTTTTGTGCTTTTAACTGTCGGAATGGTAGCTGCAAGCTACATGTTTGACAAGAAGATCCAGGATGCGCTTTCATATGTTAATAAAAAGCAGAATCACATCCAGTTAAAATATGTTCCTGTATCAAGCTCAATCCTTGAAAAAAATGGCAGACTTTCTGTTTTTGTTCCAAAATCTAAAGCAGGACCTGTCTCTGCAGTCTTTGATGTAAAGACAACCTTTAATTTCTCTTCTTTCGATGTCAAGTTTGTAAAGGTTGATAACGAGGGTAACTTAGACGCCATTTTAGCTGATAATGGCCTTCCTCTTATTGGCATTACTGGCGCTGCAGCTGTTTCTATTTTTGAAATGAAGGCTCATGGTGCTGTAAAGACAACTGCCTTTAACCTGCCTTTAATCGACGGTGGGTGCAGAGTAGGTGAGAATTCTGTTTATCTTTCAGCCAGAAGTACTAAAAAATTTAATGTAGGTTTTGCTTCTGCAGGTATCAAATGTAAATCTGATTTAATCTATTCTGGCAGAGAAGCATATAACCTTGAATTCCTAAACCTCAAGGTTAAGGCCCAGCCTGTTGTTGTCAATAAGAAGGTAAGTCTTGATAGTATCTCTGTATCTTTTGATTCACTTAAAGGTCAGGCTTCAACAATTTACATGATCGGTTTCAAGCCAACCGATGAAGTTAAGGATCCAACTTTAGCTGACAGTTTTGATATTGAAAACTTCAACGTAAATCTGTCTTTATCAGATAAAGACAGACATTCAAGAAGAACCCTGTATTCAGATGGAAGTGCAGATATTTATTTTGCTTTCCCATTTGTAAAAGATGGTCTTGAACAGAAGTATAACCGTATCGAAAATATCAACTACAAGTTAAGCTTTGGTGCTTTTAATCTTGAGAAAATTTTAAGTAATTTAAAAGACAGCCCTGAAGATCTTGGCTCTCTTTTAAAGTCTGTATCAAATCCAATGAGCTTTGATCTGGACAGATTATCATTAAAATATCAGGGTGGAGAATTTAATGTTTCGGGTTTTGTATATCCAACTCTTGATCCTTCCACTGGTAAGATAAAAGACATCAGTTCTAAAATGAATGCCTCAGGTGATATCGCTGTAATCGATTCTATTATTGAAGAACAGTACAAGGAAGCATTAGCTGACAGTCTGCACCAGGGCGCAATTACCAAAACATCAAAAAATTACGAAACTACTCTTGAGATAAAGGGCAAGAGTGTAACTCTAAATGGTATTGCTCTTAATGCTGATGAAAATGCAGATGATACTTTGGATCTGTAATAAAGGTTTTTTTACGGAGTAAAAAATGAGAATTTTTCTGTTTATGCTGATGCAGTCAGCCATTTTAGTGGTTGTCGGCTTTATTGGTTTTATCGTAATGTCAGCGTTTGACATTCAGCTTGATCAGAATTCATACATAAGTATGTTTGTAGGTTCATTGATTTTTGGTTTTGCAGGTTCTCTTATTTCACTCTTTCTGTCTAAGACCATGTGTATCAAGTCTTACGGAGTAAAGCTGATTAAAACTCCTATGAACAGTGATGAAATGTTCATCTATCAGACTGTTTCAAACCTTGCTTTAAAGAGCGGTCTTAAGATGCCTGAAGTGGGTATTTACAATTCTAGCGATCCAAACGCATTTGCTACCGGTTACTCAAAGGATAAAGCTCTTGTGGCTGTATCTTCTGGCCTTTTAAGATCTATGGGAAGAACAGAAATTGCCGCAGTTTTAGGTCATGAGATGAGCCATGTAAAGAATGGTGATATGGTTACCATGGCTCTGCTGCAGGGCGTACTTAATACTTTTGTATACTTCTTCTCATATGTGATTGCCTTTGCCATCATTGCTGCCATGAATAAAAACAGAAAAAGTGGCAGTTCAACCTCTATGTCAAGTTCAATCATGTATCGCACCATAAGTTCATTTATTCAGATGATTTTGGGTGTTTTGGCCTCTTTAGTTTTAATGTGGTTCAGCCGTCATAGAGAATATAAGGCCGATGCTGGTTCTGCAAGACTTAATGGTAAGTATGAAATGATAAGAGCTCTTCAGGCTTTATCTGGCGGTTCTCCTGTAAAATCAAAAGATAAATATATGCAGGCTTTATGCATCAATGGTTCTATGGATTTTAGTGAACTTTTCAGAACCCATCCTCCAATTGAAAAGCGTATTAAGGCTCTAGAGGATTTAATTCTTTAAGGAACTGTTATGGAAGCAAAGCATAAGGGACCTGTTGTTGTAGCTGAGTTGTCTGGTAATCACGACGGCTCGCTTGACAGAGCTATTGAACTGATGGAACTTGCGCAAAGCTGCAAGGCTGATGCTGTAAAAATTCAGACCTATACAGAGGACAGTCTTACTCTGGATTCAAATCGTGATGAGTTCCTTTTAAAAGGTGGACTTTGGGGTGGGCAGACATATTATGAGCTCTATAAAAAAGCCAAGACTCCACGTGAATGGATGAAACCATTATTCAAGCACGCTAAAACTCATGGGATCTTTTTGTTCAGTTCTCCATTCTGTAAGGATGATGTTGACTGCCTTGAAGATGCTGGTTGTCCAGTCTATAAAATTGCTTCCTATGAATTAAATGATGTTGCTCTCATTGATTACTGTGCATCCTTTGGCAAACCAATGGTAATGTCAACAGGTCTTGCAACTCTTGAGGAAATTGACAGAGCCGTAGAGATTGTTAGAAAAAGAGGTGTTGAAGATTTAACTCTTCTGCACTGTGAGAGCCGATATCCAGCTGATCCTAATCTTTTTAACTTAAAGGCAATTCCATACTTAAAAGATCGCTACCATTGTAAGAGTGGTCTTTCCAATCACGCCATTGGCGATGAGCTTGATATAGCAGCAACAGCTTTAGGTGCGGATATGATTGAAAAGCACTTTACTGATGATAAGAGCAGGGGAGGTGTTGATTCAGCATTCTCAATGGAACCAGATGATCTTAGAAAGCTTGTTGAAGACTGTACTGTTGTAGCTTCATCCTTAGGTTCATATGGTATTCATCTTCATGAAGATGAATATGAAATGCGTAATGGCAGACGCTCAATTTATCTTGTTAAGCCATTAAAGAAAGGTCAGATATTAACAGAGGCTGATGTTCGTTCTGTTAGGCCAGCTTTAGGTCTTGAGCCATATCTGTTACCTTCTGTTTTAGGAAAAACTGCAAAATACGATCTGGAAAAGAATACTCCGCTTAAAGTCGAAGATTTTATATAATTTGTAAATTTTCATAAAAAGGCAGTCACTTTGACTGCCTTTTTAATATCTTATAAAGAAAAAAAATGCTCCGCATTGCGGAGCATTTCTTGAAAGCTTATCAGCAAATATTACTTGCCTGACTCTTCCATTGACTTGATTAACTCAAGAACCTTGTTTGAGTAACCGATTTCGTTGTCGTACCATGATACTAACTTAACGAAGTTATCGGTTAAAGCGATACCAGCAGCCTCGTCGAAGATTGAGGTACGGGTGTCACCTAAGAAGTCTGAAGATACAACAGCTTCATCAGTGTAACCTAAGATACCCTTTAATGAACCTTCTGAAGCAGCCTTAACAGCCTCGCAGATGTCCTTGTAAGAAGCTGACTTCTTTAAGGTACAGGTTAAGTCTACTACTGAAACGTCAAGAGTAGGAACACGCATTGACATACCAGTTAACTTGCCTGCTAATGAAGGGATAACCTTACCAACAGCCTTTGCAGCACCAGTTGATGAAGGGATGATGTTGCCAGCAGCACCACGGCCACCACGCCAATCCTTCATTGAAGGACCGTCAACAGTCTTCTGAGTAGCGGTAGTTGAGTGAACGGTGGTCATTAAGCCCTGCTCTAAACCGAACTCATCATTGATAACCTTAGCTAAAGGAGCTAAGCAGTTGGTGGTGCAAGATGCGTTTGAAACGATGTCCTGACCAGCGTAGGTGTCGTTGTTAACACCCATTACGAACATTGGAGTGTCATCCTTTGAAGGAGCTGACATAACAACGCGACGAGCACCAGCCTCAATGTGCTTACGTGCCTTCTCGTCGGTTAAGAATAAACCGGTTGACTCAACAACGTACTCAGCACCGATATCGCCCCACTTTAATGCAGCAGGATCTTTCTCAGCGGTGACACGGATCTTGTTACCGTTAACAACAAGGTTACCGTCCTTAACTTCTACCTTACCCTTGAATGCACCGTGCATGGTGTCATACTTTAACATGTAAGCCATGTAATCTGGTGGTAATAAGTCATTGATACCAACAACCTGAATACCTAACTCTGGACGATAGATTGAAGCACGGAATACGAAACGACCGATACGGCCAAAACCGTTAATACCAACTTTAATAGTCATATTGAATGTTACCCGTAGTTAACAAAAAATTAAAAGCAATTCAAAGATAGTACACCTTTGGAAATTGTCAAGGAACCGAACTTTGAATGCTCATTTTCCTTTTATAAAAGTGCTTTTCTTAAAAAGCTCTTTTATTCTAGTCGATTGTTATAAATTTTTAAATATCTTTTTTGTTTTGGGCATAAAAAAATTTGTATTTGTGTCTATTTTGCACAAAGAAATATATAATAAGCTGATAATAAAAGAAAAAATATGCTTTTATTCGTTTTTTTTATTATGAAAAAAACTATCTTTTTTTACAAATGGCTTATTTATCGTAAAAAATGATAAACATGATTTTTTTTTATTAAAAAATTTTCTCACAAGGTCTTTTTAAACCTTAAGTAAAAGCATTTTTCTGTCCGTGTGACTCATTTCTTAAAAACAAGTTGTGTGTCAAACTTTTTAATAAAAAAAACTTTTTATTTTTGCCTTTAACAAGCAATTTCAAAAAGTTTTACTATGATTAAAAGGATTTAATTTGTAGTCCGTGCAGAAAAGTTAATTTTCAGCACATTTTTCAATGAAGAAACTAACGGTATAACGATGATTGACTTACAGAAATTAGCAGATCAAAAGGGTATTGCTCGTACCTACTTTGATGCAACTAATCGTTTAATTACTTTATCAGATGAGAGCCGTATTACAGCTCTTGAGATTTTAGGTTACCCTATCAATGATGAAAAAGCCTTAAAGGCAAGACTTGATAAGGAAGCAAAGGAACCATACAAGAACGTTCTTGATAATGTTCAGGTTATTAATGATGAAGATCGTAATCAGGTCTACTTCAGAGTTCCTCAGGCATTCAGCGATGACGAAAACGCAACCGTTGCATTCGCTATTGATTTAGAAGACGGTCGTACCGTTTCAATGACTGTACCTCTGCAGGAAATTGAAATTGCAAGAATCGATACTGTTGATGGTACTACTTATGATACCTACCGTTATTTCCTCGTAACCAAGTTACCATTAGGCTATCACCACCTATCATGTGTTGTTAAGAGCAAGACCAAGACCTTAAAGTCTATCCGTATGTCTTTAATCTCAACACCATCAAAGATGTACATGCCAGAAGAAATTGCTAACGGCAAGAAGGTCTGGGGTGTTTCTTCTCAGTTATACGCAGTTCGTTCACGTACCAACTGGGGTATTGGTGATTTCGGCGACTTAAAGACCCTTCTGTTAGGTGTCGGCAAGTGCGGTGGTCATTTCGTTGGTTTAAACCCAATGCACGCAGGCTATCCTGCAATTCCAGATGAGTTTGTTGTAAGTCCATACTCTCCTTCATCACGTAACTGGCTAAATATTATTTATATCGCAGTTCCATTAGTTCCTGAGTATCAGCAGTGCAAGGAAGCACAGGATTTAGTAAATTCACGTGCTTTCCAGCAGCAGTTAAGAACCTTAAGAGATAAGGAATTCGTTGACTATCGTGGCGTAATTCAGGCAAAACTGCAGGTTCTCCGCACTGTATTTAATAATGTAAATGTAGCAGACAAGAGAACTACAAGAGGCAATAAGTTCTTAAACTTCGTAGAGAAGGGTGGCGAGAATCTCATAAACTTTGCAACCTTTGATGCTCTGCAGCAGGATTACTACAACCGTGGTGTTGATGCTAATACCTGGGAGAAGTTTGATAAGGAACATCAGGATGTAAACTCACCATTCGTAAAGCAGTGGCGTGAAGAACATGAAGCTGATGTAATGTTCTACTGCTATCTGCAGTTCTTAGCTTCAGAACAGTTAGACAATGCATACAAGGCTGCCAAGGATGCTGGTATGTTAATCGGTACCTACCGTGACCTTGCTGTTGGTGTTGCAAAGCAGAGCTGTGACGTATGGTCAGATGTTAACAACGTATTCAGCCCTATGGGCTCAGTTGGTGCACCTCCAGACCCATTAGGACCTTTAGGTCAGAGCTGGGGCTTATCACCAATGACTCCTAACGCTTTAAAGGCATGTGGTTATGAGCCAATGATTCAGATGTACAGATCAAACATGAAGTCATGCGGTGCAATGCGTATTGACCATGCTGCAGGTCTGTTCCGTCTGTGGATGACAAAGGTAGGCGAGCCAGCTTCAAAGGGTGCTTATGTTCACTATGACATGCATGATTTAATCGGCATTATTGCTCTTGAATCTCATCGCAACAAGTGCCTTGTTATCTGTGAGGACTTAGGTACCATTCCTGTAGAACTTACCAAGGCTTTAAAACACTGCAAGGCTTTATCTTACAAGATCTTCTTTGATGAGACTGCTGATGATGGCGGTTACATTGCTCCTAAGGATTATACCTCTCAGGCAATGTCAGCTCTTACTACTCACGATATGCCAACTCTCATTGGCTGGTGGGACTGCAAGGATCTCAAGATGGGTATTGAACTTGGCATCTACACTCAGCAGGAGGCTGATAATCTCTCAGCAAAGAGACAGGTTGCCAAGCAGCGTATTTTAGACAGCTTACATGGTTTAGGTTCTATTGCTGACACCTATACCCGTAATGCAGCAGAATCAGTAATGAATGAAGAGCTTGCAACTGCACTTCAGGTTCATATGTGTGGTGGTTCATGTTCATTATTCAGCTCACAGGTTGAAGACTGGATTGGTGTTGAGACTCCTGTAAACATTCCTGGTACCAATACCGAGTATCCAAACTGGAGAAGAAAGCTCACAGCTGATTTAGAAGATATTTTTGTAAATGAACGTGTTTTAAACATGACAAAGAAGATGACTGAGGCTAGAGGTTAATCCTCTTTTGGAGATATAGATAATGCTTATTGATGATTTTAATAATGCAAGAATTTCAAATCCGTTTGAAGTTTTAGGTTTACAAAAAGTTGAAGGCAAGCCTGGCTTTGTTTTAAGAGCCTGGCTCCCAAGCGCAAAGAGTGTTGATGTTTATAGCATTGACGGTAAGAAGAAGATTACTTCTTTAAACCTGGTTCATCAGGATGGTCTGTTTGAGGCAGAAGTTAAGGCAAAGAATGCTTTCCACTACAAGTTCAAGGTAGCATACGAGACCGACACCATTGAAATTATCGATCCATATCAGTTCCGTGATGAGGCATTCTATGGTTTAGCAACCATGAATGAAGATCCAGAGAACATCTATAAGACCTTAGGTGCTCAGTTAATTGAGGTTGAGGTTGATGGTGTTAAGGTTAAGGGTACCAAGTTTGCAGTATATGCTCCATCAGCTACTACTGTAAGTGTAATTGGTGACTTTAACTTCTGGGATGGCCGTCGTCTCCCAATGGCAAGATCTCTGTTAGGCCACTGGGTTCTCTTCGTACCAGGCTTAGGTGCAGGTCTGCGCTATAAGTATGAGATTAAGGATCCATACGGCAATCGTCTGCCTCACAAGGCTGACCCTGTTGGTTTCTTCCACGAGCAGTATCCATCATTTGCATCAATTATTTCAGATCAGACCACCTATAAGTGGCATGATGATGCTTGGAGAAAGTCACAGCTTAACAATAAGCTTGAGCAGCCAATGTCTATTTATGAGTTACACCTAGGCTCATGGAAGAAAGACGCTGACGGCAAGCCATTAAGCTACAGAGCATTAGCTAAAGAGTTATTAGACTACGTAAAGGATATGGGTTACACCCACATCGAGCTGATGCCAATTATGGAGCACCCATTCTCTGGTTCATGGGGCTATCAGCCAACCGGTCTGTTTGCACCAACTTCACGTTTCGGTTCAATCGATGACTTCAAGTTCTTCGTTGACTCCTTCCACCAGAATGGTATCGGTGTTATCTTAGACTGGGTTCCAGCTCACTTCCCAACTGATGCATTCGGTCTTGCAAAGTTTGATGGTACCTGTGTTTACGAGTACGAAGATCCACGTCGTGGCTGGCATCCAGACTGGAACTCTTTAATTTACGACTTTGGTCGTGATACCGTACGTCGCTTCTTAATCGCTTCAGCATTAGTATGGCTTGACCTGTACCACATCGACGGTCTGCGCGTTGACGCTGTAGCTTCAATGCTGTACTGGGATTACTCACGTAAGGATGGTGAGTGGATCCCTAACGTAGACGGCGGTAACATCAACTATGAGTCCGTAAGCTTCTTAAAGTGGTTTAACGAGGAAGTTTACAAGAAGTATCCACACGCAATGACCATTGCTGAGGAATCAACCGCATTTACCGGCGTTTCACGTCCAACCTTCACTGGTGGTTTAGGCTTTGGCTTTAAGTGGAACATGGGCTGGATGCACGACTCTTTAGAGTACATGCAGACTGATCCATTCTTCCGTAAGTATCATCACGGCGAGATGTCATTCTCAATGATTTATGCATACAACGAGAACTTCATCCTCTCAATTTCTCATGATGAAGTAACTCATGGCAAGCATTCATTATTGTACAAGATGCCTGGTGATGAGTGGCAGCAGGCTGCAAACTTACGTGCATACTTAACCTATCAGTATGCTCACCCAGGCAAGAAGTTAAACTTCATGGGTTCAGAGTTCGGTCAGGGCTCAGAGTGGAACGACAATGCTCAGCTTGAGTGGTGGTTATTAAAGTATCCTAAGCACCAGGGTATCCAGAAGCTCGTTAAGTCATTAAATGCTGTATATAAGAAAGAGAAGGCATTATGGAAGAATGACTACAACCCACAGAGCTTCAGATGGCTTGATGTGAACGATGCAGATCACAGCGTATTTGCAATGCAGCGTGAAGCTGACGGCGAGTACGTACTTGCAGTAGCAAACTTCACTCCAGTTCCTTATGTAACCTATCGTTTAGGTGTACCTGAGGAAGGCACTTATGAAATCATCTTCAATTCAGATGATAAAGAGTACTGGGGTAGCGGTTATGGTACCGGCAACGATAAGTTTGTATCTTCAAACATCGCATGGCACGGTCACCAGAACTCTATCGTTCTTGATTTACCTCCTTTATCTACTGTACTTATCAAAAAAGTTAAGTAACAGGCTAGTGTAAATCCATGTGAGCGCATTGTTAGAATGATAACAGTGCGCTTTTTTATTAATAATTTGTAATATCGTAATGTTAATTACATTGATTTTTAAAATTATAATTTTTAGCGTCGATTTATAATCCAACCTATAATTATATGTTATATTGTTTTGATAATAACTTAAATCTACATAGTAAAAAATTAGGATATCTTTATGACTAATAAAGGCAGCAGAGCTTCCACAAATGAGCTTGCTTACAGAAATGTTCCTTTTGGAGCTACTGTAACAAAGGAAGGAACACTATTTTCTGTGTGGTCTCCCAATGCTACCGAAGTTGTTCTTCATTTTTTTGACAAGAATGAGGTTGAAACTTTCAAATTAAAAATGCCGGAGAGAAAAGGAGGAACATGGTTTGCTCTTGTTCCTAATATCTCAGAGGGCGACCTTTACGCTATTGAGCCTTTAGGACCTTATGATCCAGACCGAGGTCTTTATTTTAAGGAAGGGCGCTATCTAACAGATCCATACGCAAAGTGTCTTTCAAAATCATATAAATTCAATTACAGCGAATATACAAACAATAACAGTCAGTTTATTCCAAAGTCTGTTGTCGTATCTGATGATTTTGACTGGCAGGATGTACCAAAACCTAGTCCAAGCCGTGAAAACCTTATTCTGTTCGAATTAAATGTTAAAGGTGCAACTATTCTAAATGAGATGGTGCCTCATGAGTTGCGTGGCAAATACTTGGGATTGTGTCATGAATCTGTAATCAACCATTTCAAGAAACTGGGAATTACGGGAATTCAGTTAAATCCTATTTATGCTTTCATCAGTGAAAGACATCTGGTTAAGCAGGGTCTTGTAAACTACTGGGGCTACAATCCGGTTAATTACTTTGCACCAGAACCTCGTTATGCAGTAAATCCATTAAATGCCGTAAATGAGTTTAAGACCATGGTACGAGAACTACACAGACATGGAATATCTGTGATTCTGGATGTAGTGTATAACCATACCGGTGAGGCCGGCCGCGGTGGCCCTGTACTCAGCTTAAAGGGTCTTGATGCAAGAAACTACTATACATTCCCATTAAATCAAGATGGTACAAAGGATTACTCAAGATATTATGATGTAAGTGGTTGTGGCAATTCTGTAAATGCGGATGAAAAGATCGCTTTAAATCTGATTACTGATTCTCTGACATACTGGGCAACAGTTATGAAGGTTGATGGATTCAGATTTGATTTGGGCGCTGCCATTAACAGAGAAACTCATGGAAGTTCTTTCCATACTTATGAGCCAAACAGCGCATTCTTTAAGGCCTGTTTCTGTATTGATGCCATTACTAATTCAATTTTAATTGCTGAACCATGGGATTGCGGTCCTAATGGATATAGATTAGGTCAGTTCCCAATAGGTTGGTCAGAGCAGAATGACAAGTTCAGAGACTGCGTACGTAAATTCTGGAGAGGTGATCCTGGCTTACTTCCTGAATTTGCAACAAGAGTCATGGGATCTCGCGATATCTACGGCAAGACTGACAGATCAATCAAAGATACAGTAAACTTTGTTACTTACCATGATGGTTTTACTCTTGAAGATTTGGTTTCCTACAACCAGAAACACAATGAGGCCAATGGAGAGGAGAACCGAGACGGCTGCGATGCCAACTGGTCATCCAATTCCGGTGTTGAAGGTCATACAGATGATCCTAACATTAAGGCCCTGCGCTGGCAGTTAAAGCGCAACCTTATGGCCACAATACTATTATCTCAGGGTATTCCTCATCTGCTTGGCGGTGATGAGTTCTCAAAGACTCAGGATGGCAATAATAATGTTTACTGTCAGGATAATCCGACAGGCTGGACCAAGTGGGATTATTCAGAAGAGAATAAACAGTTTATAAACTTCATCTCCAGACTTAACCGCTTCAGAAGGAGCAGTTCAATTGCAAAAGAGCTGATCCTTGAAGACGATAAGTATCATATTTCAAATGGCAACACCTACAGGGCTGCCTGGTATAAATATGATGGTAATGAGATGGATGATCATACCTGGAATGATCCGAACACTGATTCAGTTATCTTAAGGGTGACACCTTCAAAGGAAGGAGATCTGACTGAGAGTATGCTGGTACTTATCAATCAGCATTATGTTGAACGCACCTTTGTACTGCCACCACCTCCTGTTGGGGGTATCTGGAAAGAATCTTTTGATTCATCCACACCAGATGGTCTACCTCTTGATATGAAGAATGAAATCAAGATTGCCTTTGTAAGCAAACCTTGTATCAAAGTATTCATTCTGTTTGCAGATCCGAACTATGTCGCAGAAGAAGATATTGATGCTAAATATCATCGTCACTTCAATCGTGGAATTAAATACGATTAAGCGTAAAGCATAGATAAAAGATTCCGTCGGTTAAAAACCGGCGGTTTTTTTTATGAACTAAATTCGATATTGTTATGTTAATTACGACAACCAAATGATACCGATCGCCATCACAAAAAAATGGCGATCAAAAATAATCATCAGCTAGCCTGATAGAGTGCTCTTTTACAACCAGTTTTATTTCAAAGTTGCGATTCAAGGATCACGCACGTAATAAATAGT
>ONCB01000021.1 GCA_900316175.1 uncultured Succinatimonas sp.
ACCCAATGTGGGGGTATAGCTCAGCTGGGAGAGCATCTGCTTTGCAAGCAGAGGGTCAACGGTTCGATCCCGTTTACCTCCACCATTCAGAAGTTCTGAATATCTTGAACGTGGGGTTATAGCTCAGTTGGGAGAGCGCTTGCATGGCATGCAAGAGGTCATCGGTTCGATCCCGTTTAGCTCCACCAACGTTCAACTCATCTTTGGGGGTATAGCTCAGCTGGGAGAGCATCTGCTTTGCAAGCAGAGGGTCAACGGTTCGATCCCGTTTACCTCCACCATTCAAAATTTTAAAAAACATCAAAAAAATCAATAAAATATCATATCAAATAAAAGTAATTTATCTTTTTTAAAACTTTAGTCACATATATTATTTTTCAATATGTTATATTTTTCATAATCTCTTATTTTTTTCTGTATAAAAGGTTTGGATATATGAAAATTTCTAATTACATTAAATCATTAGTTTTAGGTGCCTGCGTTTTAGCTTTTGTGCCAGGATGCGGAACAGTGCACAAGGAAGGCAAAGAGAATTTATCTATAGCAACCTCCTTCCCTGCCCCACCAAGTGGTTATGCTGGCATTTATATCTATCGTGATGATGGCGTTCTTGCTAACCTCACAAAGGTTACTGTTAATCTCGATTTTGCAAACAAGAGCCTCTATATTGACGGTCATTACATCGGTGATACTGATTCAAGTGTTTTCTTTTATCGTCTTGTAAAACCAGGTGAGCACGTATTCCAGACTGAGTCTGTTACCAGCGAAAATGACCTGAAAATGTACGTAAACGAAGGCCACAATTACTACATCGAACAGTATGCTATTCCAGGAGTTCTGCAGAACCATATTGCTTTAAAGCTGGTTTCAGCATCACATGCCCAGCCAATCATCAAGGAACTTCCTCTTGCAAAGAATGCTGACAACAAGTCAAAAAATCTTAAGGATGCAGACTACTCAGAAGGCAAGGGTTCAATCAGCGGCGTAAAATAATTTAACCTGTCTGAACTGAAACTTTGCGTCATTAAAAACAAAGACAGGCTCAGTTCAAAAACTTTGAAAGCATCCTCAAATAGTACGACCCCTGTTATTGATCACCTGATTGATAACGGGGGTAGTTATTATGAAATCTTACTTATCTTCATATGATGAAATCTGTTATTCATCATTCAATGTTTCTGATAAAAACTGATCTACCCGCTTGGAAAAAAAATTTTTTCATTATGTTTGCAAACATTCTTTGCGAATGACTCGAATGGGATATTCTGGGAATGTTGTGCGTTTTATCGAGTTTCAATAAAAAAAATTTCAAAAAACATACCCATTGGCATTTCTTTTTTATCTTTTCCTATGCACTAAAAAAATACATGTATTTTTTTCCAAATAAATTATGTTCTCTTTTAACGAAGAATAATTTGATTTTGTGTTGTGTATCAAATATGAACTTTCAATTTTGTATATATATCACAGAGATAAAAATCTATATAAATATAATTAAAAAAATTAGAACTTGTTATTTATTGAGAGCAAATAATATGATGTTTAAAACTTCCATTATTTCAGTGTTAATCGCATCCTTACTGAGCTCCTCAGTATGTATGGCTGATGACTATGAAAAATCCCCAAACGGGTACTCACTTTTTACTGTTAAAAAAGATTCTGTTACCTTTTATTATGAATACCCGGCTGTTCTAAAAGGTATTACCGATGTGGATATCTATCCTCAGGTACATGGAACCATTCAGGAGATCTGCTTTGAAGATGGAGCAAAGGTTTCAAAAGATCAGGAACTTTTCATCATTGATCCAAGCTCTTATCAGGCTGTTTTCGACAAAGCAGTTGCAACAATGGATTCACTAGGCTCCAAGGCAGAAACTGCAAAGCTCATCAGAGATACCAATCAGGCTTTAAAGACCAGTAAGGCAATTGCATCCATCGATGTTGAAAAATCACGAAATGAGTATTCATCAAATGTTGCAGCCTATAGAGCAGCCCAGGCAGAGCTTAAGGCAGCTCAGATTGATCTTGAAAGAACCATTATCAGAAGCCCTGTTGACGGCTATCTTGGTATGTCATCTGTAAGAGTTGGAACTTTAGTTACTGAAAATATGTCCGCCCCACTGGTACGCGTATCAGACAATTCCAAGGTATATGCTCATGCCTGCGTATCAGAAGATATGTTTGAGTATGTAATGAACTCAATACATAAAACCAATCCAGATGAAAAGTTGGTTCAGAATGACTACGTAAACCAGATCCAGCTTAGAAAGGCTGACGGACAGGTTTATGACAAGCTAGGTTCAATTACCCACTTATCTGGTTTAATCGATCCTGAAACAGGTTCAGCTGAAATTAAAGTGCTTTTTGACAACCCTGATAATATTCTTCACTCAGGTGGTACTGGTACCTTAATTGTACCTTTGGTACTTGAAAATCAGCTTGTAATTCCTGCAACTGCTACCTACAACCTTCAGAACAAGACCTTTGTATACGTAAATGACAACGGCAAGGCAAAGTCTGTTGCAATTGAACCAATTCCACTTGGTGATGGCAAGAGCGTTGTTGTATCCAAGGGAATCAAGGAAGGCGACGTTATTATTGCTGACGGCGTAGGCCTCGTTGAAAATGGAGCTGAACTCTAATGAACACAAGGTTTTTTATTGACAGACCGATTTTTGCCTGCTGTATTTCAGTAATGCTGGTTATACTGGGCATCATCGGTTTAAAAGCTCTGCCTGTTGAGCAGTACCCTGATATTGCTCCTCCTACAATCAATGTTACCACTACCTACAACGGTGCTAATGCTGATACTGTAGTTAAAAGTGTTATTACCCCTATTGAGCAGGCAATCAATGGTGTTGATGATATGATGTACATCAAATCAACAGCATCCAACACCGGCAATGCCACCATCACTGTTTACTTCAAGCAGGGTACTGACGCTGATATGGCAGCAGTTAACGTGCAGAACCGTGTATCTACAGTTCTTTCTGTGCTGCCAGCTGAAGTAAGAGATTTTGGTGTTACCACACAGAAACAGCAGCAGGGTCAGATTAAGATCTTTTCTTTAATCAGTGAAAACCCTGATTACGATGAGAATTTTATTTCCAACTACCTGAGAATCAATATGGTTCCTCAGCTAAAGCGTATTCCAGGTGTTGGTGATGCTCAGGTATTAGGCAGCAAATATGCATTAAGAATCTGGCTTGATCCTAAGAAACTTTTCCAGTTTAAATTAAATCCATCAGATATCGCCGCTGTATTAAAAGAACAGAATCTTGAGTCACCTACCGGTATTTTTGGTAATGATTCTGATACTGTTTTCTTAACCTCAATGAAATACCGTGGTCGTTTTACAGAGCCTGAGGAATTTGAAAACATCGTTATTAAATCCCTTCCTGATGGAAATTTATTAACACTTGGCTCTGTTGCAAAGATTGAACTTGCCGCACAGGACTACAACTTTAAGGCTGTTGTTGACTCATATCCTGGTGTTGTATGTCTTGTAAGTCAGGCCGGCGGTTCAAATGCAACAGAAGTTATCAGAAGAATCAATGCCCTTCAGGAGCAGATAGCAAAAGAACTTCCTCCAGGACTTCATTTTAAAGATCTGTTCTCTGTTCAGGACTTCCTTGATGCATCCATCCATGAAGTTGTTAAAACTCTGATTGAAGCAATCATACTGGTAGTTATCGTTGTATTCATATTCTTACAGAGCCTTAGAGCAACTATTATTCCTTTAATTGGTATTATCGTTTCTCTTGTAGCAACATTTGCATTCATCCTTGTTGCAGGATTTACCTTAAACCTTTTAACCCTGTTTGCTCTGATTCTGGTAATCGGTACCGTGGTAGATGACTCTATTGTGGTTGTTGAAGCGGTTCAGACCAAACTTGAAAAAGGAATTAAGAATCCATACAAAGCAGCAGTTGCAGCTTCAGGAGAAATCGCTACAGCTATTTTCACTACATCTCTGGTATTTATGGCTGTATTTATCCCTGTATGTTTCATGGGCGGCACATCTGGAACCTTCTATACTCAGTTTGGTGTAACCATGGCTGTAGCTGTTGGTATCTCAGCATTAAACGCCTTAACCCTCTCCCCTGCTTTATGTGCTCTGCTCTTAAAGCATGACGGCTATGATGATCCTGAAAATCAGAAAGGATTTACATATCGTTTCCATGTTGGCTTTACAGCCGCATTTGAAAAGATGTCTGAAAAATATGCATCAGTGCTGAACTTCTTTATCAGAGTTAAGGTTGCTATTGTTGTCTTCTTAGGCGTGGTTATCGGCGGTTTAATCTTCCTGATGTCAATTACAGAATCAGACCTCATCCCTGATGAAGATACTGGTATCGTTTTCATGAGTCTGACTACATCACCTGGCTACACTCTTAATCAGACTGATAAAGCCATGCGCGACGTGGAAAAGGTTTTTGCCGATATTCCTCAGATTGAATCAGCTGCAAGTATCACCGGATACAACCTCTTATCTGGTGGTGAAAGCAGTTCTTCTGGTACCTTTATTATCCGATTAAAGCCATGGGAAGAACGACCTAATCCTGAGGATACCAACATTGGTGTAATTTACGACATTTACTCCAGGACCTATCAGTACAGGAATGCAAAGACCTTCCCATTTGCTCCACCAATGATTTTAGGCTTTGGTGTTTCAAATGGTATTGAAATGTACATTCAGGACAAGCAGGGCGGCTCTCTTGAAAAACTTGGTGAAGCAACTGACAGCTTTATTGCAGAACTATCAAAGAGTCCTGCTGTTGCAGCAGCCTATTCATCCTTCGATCCTCGCTTCCCACAGTATATTGTGGAAGTGAAAAATGCTGTTTGCAAACGCAGAGGCGTATCTCCACAGGAAGTTTTAAATACTCTGTCAACCTATGTTGCAGGAAGCTTTGTATCTGATATCAACCTCTATGCAAATACCTATAAGGTTGTACTGCAGACAAAGCCTGAGCACAGAATCAGTGAAGATTCTCTTTCAAGCTTCTATGTTCGCAACAACAAAGGCAAGATGCTGCCTATAAGACAGTTCCTGACCTTCACTCAGACCTATGGTCCAGAGTTAATCACCAACTTTAACCTGTTCACTTCAATCAGTCTGAATGTTTCAATTGCTGACGGTTATTCAACCTCTGATGTTCTCAAGGCAATTGAAGAGGCATCAAAGAAGGCTCTGCCAAAGGGATATGGTTATGACTTTGGTGGTCTTACCCGTGAACAGGCTGAAATGAATCCTTACGCACAGGTAATCGTATACGGAATGTGTATTCTCTTTATTTACATTATTCTGTGTTCGCTGTACGAGAGTATCTGTATTCCTCTTGCAGTTTTAATGTCTGTGCCATCAGCTCTTGCCGGCGCATTCCTGCTTGCAACCTGTTTTGGTGTTTCAAACAATATTTACATGCAGACAGGCCTTGTTATGCTGATTGGTCTGGTATCAAAGACTGCAATCTTATTAACTGAGTTTGCCTCAGAATTAAGAAAGAAAGGCATGAGCATTGTAGAATCTGCAATTACCGCAGCAAAGATGCGTCTGCGTGCAATCTTAATGACATCCCTTACTATGATTGCAGGTATGATTCCTATGGTGCTGGCATCAGGTGCCGGTGCTAACGGTAATATCTCATTAGGCGTCTGCGTGGTAGGTGGTATGTCATTTGGCATTTTAGGTCTTTTAATCACAACTCCTATCTGCTTTATTGCACTGCAGTATATCCAGGAGAAGTTTGCAAGAAAGACTCCATCAGATGATGAGAATAATGAAAACGAGACTGCAAATCAGAATGCCTGATTAGAACAATAATCTTTGAAGGTCTGCACAATCAAATGCAGACCTTTTTTTTACACTATCAGTTAACAACTTTTTGTGCAAAAAAATAAAGCATTCAACAGGTCAGAATGTGAATAATTCACAGTTCTGCCTTAATTGCATAATTTTTCACGAATATATCACAAATAAAATTTGATAATACAGTATAATCTTACCTAATTGATACTAATAATTGAGGTTTATATGAAATTTAAAACCGCAGCCCTGGCACTGGCTGTAAGTGCAACCTTAAGTTTCTCAGCACAGGCTGAAGACTTAATGGATATTTATAAAGAAGCTCTTCAGAGAGACACCGCTGTTCTTCAGGCAAAGGCTGAAGCCGATGCCGCTCACGCAGCTATCAGTGAGGCTACAGCAGCATTACTTCCTCAGATTGATGTAATTGGCGATATTACCAAGAATCACACCAACGTAGTTAAGGCTTATGACGACAGAGCAAGCAACAAGGTTGCATCTGCCAAGGTAACCCTTTCTCAGACTATCTGGCGTCACAGCTCATGGGCTAACAGATCAATTGCTGAAAAGAACGCAACCTTAAAGGATCTTGCCTATTCAGATGCCTTACAGAACCTTATCATCCGTGTAAGCACTGCATACTTCAACGTACTTCAGGCTGCTGATACCCTTGAATATATGAAGGCAAACAGCATTGCTCTGCGCAAACAGCTTGATACTGCTGAGAAGAGACTGCAGGTTGGTGTTATTGCTGAGACTGACAAGCTTGAGGCTCAGGCAGCCTATGACCTTTCATGCGCATCAGTAATTACAGCTGAAAATGAACTTATCAACTCTTATGAAGATCTTCGTCTGCTTATCGGCAGATCACTTACAGAAAAAGATCTGGCTAAACTCGATGCCACTAAGTTTGATACTCCAGCCGTTCAGACTGCTATCAAACAGATTATCAAGGATGCAGAAAACAATAACCTGAAGTTACAGCAGGCTGTTGTAGCACGTGATATTGCCAAAGATCAGATCACTTTAGCTCAGTCAGGTCATGAGCCTACTCTTGATTTACATGCATCAATGGGTACTCAGTATACTGATTACTCTGCACACAACCCACAGGCTGGCTTCGTTGACAACAACTCATGGAACAGATCTGTTGGTCTGACTTTAAACGTGCCTATCTATCACGGTGGTGCAACCTCAGCAGCATCTGACAAGGCACAGGCTATGTACATTGCTCAGTCAGAAATTCTTGAGAATGCACACAGAACTCTGATTGCAAATGTTAACAACAACTACAACAACGTTAACGCTGCTATCAGCTCTGTAAAGGCTTACAACAACACTGTAAAATCTGCTGCATCCGCTCTTGAAGCAACAGAAGCAGGTTACGATGTTGGAACCCGTACCATGACTGATGTTCTTGATGCTACAAGAAACCTTTACAATGCGCTGCAGAAACAGGCAGCAGCAAGATATAACTATATCAACTCACGTCTTGCACTTCTCTATTCTGAGGGCGGTTTAAAGGTTGAACATATTTCTCAGGTAAACGATGGTCTGAAGAAATAAGTAAAGGCTTGAATTATAAGACAGGACCTGAATCGCAAGATTCAGGTCTTTTTTTTAGCTATATCAGGATTTGAGCTCTTTTAAGGCACCAATGGATCTGTTGTTGAAGATGGTATTTTCCATAGTCTCAAGCAGATGATGTCTGGTTTCAGGAAGTACCCTGTAAACCACAGCAAAGAAAAGAATACCTGAGAACATGAAGAAGGCATAGACTGCCATAGGTCCGAATAGGCGTCCAATCTTGGTGAAGAAATACATACCGATCATCATCAGGATGACGTTTGCAATCATAATTACAGTAAAACCAAATTCTCTTCCCTTAATCGGCAGAAACTCTGTGTAGAGAACTGTCATCATCACTGACATTGCAAGCACAGAAGAGAAAACAAAGCCGGTCATGAATACTGAAACCAGAACTGATGCTGCCGCATGATCAAGAATATGATCTGCTGCAGACAGCATACAGATATATGTAGCAAACAGCATAGCCTGATTAAAAATAATTGAAAACATTAAAACTTTGCGTCGACCTACAGAGTCTGCCAGAATAAATCCCATGTAGGAGCCTGCAAATGCAGCTGACAATGTGGCATATAAAAGTGTGCTTATCATATCGTAGCGGGCATTAGGATGAAGCTGACCTACAGAGACAAAGAATGCCTTTAACATATCCATGCTCATATAAGGGCCGATGATGCAGCCAGAACAGTTAGCAAGGAAGGTTAAAAACAGTAAGAACCAGAGCTGACGACGATAGACAATGCTTCTGAAGAAAAGCGTAATGCCCTTGTCTTCACCTAAAACACATTCATTGATAGCGGCAAGTTCTCTTGCAGCCTCAGAGGTTGAATAGCGCAGACGGATCAGCACTGAAAGAGCCTCATCTGATGATGAAGATAACGCAAGATATCTAGGAGATTCAGGCAGTCTTAAATATCCGATGATTAAAAGTGGTACAGATAAACACAGCATAGTCACCACTGAAGTAATGCTGTTATATGGAAGAACATCCTTTAAAAGGGCTGCAAAAAGAAGCCCCAGACATAAAAAGACACTTATTAGAGCACCGCTTTTTCCTCTTGATTTGCGCATTGAAATCTCACTTATGTAGCAGACTGCACACACAAAATAGATGCCAAAGCAGGTACCTACTGAGAATTCGGCAATAAACAGAGTACTGAAGGTTGGAGCAAGCGTGGATGAGCACTGACCTATCACGCCTAAAGCGAAGCTACCTAGAATGGGTAAAATTCTGCCTGAGGTATTAGCAAGTCTGCCACCTACGAAGAAACCTACAAGAGCACCAAGCAGAAAGGTACTGATAATACTGTCCATATCGTAGATTTCAAGCATAAAGATATTGATTAAACGAACCTTGCTTGACAGGACACCACCTAAGTTAAATCCAAAAATAGCTGCCATGCAGGAAACTACAGTGATATACAGAAATACCTGTACTGAACGATTTCTTGATATATTAATATTTACTGCCATTTTGGTTAACTTTTTTTTATTGATCTTTACCACGTAATTTTAGTTGTTTTGGCTATTAAATGCGACCTTTTTCACAATTTTTTTAATAGTTTTTGCAAAATAAACGCACCTGAACTTCCTTGTATTAGCGCTATGTAAGATATAAAATATTAGATAATTCTAGAATATATGGAGACAGACGTGTTTTCACAGACCTGCATCAGTGCTGGTGTCAGAGTTTTAAAAGAAGAAGCTCAGGCACTCTTAGATTTAATTCCTGCCATCGATGACAGCTTCGTTGCTGCCTGCAAAATCATGATGGAAACCAAGGGCAAAGTAATTTTAACAGGTGTTGGCAAATCTGGCCACGTTGCCACCAAGATTGCATCTACCCTTGCAAGTACAGGTACTCAGTCTTTCTTCGTTCAGGCAGGTGAAGCTGCCCACGGCGATCTTGGAATGATCGGTAAAGAAGACTGCGTCATAGCAATTTCAAATTCAGGTGAAGGTAACGAGCTTAAAATTTTAATTCCGATTTTAAAGCGTCGACAGATCCCTTTAATTTCCATTACAGGAAATCTTGAGTCAAGCCTTGCCAAAGCATCTAATGTGGCATTAAATGCTCATGTAGACCATGAAGCCTGTCCTTTAAATCTTGCACCAACCTCAAGTTCAACAGCTGAACTTGCCATAGGTGATGCACTTGCAGTTGCCTTAATTGAAGCAAGAGGCTTTACAGAAAGAGATTTTGCCATGAGTCACCCTGGTGGTGCACTTGGCAGACGATTACTGGTTCACTGCCAGGATATTATGCACAAAGGCAATGAAATTCCTGTTGTAAAAGATACCGTATCATTAAAAGACGCGCTCTTTGAGATGACCCAGAAGACTTTAGGGTTCATCTGTATCGTCAATGCCAACCATGAGCTTGCCGGTATTTATACTGATGGAGATCTGCGCCGATCTCTTGAAAAGGGAGCCACTATCAATTCCCCAATAAAAGATCTTATGAGCACCAGTGTTCGTGGAGTTGTAAAAGCTGAAACTCTGGCAGCTGACGCTTTAGCTTTAATGCACAATCTTAAGATAAACTCTCTTGTTGTGATTGATGATAACCGCCACCCTATCGGTGCTTTCAATCTGCACGATTTAATGCGTGCCGGAATTATTTAATTATTCTGGAGAATATATGCTGGATCAGAAGACCCCAATGTTTACAGGCAAGGTTACTGTTGTGGGCGATGTAATGCTCGACAGTTACTGGAAAGGACCAAGCTCAAGAATTTCTCCAGAAGCACCTGTTCCTGTTGTAAGAGTTGTTGACAAGGAAGATCGCGCAGGCGGTGCAGCTAACGTTGCTATCAACATCTCTTCTTTAGGAGCTCCATGTTCATTGGTCGGCATTGTAGGCGAAGACAGAAACGCCGAAATTTTAGAGAAAATCGTACGTGAACATCACATTGCACCAGATTTTGTGTATGAAAGAAATCTGCCAACCATAACCAAACTTAGAGTTTTAAGTCGCAACCAGCAGCTTTTACGTCTTGATTTTGAGGATTCATTTTCAAATCTTGATGAAGATGCTGTGGTTAAATCCTTTGAAGAAAGTATTAAGGACTCTAAGGTTATTATCTTCTCAGACTATGGCAAAGGCTCATTATCATGCATCAGACGCATGATTGCCATTGCCAATGAAAAAGGAATTCCATCTCTTGTAGATCCTAAGGGAACCGACTTTTCAAAGTATGAAGGTGCTACCCTGTTAACTCCAAACATGTCTGAGTTTGAAGCTGTAGCCGGCAAGGTTCACTCTGATGAAGAACTTGAAGAAAAAGCTTTAGAGCTTATCAGCAAGTGTAAATTAAAGATGTTGCTTGTTACCCGCTCTGAAGACGGAATGTCCTTAATCCGTCCAGGCATGAAGCCAGTACATCTGCCAACCTATGCCCGTGAAGTTTATGATGTTACCGGTGCCGGTGATACTGTAATCGGTACACTTGCAACCTGTCTTGCATCAGACTTTGATATCGTTACCGCCTGTGAGTACGCAAACTCAGCTGCTGGAATCGTAGTTGGCAAGATTGGTACCTCTACTGTATCTCCTGATGAGCTTTTAAGTGCCTTAGGCAAGAGCTCAGGCTATAGTAAGAACGGTATCATGACTGAAGAAGAGCTTATCATGGAGGTAAGACGTCTTCAGGATAAAGGCCAGAAGATTGTAATGACCAACGGTTGCTTTGATATTCTCCATAAGGGACATGTAAGTTATCTGCAGCAGGCCAGAGCCTTAGGCCACAAACTTATCGTTGCTGTAAATTCAGATGACTCAGTACGTCGTTTAAAGGGCCCTACCCGTCCTATTGTACCTGAAGATGAACGTATGGCAGTACTCAGCGCTTTAGGCTCTGTTGACTATGTGGTTTCTTTTGATGAGGATACCCCTCAGCGCCTTATCTCTCATATCCTTCCTGATATCCTGGTAAAAGGTGGTGACTACAAGGTTGAGCAAATCGCAGGTCACAAAGAAGTATTGGCTCATGGAGGCAAGGTGATCATTTTAAACTTTGTTGACGGCTGTTCTACCACCAACATTGTTAAAAAGATTAAAGAGCAGAGCTAGAGCTTATGGCTGACATCACCATCAATCCGGGCATCAACAGTGTTGATTATGCCAATGGCTATGCACTGATTAACACTAATCAGTGCTACTTTATTGATGTGCGCGAAATTGATGAGTATCAGTCAGGCTTCATTCCTCCAGCAATCAACTTCCCATTAAGCACCTTCAGCAAGGAAGAAGCTTTAAAAGTGCTTCCTGATATTGCTAAACCAGTCATTATCTACTGCAGAACCGGAAGACGTTCGCTTGAAGCGGCACAGAAACTAAAAGACTATGGCTATTACTACCTCATCGATTTAGGAGGGATCAGTAAATGGCCATACAGTATTGAAGTGCCAGCCGACAGAAAGTAGAACAAAAAATCTTGTAAAGACTGTTTGGAATTCATACGTACGAAAGCATCTTCTAAATCTGACAAAGATTAAAAAGAAATTCGCTCATCCAATCTCAATAATTTTTTTCAGAATTATAAATAAAGCTGTTGTGTTTAAAAACACGGCGAGAGTACATCTAAAATCATCATAGAAACGAAGATCTTGTATCGGGCATATAGGTGCTCATTCGCACCACGAAATTTAAGAATTAGCAATTATGAAAATAATAAGGGGAGCATTAAGCTCCCCCTGTTTTAGTAAATCTTATTTACTATTAAATCTTCTGGCTCTTTAAGTTCCAGATGTCACGAGCGTAGTCGTGAATTGAACGGTCTGAGCTGAAGTTACCCATAGTTGCAGAGTTGATGATTGCGGCCTTAGCCCAACGAGCCTTGTCCTTGTACATCTGCTGTGCACGCTGATGAGCTTCCTTGTATGAAGCGAAGTCAGCTAATACTAAGAATGGATCACCTAAGTTTAACAGGCTGTTTTTGATTGAAGATAATGCGCCTGGCTGACCTGGGGTGAAGTAATCAGTATCTAACCAGTCAATAACTGCCTTTAATTCCTGATTGCCATTGTAGTAATCCCATGGGTTATAGTGCTTCTTGAGTTCCTTAACCTCATCAACTGATAAACCGAAGATGAAGTTGTTCTCGATACCAGCAAAATCAACGATTTCGATGTTAGCTCCGTCCATAGTACCTAAGGTTAAAGCACCGTTCATAGATAACTTCATGTTAGAAGTACCTGATGCCTCGTAACCTGCAGTTGAAATCTGCTCTGAGATATCAGCAGCTGGGATAATCTTCTCTGCTAAAGATACGCGGTAGTTAGGTAAGAATACAACCTTTAACTTACCCTTGATACGTAAGTCGTTGTTTACCTTGTCAGCTACAGCGTTGATAGCGTAGATGATGTCCTTAGCTAAGGTATAAGCAGGAGCTGCCTTTGCACCGAAGATGAATACCTGTGATGGGATATCCATATCTGGGTTCTCAAGTAATGCTCTGTATAAAGACATGATGTACAGCAGATTTAAGTGCTGACGCTTGTACTCGTGCAGACGCTTTACCTGAACGTCGAACATTGCATTTGGATCAACGTCAACGCCAACTAATTCCTTGATGGTCTTAGCTAATGCAACCTTGTTCTCATACTTGATCTGCATGAAGCGATCCTGGTATTCCTTCTTGTCTGCATAAGCCTTTAACTTAGAGCATGAATCTAAGTTTAATGCCCAATCCTTGCCTGAAACTTCGTTGTATAAAGCTGCTAAGCCACGGTTGCATGATAATAACCAGCGACGTGGGGTAACACCGTTGGTAACGTTGCAGAACTTATCCTTCCAAATCTGAGCATACTCTGGGAATAAGTCATCCTTAACCAGCTGTGAGTGGATCTTAGCAACACCGTTTACGCGGCCAGAAGTGATAACGCACAGGTTAGCCATGCGAACCTTACGGCAGTCACCTTCTTCGATTACTGATAACTTAGCCTTCATCTCGTTGTTACCAGGCCAGATCTTATCAACAACACCAGTTAAGAAGTTGTGGTTGATCATGTAGATGATCTCTAAGTGACGTGGTAATAACTTCTCGAATAAGTATACAGGCCACTTCTCTAATGCTTCTGGAAGCAGAGTGTGGTTGGTATAGTTAAAGCTCTTTGAAGTGATATCCCAAGCTGCGTCGAATGATAAACCTTCCTCATCGATTAAGAGTCTCATTAACTCAGGAATTGCGATGGTTGGGTGAGTATCATTTAACTGAATTGCAATCTTCTTTGCAAACTCAGAATAATCGTGGTGATGAGTACGATTGTAACGACGTAAGATATCGCGTAATGAAGCAGCGCAGAAGAAGTACTGCTGAGTTAAACGTAACTCTTTACCAGCTTCGGTAGAATCGTTAGGATATAAAACCTTTGAAATGGTCTCGGTTAATGACTTCTCAGCCTGAGCGTCAACGTAACCGCCGGCATTGAATACGTCCCAGTTGAATGACTCAGCTGCACGTGACTCCCATAAACGGAGAATTGCAACAGATGACTTTCTGTAACCTACTACAGGAATATCCCAAGGTACTGCCTTAATAACAGTAGCTGGGTGCCATACTGAGCTCTTGGTGCCATCTGGAGCGGTCTGAGTCTCTACATAACCACCAAGTGGAATGTTCTGAACTGACTCTGGACGGCATACTTCCCATGGACAGCCGTACTCACGCCATGAATCTGGACGCTCAAACTGCTTGCCTGACTGGATTTCCTGACGGAATAAGCCGTTCTCGTAGTGAATACCGTAACCTACACATGGATAGTTGCAGGTTGCAAGAGAATCCATAAAGCATGCTGCTAAACGGCCTAAACCACCGTTACCTAAAGCCATATCTGGCTCTTCTTCGCATACTTCGTTGATATCTAAACCTAATTCTTTAAGTGCTTCGCGAGCAACTTCAAATTTTTCAAGGTTGGTCAGATTGTTGACGGTTAATCTGCCCATTAAGAATTCTGCTGATAAGTAGTGAACTGCACGGGTATCGTTCTTTGCGTGAGTCTTCTGGGTATCGGTTAATAAACCGAAGATTTCCTCATTGCAAGAAGCTACAACAGCCTGCCACCAGGCGAGCTTTGAAGCCTTCTCCTGAGAAGTACCGATAGTGGTACGTAAATGATTTAATACTGAAGCTTTGAACTGCTCAACTGCTGCCTTATCTACAGCTACTGAAGCTGCCTTAGCTGGGGCTGCCTTTACAGGAGCTGCCTTAGCTGGAGCTGCTTTAGCTGCGGTGGTCTTGGTTGCAGTAGTCTTGGTTGCAGTCTTTGCTGCCTTAGGAGCAGCAGCGGTTTTAGTTGCAGGGGCTTTAGTTGCCATATAATTTCCTCAATTAACTCCCTAAATACGTAAGGCACAAAAATTACCTACGTACATTGAACCTCAATATGTGAAATATAACACAAATTTCAAGCTAAACGCAAAATATTTTCTAAGAGTATAAATTATTTTATCGCTATTTGAAATTTGCAATTCTATTACACAATTTTATTAAAATGTGATATATAAGCCATTTTTTGCAAATTTTTAGCCTATAATATAGCTTAATTTTGTATGTGATCCAGATCACTCTTTTCTGTCTAATATCTTTAATTAGAACCTTAACTCGTCCGGGATCTCAGGATTCATATCCAAATCTCGTGGACGCTGTCGTGCTTTTCCTTCTTTAAATGCTTTCATTCCAAGTACCCATGCTAAAACCTGAGCTACAGCCTTGAAAAGGCCTCTTGGAATTTCGTGATCAAGATCAGTTGTATAATACAAAGAACGTGCAAGTGGAGGAAGCGGTATCACCGGCACATTACTCTCTCTTGCAATTTCTTTTATCTTTTCTGCAATTTCATCTACACCTTTTGCGACCACAATTGGTGCAGTTGATCCATTCTGGTCATATGAAAGTGCCACAGCATAGTGAGTTGGGTTAGTTACCACCACATCAGCCTGTGGTACCTTCTCCATCATGCGTCTTGCTGCCATCTGGAACTGCAGCTGTTTAATCTTACCCTTAATCTGAGGATTACCTTCCGTATCCTTGTATTCATCCTTGATTTCCTGTTTGCTCATTCTCAGCTGCTTTACGTAATGCCATTTCTGATATGGAACATCGAGCATCACAATCGGAATGAGAGCACAGACAATCAGCACCATAAAATGGAAAAGCATTACTATGGCGCTTTTGATAGCTACATGGGGATCAGAATAGGATAATGAAAGTATCGCTCCGATTTTTCCGCTTAAGGCAAAGTAACAGAATGAACCAATAAAGATGATCTTGAAGATACCTTTTATAAGTTCAACGATGGAGTTAATACTGAAGATCTTGCCAATACCTTTGATAGGATCAAGTTTTGAAAACTTTGGCATTAGAGCTTCCTGAGAGAAGTTGAAGCCACCTATAAAAATAGAACCTACAAAGGCGCAGATAAAAATGCAAATCACAATACCAAGCAGAGGCAGACCAATTTCAGTCAGATTCTGAATAAAGATACGCCTGAATTCGTCCTGAGAAAAAACCTGCTCTCGCGTCAGATTAAAGGAATTGTGCATGACCTGCATCATTCCTTTGCCAAGGAAGGATGAAAAGCCCCAGATAGACAGCACTCCGGCCATCAGAACAAAAAAAGTTCCAGCCTCTTTTGATCGAGGCAGCTGACCTTTCTTTCGCGCATCATCGAGTTTTTTCTGCGTCGGTTGTTCTGTTTTGTCGCCGTCGTCTGCCATTGTCTACAATAAGCCTTTTGACTAATCTAAAACTTCTGCCTTATTGCCGTTATCCTCAAGCCACTGGCGTCTGTCAGCAGCTCTCTTCTTTGACAGAAGCAGATCCATAGTTGCAAAGGTAATATCGGTAGCATCTTCAGGGAGCTGAAGCTGCATAAGTCTTCTTGACTCAGGAGCAAGAGTGGTTTCTCGAAGCTGAGCAGGATCCATCTCACCTAAACCCTTAAAGCGGTTTATCTTGATGTTGTCCTTCTTGTATCCCTTTCTTATAAGCTGCTTCTGCTTGATCTCAAGCTCGGCATCATCAAGAGCATATTCTTTAATTTTACCGCAGTCGATTCTGTATAAAGGAGGACATGCCACATAGATATGACCTTCTCTGACAAGTCTTGTAAAGTGCTTTACAAACAGAGCGCATAACAATGTTGCAATATGCAGACCATCACAGTCAGCATCAGCTAGAATACAGATCTTGTTATAGCGAAGCCCCTCTAAACTGTCTGAATCAGGCTCAATACCAATAGCCACAGAAACAGCACGTATCTCTTCAGACTCCAGGGCCTTGGCAGCACTTACTTCCCAGGTATTCAAGATCTTGCCTCGAAGAGGAAGAATTGCCTGAGACACACTGTCACGGGCCTGTCTTGCTGAACCACCTGCTGAGTCACCCTCTACAATAAAGAGCTCACCTAAACTTGGATCGGTTGAAGTACAGTCACAGAGTTTACCAGGAAGTGCTGGACCTCTTGTTGATTTCTTTCTGTCTACAACCTTGGCTACCGATTCACGGTCACGGGCTGACTCGATAATCAGATTCGCAATCAGCTTGGCACTCTCAAGATTTGAGTTAAGCCACAATGAGAAACGATCTGAAACAATACCTTCAATAATGGAGGCAATACCTCGGGAAGATAACTTCTCCTTGGTCTGGCCGGCAAACTGCGGTTCTCTCATCTTCAGGGAGAGCACAAATGAGCAGCGGCTCCATACATCATCATTGGTGATTTTAAGATTTCTTGGCAAAAGACTGTGCAGATCGCAGAACTCTCTGATAGCTGAGCTTAAGCCGGCTCTAAAGCCATTAACATGAGTACCACCATCTACAGTAGGAATAAGGTTTACAAAGGATTCGCCGATCCTTGACTGGCCAGATCCTTCAATTTCCCAGGCTACAGCCCACTCTACTTCCTCATCCTCATTTTTTACTGAGCCATAGAAAGCTGGTGATGGACAGATGGTTCTGCCTTCAATCTGATTTGACAGATAATTCTGCAGATTTCCGCTGTATGACCAGCTTTCAGAAGTATTGTGCACTTTATCTGTGAAATTGATGGTAAGACCTTCACATAACACAGCCTTGGCTCTTAACAGATGCTTGAGGGCAGATACATTGAATTTTGGATCATCAAAATATGGTTCATCAGGCCAGAAATGAACAGAAGTACCGGTATCCTTCTTGGCACAGGAACCTACCACGGTAAGATCTCCTGACTTTACACCCTGTTCATAGACAATTTCATAAACATTGCCGTCTCTTTTTACACGGGCTGAAAGCTTTTTAGAAAGTGCATTAACAACTGATACACCCACACCGTGTAGACCGCCTGAGAATTTGTAGCTGTCAGAATTGAATTTACCGCCAGCATGAAGCTTGGTCAGAATCAGCTCAATTGCAGGGATCTTCTCTACAGGATGAATATCAACAGGCATACCACGGCCGTTGTCGCTTACCTCCAGAGACTGATCTTCATAGAGAACTACATCGATTCGATTTGCAGCACCAGCTACAGCCTCATCCACACTGTTATCAATAACCTCCATACCAAGATGGTTTGGATTCTGGGTATCGGTATACATGCCAGGACGTCGGCGAACAGGCTCTAAACCTTTTAAAACCTCAATGGCACTTGCTGAGTAAGTATTCTGAGTATCTGACATTCTTTAGCTACTTCTTGTGATAAAAATTCTGCTTAATTAATAATATATATTAACACACTTAATCAAATGAATTTTAAGTTTAAACTTTGAGAAATGGGACGACAAAAGCAGTCAGTTAAAAAGATCATGATGCGTGGCTTGTATCAGATATTTTGTGAAATTTTAAAGATGAGGCTGCAGTAAAAAAATTACTGCAGCAGAATTTATATGGTGATTTGTGCTCTCAATCCACCTTCGCTGCGGTTTGAAAGAACAATCTGCGCATCAATGGCGTCACAGGTTGATTTAACAATTGAAAGACCAAGACCGGTTCCTTCAATATTGCTTGTATCTCCACCTACTCTGTAGAAGGCATTAAATACAGAGTCAAGCTCATCTTCTTTAATGCCAGGACCTGTGTCCTCCACCCTGATAACTACCCTATCATTTTCTTTTAGAGCAGAGATATCACAGATACCCCCTTTTTTAGTGTACTTAAGTGCATTTGACACCAGATTAGAAACAACTGTCTTCAAGGCGTTTCGGTCTGTTTTTACAATGATGCCGTCACAGTTATCCTTAAGCCCCAAATCAATCTCTCTGTCATCAGCAACAGAACCTAAATCCTCTAATATCTCTATAAACAGATCTTTTATATAAAACTCTGAAATATTCTTTTTATATGCTCCGCACTGCAGTCTTGCGTAATTTAAGAGATCATTAGTTAAGGTTCTCTGTCTTGCAATGGCGGTCTTTAAATCAGCCACCTTTTCAGCCTCTGAGGCTGGAAGCTTACTCTCATCAAGAGACTGAGCCTGCAGCGAAATTGCAGTAAGTGGCGTACGCATCTCATGAGCCGCATCTGCAATAAATCGTCTTTCACGATTGATGGCATCTGAAGTTCTCCTGAACAGAGTATTGATTGAATCGGTAAAAACATCCATTTCTGATGGCAGAGCATCTGCTGCAATCGGGGTTAAATCACTCCCTTTTCTTTCATCAAGTTCCCTTGCAAGTTTTCTTACAGGAATAAAGAGAATATGCACAGCAATAATCACGCATGGCAAAAAAATTAAGGTGAGCACGATAAAGTCCACGATACTTATCATCATCAGACGTCTTATCATCAGATCAATAAGCTCACTTGGTCTTGCCACCACAAAACGGATGCCGGCTCGGTTGGTGGCGACAAAGGCTCTTACCATCTTGTCCTTGGTACGCACATTGTAAAAACCGTCCTGAGATCCTGCCTCAAAATAAAAGACCTCACCTTCCTTTGGATAAAGAGGGGCAATGATAATGTCCTGATGCTTGTCGTACAGATCATTTAAGGACGGTACAGGTAAAAATGGTCTGTCCAAAAAACCAGAACGAGGACCAAACATATGATTTAAAAGATCATCAAAAGAATGATGGCGACGACGGAAAGCTCCTGACGGATCCCAGCTTTTGGGCAGGATCACGTCATAGTTTACAATCACAGAGGCAATTGAAGAGAGTTCTTCATCAACAAAGGCATTAACACCTGCAACCGATCTGTGATAAGAGCGGAAAGAGTTGGAGGCTGTACAGAGAATACCTACAATTGCCAGAATTACACACAGTCTGAAACGCAAAGAGCGGATCAGTTTTGCTTTACGACCTTCCAACCTACACCTCTTACGTTCTTGATATTCTCAGAACCGACTTTTTTTCTTAAATTGTGAATGATAAATTCAATAGCATTAGACTCAACTTCCTCACCAAAAGAATAAACCTTGTCTTCTAAGGCCTCTCTTGACAGTACCGCACCAGGTCTTCTTAACAGTGATTCTAAAAGAGCGTATTCTCTTGAGGTCAAAGATTCAATCTTCTCAGAACCATCTTCTGTTTTCACTGCAACACTGTGAGTATCTGGTTTTAATGTCAGGATGCCATTTGAGAAGGAACTTACCTCAGTAACAGGAGTGATTCTTCTTGTAACTGCGCGAATTCTTGCTAAAAGCTCTTCAAGATCAAAAGGCTTTACCACATAATCATCAGCACCGACATCAAGACCTAAAACTCTGTCATCAAGACCATCTCTTGCGGTAATAACAATCACAGGTGTCTTAACAGAGGCTGTTCTCCACTCTCTTAAAAGAGTAATACCATCAACTGATGGCAGACCTAAATCCAGAAGAATACAGTCATAGCTGATATCACGTGGAGCATATCTTGCTTCCTCGCCATCAGAGATACAGTCAACAGCATAGTCTTTTGACTTTAAGCCTGACTGAATTGCTTTTTGAATGAGTAAATCATCTTCAACAATAAGGATGCGCATAATCTAATCTCCTTTTTTACTATTATTGCAGAATTAACTTAGCAAAAGATTAGACTTTTTAATTTTGTGCAGTTTTTCAGGAAAATAAAAAGAAAAGCTAAACTTTGAAAAAATCAATAATATCAGGAACGATTCTGTCAAAGTTGTCATAACCGTGACAGCCACCTTCCTCAATTGATACAGGACAGTCTGTAAAGAAATCCCTGGCTATTGTGTAATCAAGAACAGTATCACCAGTCTGCAGATATACCTTGGTCATATTCTTCCTGTAAGAGCTCATTAAAAGACTCTTTTGAGTCATGTACTCAACATCTGCATCTGTAATTACAAACTCATTTTGGGTATCAGGGTTTTTAAGTTTCTGCCCTACAAGCTTGTTTTCAATGCAGAAATCCTGAGGATTTAAACACGGATTGATAAGAGCAATCTTTACAGGATACTTAATGGATAAAAGAATTGATAAAAAGCCACCCATGGAAGAACCGACAAGACATACACTCTCATCTTCTTCAAGCCATGATTCAACTTTCTTTTCAAGGACTGACAGAGCCAGCTTTATGTTGTCAGGGAAATCAGGAGCCTCAAAAGAGATATCAGGATAATTCTTTGAAATTACTTCATCAAGGATTTGAGCTTTCTTGGCTTTTGAACTTGACTGAAAGCCATGGATATAGACTACTTTCATCAGTATCCCTGCACATTGACATCAGGTACGAACAGATTACTGTCCATACGATGAACAACAGTATCAACAGTTCCGTCTGGTTTAAACGACAGATATCTCCAGCCAGGACCTAAATTGTCTAATGAGAATTCAGTTGCCTTTGGGGTAAACTGAATTGAAGTAGATGGTGTTGCAATATAGCGAACACCACGGCAGGTGGTATCAAATTCCTGGTGGACATGACCTGTAAGCACCAGTTTTACCCTGCCCATGCGCTGCATGTGCGCATTAAAATCTGCACTATTTGCCATAGTCTGAGCGTCAAGCCAGGTAGAACCTACAAGTTTTGGCAGATGATGCACAAGAACAGCAATATGCTGTTCAGGACTTCTTGCTGCACAGAAAGATGCATAATCAAGTTGACGCTTCTCTATCCAGCCATGTGGAGCTGCATAGATTTCAGAATTTAAAAAGATAAACTGCCACTTTGGAGTGATAACATTCTTGGCAATCTCAACACCAAGTCTGCCAAAAATTCTGTACATTAAAGGACCGTCATCATGATTGCCAGGAAGGAAGAACACCGGATGATTAAGATCTCTTATCTTTGATGCAAAACGCTCATAAGATGCAACAGAATAATCCTGAGAAATATCACCGGTTACAGCAATAAAATCATATTCTCTGTTCTCAGAGGCAATAGTGTCAACGGTAGCACAGAAGCTGTCAAAGGTATTAACACCTAACAGGTCTTTTTTTGCATCGGCAAACAAATGAAGATCGGAGAGCTGTAAAACCTTTACAACTCCATCTTCAGATGCCGGATTCAAGTACCTTGGTGCCATACTTTTAACTGAACTCCTAATTTAAAAAGTGTCATTAACTTATCGTAAAACTATAATACTTAAAATTAACTGCTCATAATGTTGCACAGCACTCAATTTCAAGAATGCATAAAATTAAGTAAAGTTAATTTTTTTTGAAAAATAAGTCTTATATCTTAATAAGTTAATTTTTGAATTTTAAGCAAGCTCACAGAAAAATGAAGCTATTATTTGTTAGATTTGTGAACTTGGCTCAATTTTGTTGTATATTTTTTAATCATCATATTTTTAAACATAAAATGACCGTTTCAAAAACTTACCATCAGCTTCCATTTTCCCTCTTTCTCTTAATATTCAAACTGTTACATTCATAGCAAAGTAAAATTCTTCCGTTTTTTTGAGGCTTCGTGCACATCTGTGGGTAAAACATAGAGCCTCAATATGATTATTTTACCCTTAAGATCTTTTACAGATCTTAGTAAGTTCTTTAAAAACAGAAATTGAAAAGACCATTCCAATAT
>ONCB01000031.1 GCA_900316175.1 uncultured Succinatimonas sp.
TTTAACAGCCTCTAAAATAGGTCTTAAACCTGCTGCGCCAACAATTGCACCAACCACGATATCTGAAGCGCCGTCACCGGCTAATTCACATACGCCTCTTTCACCGTAGAGCACTTCAGCGTATAAGGATTCTTCTTTCAGACGCTGTTCAAGCTTTGAGGCTGCTACCTCATCGAACATGGCAACTCTCTGAGGGTGATAGGTTCTTACGATATATACCATCTTCTCTACAGATGAACAGGCTGCTACACCGTGCAGCTCAAATTCAGAAGAATGACGGCTTAATACATCAAGAGTGGAAGTACCGATAGAACCGGAGGCACCAAGTAGAGTTACCTTACGCATCTTAGAATAAAGCTCCACTTAACAAGTACACAAAAGTAATGAATACAGGAATTGCAGCTAGCTGTGAATCGATTCTGTCAAGCATGCCTCCGTGCCCCGGGAAGATTCTGCCTGAGTCTTTGATGTTTGAAAGACGCTTGAACATGCTCTCTACAAGATCACCGATTACTGACATTACAATTGCAAGAATGCCAGCACCGATAACCGCAACGTAGTTATCACCGTACTGGCCGAAATAACCGAGCTTTAAGAACACGAGCATACCGATAACTGCAGTAACAAGACCTCCGAAAAGACCTTCCATAGTCTTCTTTGGGCTTACGTTAGGAAGCATCTTGTGCTTACCGAAGAAACGGCCTGCAAAGTAGGCACCAGAATCAGCACACCATACCAGAGCCATTACACACAGAACCAGTCTTGAACCTTCATGTTGATCTGAACCGTATGAACTTGCTCTTAAAACCAGCAGACCTTCAAGGAATGGCAACAGCATTAAAAGAGCCAGTATAGTGTTTAAAAGGTGGTTTTTATGCCATGAAACACTCTTTGGAAACTTTAACAAAAGAGGAATTGAACCAAACCACACGATAAGACCTGATGCAATCAGATACTGACAGGCCTTTGGAATGCCTTCGCTGATGTAAAGAGCTGGAGGCATGAAAAAGAAAGCTAAAGTGGCTGCCGCACAGGCTACCATAATAAAAGGGAGTCTTGATTTGTAGCCTAGCAGTGGTCCCATCTCATAGGCACCAACCATATATATGAAGAGTGCACCTATGGTAAAGAAGTCATATGGAGCAACAAACAACCATACCAGCACGGCTGCAATCAGAATAACTGCGGTAATAATTCTAGTCAGCATTAAGCTCTCCTTTTGCCTGTACCTGAGCTGAAGTCATTCCAAAACGGCGTTCTCTGCCGTTGAAGAATTCAATAGCTTCTATGAGATCATCTGCGCCATAATCTGGCCACAGAGTCTTTGAAAAATATAATTCTGCGTAGGCTGACTGCCACAGAAGGAAGTTGCTGATGCGCTGCTCACCACCTGTTCTAATCATCAGGTCAACGTTTGAAATGACATTAAGTCTCTGACTTATATCATCTTCAGTCAGGTCATCAGGATTGGTTCCATTTGCAAGACAGTCCTTTAAAAGATTGCGAGAGGCATTTAAAACATCCCATCTGCCACCGTAGTTGGCAGCAATGTTTAAAGTCATAACTTCACAGTCTTTAGTTAATTCTTCGACTTTGGCAATCTGAGACTGAAGGATTGAAGGGAATTTGGATTTGTCACCTACAATTCTGGTTTTAATGCCGTTTTTAAGAAGATTTTTACTCTCTTTTCTGATAGCTTCAACAAACAGAGCCATCAGGGCATTAACTTCAAGAGCGGGTCTTTTCCAGTTTTCGCTGGAGAAAGCAAAGAGTGTAAGTTCCTTTACGCCTAATCTTACGCATTCAGAAATCACACGACGAACGGCATTGGCACCTTCTTTATGACCACTGACACGCTGTTTGCCACGTGCCTGCGCCCATCGACCATTGCCATCCATGATTATCGCTAAATGTCGAGGAGCGGTTAAGCCCCCCGATGTAATATTACTATCTGTCATGTATTCGATAATGTTAACCGTTAGATTTCCATTAACTCTTTCTGTTTTGCAGATAATAAGTCTTCAGCCTTCTTGATGAAGTCATCAGTAAACTTCTGAATCTTCTCTTCACCAGTACGCTGCTCATCCTCAGAGATTTCCTTGTTCTTCTGAAGATCTTTTAATGCCTGGTTGGCATCGCGACGAATGTTGCGGATTTCAACCTTGCACTGCTCAGCTTCACCCTTAACGATCTTAACGAGATCCTTACGGCGATCCTCAGTTAAAGGAGGAAGTGGAACACGAATTTCGGTTCCTGCAACAACAGGATTTAAACCTAAATCAGACTGCTGAATTGCTTTTTCTACAGCCTTGATTGAATTTCTGTCGAAAATGCTTAACTTTAAGGTACGAGCGTCTTCAACGTTAATCTGAGCAACCTGGCGTAATGGAGTTGGGCTACCATAGTAATCAACCATGATGCCGTCTAATAATGCAGGCTGAGCACGGCCGGTACGGATCTTAGACATACGTGAGTCTAAAGATGCCAGAGCCTTTTCCATACGCTCCTGAGCGTTTGCCTGTACTTCTTTTACCATAAATGTGACTCCTTAATCACTGACCACTGTGCCTTCATCACCGCCTAAGGCAGCTTTATCGAAAGCACCAGGTTTGTTCATAGAGAATACTCTAATTGGCATGTGATGTTCACGAGCTAATGCGAAAGCTGTTAAGTCCATCACTTCAAGCTTCTTCTCAATTACCTCATCAAAGGTAAGAGCATCAAACTTTACAGCATCCTTGTTCTTTACAGGATCTGCTGTATAAATGCCATCCACCTTAGTGGCTTTTAAAACTTCAGAGCATTGAAGTTCGATTGCACGCAGCACTGCTGCAGTATCGGTAGTAAAGAATGGTGATCCGGTACCACCAGCAACAATAAGGCTTGCACCTGAATTTAACAGGTCACGGCCTTCAGTGGCTGAATACTGAGTGGTAATAGATGGAATACCATAGGCACTCATCAGTACACATTTACCACCCTGAGCCTTAAGTTCTTCACGCATGGCAAGACCATTCATAATGGTTGCAAGCATACCCATCTGATCGCCAGACACTCTGTCAAAACCAGCTTTCTGTAATGCTGCACCGCGGAAGATATTACCGCCGCCAATCACTAAAACGGTCTGGATACCCTGTTCCTGAACGTTTCTGATAGCTTTTGCAGTTTCTGATAATACTTTAGGATCAATTCCAAAACCGCTCTCACCACTTAAAGCCTCACCTGAGATCTTAAGCAGGATGCGTCTTACTTTACTTTTCTGCTCTGAAGACATATGCACCGCCTTAAATTATTTCTTAGCGGCTTCCATCTGAGCCTGAACTTCAGCAGCGAAGTCTACAACAGCCTTCTCAATACCCTCGCCTACCTCTAAGCGAACGAATGATACTGCATCAGCTGAGTGCTCCTTTAACATCTGGCCTACAGAGATCTCTGGGTTCTTAACGAATGGCTGACCAGTTAAAGAAACTTCACCGGTGAACTTCTTCATACGGCCTTCAACCATCTTCTCAGCGATAGCCTGTGGCTTGCCTGACTTCATAGCGATGTCGATCTGAACCTGACGCTCGTGCTCAACAACTTCTGCTGATACGTCTTCTGGGTGAACGAAATCTGGCTTAGAAGCGCAAACGTGCATTGCAACGTCCTTAGCAACAGCCTCATCGCCGCCCTTAAGAACAACAGCAACACCGATACGCTTGTTTGAGTGAACGTATAAGCCTAAGGTCTGACCCTCAGCTGCTGAAACGATTGATACGCGACGAACCTGAAGGTTCTCACCAATCTTAGCAACTAAAGCGGTTAAGGTCTCAGCAACGGTTGAACCATCTAACTGAGCAGCCTTTAAAGCCTCGATGTCAGAGATGTTGTTTGCTAAAGCTAAATCAGCAACCTTCTGAGCAAATGCTACGAACTCAGCGTTCTTAGCGCAGAAGTCGGTCTCTGAGTTAACTTCTACTAAAGCGATGTTCTTGTCATTCTGTGCAACAGCGATGATACCTTCAGCAGCAGTACGGCCAGCCTTCTTAGCAGCCTTAGCAGCACCGCTCTTACGCATTGCGTCAATAGCAGCCTGCATGTTGCCGTCAGCAGCAACTAATGCCTTCTTACAGTCCATCATACCTGCGCCAGTAGCGTCACGTAATTCTTTAACCATAGCAGCGGTTACGGTAGCCATGTTTTATTCCTCTTAATCGGTAAAAGGCCGGTTTGACCGGCCTTAAATAAATTTCACTAATCTGTGGTTTTCACAGTACTATGGGGGTTGCCCAAAGAAAACTTATTCAGCCTTCTCAGCAGTCTCTTCAGCCTTAGCCTCAGTCTCAGCCTTAGCTTCCTTCTCCATGCGAACTGCGTCTGCACGTGCTGCGTTGATGGTCTCAACTGCGCCCTTTAAGTAAAGGTCAACTGCACGGATAGCATCGTCATTGCCAGGAACAACGTACTGTACGCCATCAGGATTTGAATTGGTATCAACGATAGCTACAACAGGAATACCTAAGTTGTTAGCTTCTTTGATAGCGATGTGCTCTACTTCTGCATCGATTACGAATAATGCATCAGGAAGACCACCCATATCCTTGATACCGCCTAATGAACGGTTTAACTTCTCAAGCTCACGAGTACGTAATAAAGCTTCTTTCTTGGTTAACTTGTCTAAAGTACCGTCCTGAGTCTGAGTCTCAAGCTCCTTTAAGCGCTTGATTGACTGACGTACGGTCTTCCAGTTGGTTAACATACCGCCAAGCCAGCGGTGATCTACGTAGTACTGACCGCATTCAGTTGCAGCCTTACCTACTTTATCGCTTGCTGCGCGCTTGGTACCAACGAAAAGTACCTTGCCCTTGTGAGCAACAGTGCTGCTCAGGAAGTTTAAAGCTGCGTCGTAGCACTCAACAGTCTTCTCAAGATTGATGATATGAATGCCATTACGTGCACCGAAGATGTACTGTTTCATCTTAGGATTCCAGTAACGGGTCTGATGACCAAAGTGAACGCCAGCCTGAAGCATATCGCGCATAGTGATGGTAGACATTTAAAATTACCTCGAATAGTTAGGGTTAAGCCTCCACTGTTTCGCCTGACCAACCGCAGTACGGCACCCAGCCAGATACGTTAACAAACAGTGTGCGTTTTCTAAATAAAAATCAAAAGCATAAAGCATTTTGCCTTATGCAATACCTTAAGTGTACCTACACAAAGGCACTATATTTTAGCATGCTTTAACAAATAAATTCACAGTTTATTGATAAAAATTCATAAAGCTGACTTATCTCCTTAAAATTAGAGCAATAAGATAATATAATTAAAAAAGTTTTATTATTTGGACGCATTAAAAATGAATATCTCTTTAAAGTCACCATCTGAAATTGAAAAAATGAGAGTGGTAGGTGCTATCACCGCCCGTGTTCTTGAGATGATTGAGCCATATGTAAAGGCAGGTGTTACCACCGATGAGCTTGACAAAATCATGAACGACTATATGGAAAATGTCGAAGGAGCCAAAAGTGCTGATTTAGGCTACCAGGGATATCCTAAAGCCACCTGCATCAGTATCAACGAAGTAGTATGCCACGGCATTCCAGGACCACATAAACTTCATGAGGGCGATATTGTAAATATCGATGTTACCGTGCTTTATGACAAATACCACGGTGACAGCTCAAGAATGTATGTTGTTGGCAAGACCTCCCCTCGCAACATGCAGCTGATTAAGTGTGCTCAGGAAGGCATGTATGAGGCCATTAAAACTGTTCGTCCAGGCTCAAACCTTGCCGACATCGGCGCTGCCATTCAGAAAGTTGCTGACAAGGCCGGATTCTCAATTGTAAGAGACTACTGCGGTCACGGCATCGGCGCAGGTTTCCATGAGGAGCCACAGGTGCTGCACTACAAAAACAGAATGAACCTGATTTTGCAGGAAGGCATGTGCTTTACCATTGAGCCTATGATCAATGCCGGCACCTACAAGTGCAAGGTTAATCGCAAAGACGGCTGGACAGTTACCACTGCCGACAAGCAGCCATCAGCTCAGTTTGAGCACACCCTTTTAGTTACCCACAATGGTGTTGAGGTTCTTACCCTGCGTAAGGACGAGGATTTCCCTAGAATTATTGAACACTGATAGCTATGTTTGAATCAATTGTAATTCCAAGAAAAGCAGATAAGACAGATATCGAAAACAACTTTCCTTTCACCACCTGCGGCCTTGATATCCTCGATGTCAGACAGGGACGTGAACTTATAAAGTACTATAAAGAGCATCTGCTTAAATGCTTTGAAGCAGGATTTACAGTTGAGAGCATCATAGAATATTCCTCCTCCATTATGGACAGCACCCTGACAATGCTGTGGAATCACTTTGTCGGGGAAAAATTCCCATACCTTGCTCTGTGTGCGGTAGGTGGATACGGCAGACGAGAGCAGTTTCCTGAATCAGATATTGATCTGCTTATCCTCTCTTCAGTCTCTCCAATTCCAACTGAAGCAAAAGAGGCTATTGAACCTTTCATCTCATTTCTCTGGGATTTAAAGCTTGATATAGGCTCATCTGTTAGAACCGTAAAGGATACCGTCTTAGCCTCAAGAGAAGATATCACCATTATCTCAAACCTTCTTGAAACTCATCTTATCACCGGTAATGAACAGACCTATCTGAGTCTTTTAAAAGCTTTGAAGATTGATGATTTCTGGAATAATGAAAAGTTCTTTGATGAAAAATTAAAAGAGCAGCAGACAAGATACCACACCTACCGTGATACCGTGTACTCGCTAGAGCCTGATATCAAGAACAACCCAGGCGGTCTTCGTGATCTTCACATCATGCAGTGGATTGCCATCAAGGTTTACCAGATGGGATTAAATTCCAATCTTCACGATATCGGTCTTTTTACCAAACTTGAATACGAAGAGTATCTCTCCTGCCGCAGATTCTTATGGAATGTACGCTTTGCCCTGCACTGCATCAACAATGGAAATATTTTAAGGCTGGATCTGCAAAAGAGTCTTGCCAACCTTTTAGGCTACGGAGATGAGGGTAATGCTCCGGTTGAGGCAATGATGAGAGATCTCTTCAGAACCTTCCTGAGGATCAGAGAACTCAACAATATAGTACTGCAGACAGCACAGCTTTCAATTAAGGGCTACGTAGGTGAAGAGTTTGAAGAGCCAGAGTTTTTAAACAGTCACTTCCTGCGCCGTGGCAATTACATCGATGTTATTGATCATGAGCTTTTCAAAAATGATCCGCAGAAGATCTTAGAGCTTTTTGACTCAATGGAAAGCCGCGACAAGATAAGCGATATTCATGTCAACTGTTTAAGAGCTCTAAGAGAGGCAAGACGCGAGATTAAGGACTTTTTAATCACCATTCCGTCCTGCCGCAAGACCTTTAAAAAACTGCTTGAGAATGTTGAAAAGGCACCAAAGGTCTTCTCCTTAATGCATGAGACCCGCGTACTCTCAAGCTATATGCCACAGTGGGCTCATATTGAGGGGCTGGCTCAGTTTGACAGATTCCACCTGTTCTCTGTTGATGAGCACATCATCAGAGTTATCAGAGGTGTACAGGAACTGTCAAAATCTAAAGAGCCAATCTATCAGCTCTTTAAAAACGTTTACCGCAAGATCTCAAATCCAGCCTGCCTTATCACAGCATCTTTTCTGCATGATATTGCCAAAGGCAGAGGTGGCAATCATGCCGCCAAGGGAGCCAAGGATGCAGAGTCATTCTGCCGTCTGCATGGCTTTAATGAATATGACACCCAACTTATCAAGTGGCTTATTGAAAACCATCTGCAGTTTAATACCACAGCCACAAGACGTGATATTTCAGATCTTGAGGAGATCAACAAATTCTCTGACTTTGTTGGCGATGAAGAACATTTAAACCTGCTGTATCTTTTAACCGTTGCAGATATCTCTGCAACCAACGAGAATGTGTGGAATTCATGGAAGGACAATATCTTCCGTCAGCTCTATACCTCAACTAAGATGGCGCTGTCCAATGAAGGTGATGATCTTGTCAAGAGCATGCAAAATCAGGCTCAGGCAAATCAGGAGAAGGTAATAGACATTACCAAGGACTGCAAGAAGGCGGATATCTTAAAGTTCATGCGTCTCTTTCCTATTGAGTACTTCATTCATTATGCCCCAGAAGATATCAGCTGGCATGCCCGCAACATTATCCGTTATGAGCATAAAGATACCCCGCTTGTACTGTTTTCACAGACCCCTAATGTTGGAACAGAGCTTATGGTTTACTATAAGAGCAGTTCCCCAATTGTGTTTGGAAACATAGTAAAAACAATGGCTTTGAAGCAATTGAACGTTTTTAGTGCACAGATCTTTATTACGCACAATTATCACGCATTGTGCACCATAATGTTCCAAAACAAGAAAGGACAGCCACTTGATCAGGACCGCCTGAATTCGCTTAGAAACGCTATTCTCGCAGGTCTTAATGATCATAGTCAAACCCTTGATATTCCGTCAGTTAATCACAAGATTTTTGACATTCCAACTACCATAAACTACCTTGATTTTGAGTCAGAAAAGCAGACCCGTCTTGAGATCTCAACTCTTGACAGACAGGGACTGTTAGCTAAAATCGGCATTACATTTGGAAATTTAGGATATTTAATCAGAGCCGCAAGAATCACCACTACAGGTGAACGCGCTGATGACTATTTTGCCATTACCGATATCAACGGAATGCCACTTGACTCGGACATGAAAAACGAACTTAGTGCTACGCTGATGAAGGTTCTGGACAAATAGTTTTTACTACCCAGGAGCTTAAAAATGTCAGTACAGGACTTACAGCCAATTATTGAAGAGGCCTTTGAAAATAGAGCCAATATCAATTCAAATACCGTAACCAAAGAAGTAAAGGATGCCATTGAGAAGGTTATCGACGCTTTAGACGCAGGACAAATCCGCGTAGCAGAAAAGATTGATGGTGACTGGGTTACCAATCAGTGGATTAAAAAGGCTGTATTACTTTCCTTCAGAATTACTGACAATTTCATGACAGAATTCCCTGGTGGAGCTTATTTTGACAAGGTTCCATTAAAGTTTGCAAATTATACTCAGGAACGTTTTGAAAAAGAACGCATCAGAGCTACCCCAGGTTCAGTTGTACGTCGCGGTGCATTCTTAGAGCCAGATACCATTGTGTTACCTTCATTCGTTAATATCGGTGCACACGTAGGCTCAGGCACCATGGTTGATACCTGGGCTACCGTAGGTTCATGTGCTCAGGTCGGCAAGAACGTTCATATCGCTGGCGGTGCCGGTATTGGTGGTGTATTAGAGCCAGTTCAGGCAGGCCCTACCATTATTGAAGACAACTGCTTTATCGGCGCACGTTCAGAAGTTGTTGAAGGTGTTATCGTCGGCGAAGGCTCCGTTATCTCCATGGGCGTTTTCTTAGGCAAATCAACCCGTATTTATGACAGAACCACTGGTGAAATCTCATATGGCAGGATCCCACCACACTCAGTAGTAGTTGCTGGTAATCTTCCTTCAAAGGATGGCAAATATTCATTATATGCTGCAATCATCGTTAAGAAGGTTGATGAAAAGACCTTATCAAAGGTTGGCTTAAATGAGCTGTTACGTCAGGCTCAGGAAGAAGTTAACGCTTAATCGTTTTTACTATGATAAAAGACGGCTGATGCCGTCTTTTTTGTTTTTATAATCAGTACAGAGTGAGTCAACCGCGATCTTTTAGAAAAACTGTTTTATTCAGGAACGATGATAGTCTCATCAATGCGAGAGTCAGGATCAATTTCATCTTTTACAATTTCATCAACCACCTGCTCAATTGACATATTATCTGAATTTACTCTGGCCCTCTCATCATCTGGCTCTACAGATAAATCAGGAAGCTCTTCTCTGTCATATGGGAAGTTTAAAAGTGCATTGGTCTGCTCAATGCAGGCAATACCCTTTACAAATTCTGCTCTCCACTTTGGAATTACACCACGTACAGACAGATCGTTAACATATTCTTCTAAGGCATGGTAATACTCAAGCCACAGTGAGTTTAATTCATTTAAAGTATTACCGTCATCTGTATTTACCTTAAAGATAGAATCAGAACGGTATTCAAATTCCTTCTTATAGGTACTGTATGCCTTTTCAGATTCGTAATTGCAGATATCCTCATCACGTGAAGAAATACATTCACGCAGCTGGAAATAATCACCAAATCCGTAAAGCTTGAACAGGGAAATCAGAGCAAGTCCTAAATTTGCACGAGGATGTTCGCCTACAGCATCATCAATTGAATCATTGTAAAAAGGTGAACCAATCCATCTTGAAGCAAAAGAATCCCAGGCTTTTAACACTTTTTCATAATAGAAATTATTAAGCGGAGTGATCCTGATACTTGATTCAATGCCTCTGATACAGTCATCTGATGCAAAATAAAACTGTGAACCATTAGCGCCATCAAAGAAGGAACATTCAGATTCTAAAAGCTCAGTAGTGGTGGTCTTTCCGCCAATGCCCTGTCTGAATTCGTTCTCTGGCTTCAGGATAATGCCGTCAGGTCGACCTGCAAGACGCCAGGTACGCATCAGCATGCGTCTGTAAATGACCGGCTTTAAAGCCTGAGCTAATGGTATGTTTGGCAGAGCTGAGGATAACTCACGATAAAACTCAGCCCAATACTTTAATGCACTGTCGACTGCGTTCAGAGTATTTACAGAGCCTCGCATACGACGGTAAAGCACAGATGAATACTTTAAGGCCTCCATCTCATAACGGTTATCAATGTCGTATACCAGGGTGGTAGGATCACCTTCAGATTCTTTGATTGAATAAAAGCTGTTTGGGATCTCCTGAAGCTTTCTCTTTCCTGCAAGTGCATATAAAGTCAGATACCAGTCTGACATATCTGCATTAACATCAGGGGTAATAGTAATTGTAGGCCCCATCAAAACAGCCTTATTCCAGGCCTTGATGTACTTTTTATAAGAGCTGTTCTGTCCGTTAAACAGTTTTTCAATATATGACAGAGGACCAATACCGTGCTTTTTATAGAACCTGTCTAAAGCTATGGTACAGCTTTCAGAATTATTGAACTTATATAAATGAGGTCCGATCCTCTTGGTGCACAGTGAGTCAATATCTTCTATGGATATGTGCTCGAAATTGTCATATGGCCATAACAGAGAGGATAAAATCGGGTAATTGCACTTATAGTTGTTGCTTATACATAATGCGGTGCATTTTGATGCCACATTTCTCAAGGTAAGATCAGCACCGGACATACTGATTTCAAGTGTTGAAGGCACGCCTAAATACTCAGCCTCTTCCTCATCAAATACAATTTCCATCTTGGGTGTATCAGGAAGAGCTAAAAGCAGTCTTGGATCTATCTGCAGATCAAGTGAATTTCCAGCAACCTCAGCGTATTCTTCAGTTACAAGTTCGTCAGTTTTGATAGTAACCTTGATCACCGAGTCATAATCAAGTTCTTTAGGTAATAGAAGAGTGAAACGGTAATCCCCCTGTCCTCCCTTTGAACACAACACAGCCTGAAGCTGGGTATTGCCATCTGAATTTACAAAGGCGGAAATCTCGGTTTCACCGCTTGGATATGTAAGCTCTCCTGAATCCCACATATTGGCTGCATATACAGAAGAGGTCGCTGTAAGTGATAATACGAACGCTAGCAGCTTGATAATAAACATTTTTAAATTTTTATAATTTTAATAATTTGCTGTAACTTTTTTTCATTTTTTCGTAATTATATATCTAAATTTGTAAATAAAATCACTCGCACAAAAAAAATTTTTTGCACAGAAAATAAACAGAAAAAAAAAGGGATCTCAAAAGAGATCCCTTATAAATCTAGAAGTTAGATATTAACCACCAAAGTTGTCAAAGAGGATGTTCTCGTCTTCTACACCGATTGAGTGGAGCATATCTACTGCAGACTTAGACATCATTGGAGGACCACACATGTAGTACTCGCAGTCTTCTGGGTTCTTGTGGTCACGTAAGTACTGTTCGTACAGAACGTTTGCAATGAAGCCAGTTAAGCCAGTCCAGTTGTCTTCAGGCTGAGGATCTGATAAAGCCAGATGCCAGGTGAAGTTTGGATGTTCCTTAGCTAACTGATCGAACTCGTCAGCATAGAACACTTCGTTTAATGAACGGGCACCGTACCAGAATGACATCTTGCGCTTTGAGTTTAATCTCTTTAACTGATCAAAGATGTGTGAACGCATAGGAGCCATACCAGCACCACCACCGATGAATACCATTTCATTGTCGGTTTCACGTGCGAAGAACTCACCGAATGGACCAGAGATGGTTACCTTATCACCAGGCTTTAAGCTCCAGATGTATGAAGACATAATGCCAGGTACTGCACCAGGTACGCCAAATGGTGGAGTTGCAATACGTACGTTTAACATGATGAGGCCTTTCTCACCAGGGTAGTTAGCCATTGAGTAAGCACGAATGGTTGGAGTATCAACCTTTGAAACGAGCTTATCAAAGCCAAAGTGCTTGAAGGCGCCAATGTACTGAGGCTCGATATCGAAATCTGCATACTTAACTTCGTGTGCAGGAGCTTCGATCTGGATATAACCACCAGCACGGAATGGAACTTCTTCACCAGCAGGAATACGTAAACGTAACTCTTTAATGAAGGTAGCAACGTTATGGTTTGAAATAACCTCACATTCCCACTTCTTAACACCGAATACCTCTGGAGGTAATTCGATTTGACAGTCATTCTTTACAGTAACCTGACAGGCAAGTCTCCAGCCTTCCTTGATCTCACGCTTTGAGAAGTGTGAGTACTCGATAGGAAGAACGTTACCGCCGCCCTGGGTAACCTTAACCTTACACTGACCACATGCACCACGGCCACCGCAGGCAGATGATACGAAGATACCCTGTTCTGACAGATCGTTTAATAACTTACCGCCAGCTGGGCATTTCATAGCCTTGTCAGCATCGCCGTTAACACCGATAGTAATGTCGCCTGACTGAACCAGGAACTTTCTAGCAACCAGAATTAATGTTACGAGAATAACAACGATTGCCACGAACATTGCTACACCAGCAATAATTGTTTCCATGTCTCCCCCTTATAACTGAATACCAGAGAAGGCCATGAAAGCAACTGCCATCAGACCTGCAGTGATAAAGGTTAAAGGTAAACCACGAAGACCGGCAGGTGCGCTTGCATACTTTAACTTCTCGTTAATAGCAGCCAGCACGATGATTGCCAGGGCCCATGAAGAACCTGAACCTAAAGCATACACTACAGACTCGGTGAAGGTGTACTCACGCTGTACCATGAATGATACACCAGCGAAGATAACGCAGTTTACAGTGATCAGAGGCAGGAAGATACCTAAAGCAGCGTACAGACTTGGTACGTACTTATCGAGGAAAATTTCCAGGATCTGAACTAAAGCTGCAATAACACCAATGTAGGTAATGAAGCTTAAGAATGATAAATCTAAACCAGGTGCCAGAGCATCAGGCTTTAAAACGTAGGTGTTGATGATGTTGTTTACAGGAACAGCAAGTAACTGAACCATAATAACAGCAGCACCTAAGCCAGCTGAGGTTGAAACCTTCTTTGATACTGCCAGGAATGTACACATACCTAAGAAGAAGGCTAAAGCCATGTTCTCGATGAATACACTCTTAACAAATAATGAAATATAGTGTTCCATTATTAGTAATCCTCCCTGTGGGTATCATACTCAAGTGGTTCCTGAAGATCCTTACGGAAGGTCTTAACAACCCAGATTAACAGGCCTAACAGGAAGAATGAGCATGGTGGCATTACAAGCAGACCACATGGAACGTACCAGCCACCGTTGTTAACGGTCTCAAATACGGTCATACCAAACCAGGTGCCTGAACCGAAGATCTCACGGATACTTGCAACAACGCATAATACGAGCATGTAGCCAATACCGTTTCCTAAACCGTCTAATAAAGATGGAAGAGGCTTGGACTTCAGAGCAAAGCCCTCAGTTCTACCCATAACGATACAGTTGGTGATAATCAGACCAACATAAACTGATAACTGCTTTGACAGGTCGTAGGCGAAAGCCTTTAAGATCTGGTCAACTAAGATTACCAGTGATGCGATAACTGTCATCTGAGCGATAATACGTACTGAGTTAGGGATAAAGCTACGTACAATAGAAATCAGAAGATTTGCTAATGAACATACTGCAATAACTGACAGACCCATAACAAAAGCGGTATTCATGCTAGAGGTAACAGCTAAGGAAGAACAGATACCTAAAACCTGAATCATTACAGGGTTATTTGCAATGATAGGGGTCAGGAATGTTTCCTTAAGAGATGGACCTTTGTTACTCATTTACAGAGATCTCCCCTTTGCTAATTTTTTCTAAGAATGGCTTGTAACCAACATCAAACCAGTACTTGGCAGTGTTGTCTACGCCGTTAGAGGTTAAGGTTGCGCCAGATAATGCATCAATCTGATTATCCTTTGCATTCTTACAGATCTTGAAAGCGTAGTTGCCGTCAATCTGGATCTTCTTGCCTTCCCACTTCTTCTGGAAGTTAGGATTGTCAATCTCACCACCTAAGCCTGGGGTCTCGCCGTGTGAGTAGAAGGTAACGCCTAAGATGGTGTTGCCATCTTCAGGAGATACAGCTACATAACCATAAACGGTTGACCATAATGCCTGGCCGTAGAAAGGAAGAATAATGCGAACAGTCTTGCCGCCATCCTTTGCAAAGTAAACAGGCATATACTTTGAGTGAGTTAAGATACCAGCTGCGTCATCTTCTTTGTTGATCTTTACAGAAGTGCCGTCTTTCTTAGCAAGAGAAGCAAAGTTATAGCCTTCGATAGCATCCTTTGAAGATACGATACCATCAGCTACAGCCTTGTCATCATCGATTAAATCACCGGTGTCAACATCTACAAGGTGAGCTACGATGTGCTCCTTGAAGATGTCGGCAATCTTGCCATTATCTTTTACACCAGATACCTTCAGGATATTAACCTGACGATCATTAGCAACTGCTGCTGCCTTGAATGGATCTAAAGCAACTACTGCTGAAGATACAACTACAGAGCAAACCAAGCAGAATGATACGATAACAACGAAGGTACCTACTACAGTGTCTTTAAAATTAACTTTAGCCACGAGCAAGTCTCCTCTTAATATTACGCTGAGTTGCTAAGTAGTCGAATAAAGGAGCAAAGCAGTTAGCGAATAAAATTGCAAGCATCATGCCTTCTGGGTATGCTGGGTTTACGGTACGGATTAAGATAACCATAACACCGATTAAAGCACCAAATGCCCACTTGCCCTTTGAGGTAAATGAACTTGATACTGGGTCGGTTGCCATGAATACGGTACCGAAAGCGAAGCCACCTAATACAGCATGCCACTCAAATGGCATTGAGAACATCTGGTTGGTTGAAGAACCGATGTAATTGAATAAGCAGGCAGTTAAGAAAGCACCAATTACAACACCTAACATGATGCGCAGTGAAGCAACACCAGTAGCGAGAATAATTAAAGCGCCAACTAAAATCATTGCAGTTGAACCTTCGCCGATTGAGCCCTGAATGTTACCCATAAAGGCATCCATCCAGTTGATGGCGTTGCCAGCTACATCCTTTAATGCTGCCTCACCACCCTGTGCCCACTGAGCCAGTGGAGTTGCACCAGAGAAACCATCTACTGGAACCCAGCAGTCGGTACCTGAAATTGATGCAGGATAAGCGAAGAATAAGAATGCACGGCCGCACAGTGCAGGGTTTACGAAGTTTCTGCCGGTACCACCGAATACTTCCTTACCGATGATAACACCGAAGGAAATACCTAAAGCAGCCTGCCATAATGGCATGGTAGCTGGTACTACTAATGAGAACACAATTGAAGTTACGAAGAAACCTTCGTTGATTTCATGGTGTCTGATTAAGCAGAATAAAACTTCCCAGAATGCGCCTACAGCAAAAACAACAGCATAGATTGGGAGGAAGTAAACAGCACCGATTAACATCTTGGTGAAGATGCCGGCATCAGTGGTTAAACAACCGCCTAAGAGCTGAACTAATGCATAGTGCCAGTCATCGCTGAACAGAGCATAACTTGCAGTTGCGACTTCATTTGCATTAGGCAGAGTTGCGATAGCCTCTACAGTCTGGTTACCGATGTTGTACATACCCCAGAATAAAGCAGGGAACACTGCAGCCCAAACGATAATCATGATACGCTTTAAGTCAACGAAATCACGAACGTGGGTTTTACCAGTGGTAACACGGCCAGAGCTGTATAAGAATGTGAATGTACCCTCATATAAAGGATAGAACCATGATAACAGGCCACCCTTTGTAAAGAGTAAAGAGAATTTCTTTAATAACTCTAACACTTAATTAACCCTCCACTTCAATCTTAGTCAGGCTTCTGCGGATTAATGCGCCGAAGTCATTCTTACCAGGGCAAACGTAAGTTGCTAAAGCTACGTCTTCTTCTGATAACTCTAAGATTCCAAGCAGCTTGGCCTGATCGGTATCGTTCATATCGATAGCACGAACAAGCATGGTACCCTCAACCTCATATGGAGCTAAAACCTTGTCATATACACCGATAGGCATAATTGAACGAGGACCGCCGTTTAATGCGGTATTGAAGGTGTAAGTTGATGGCTTTAAGAAGCCAGATAAGAATGCACGGGTAGCTGAGTGACGGTGTAAACCTAAACCCATCCAGTTCTGTAAGAAGAACTCGTTGGTTGTGCCTTCTTCTAATGCTGCAACGCCTAAGTGATAACGGCCTAAGTAAGCATATGGACCTACAGCTGTGTTACCCCAGAGTACGGTACCTGAAATTACGCGTGAGCCCTTTGGAAGCTTCTCGCCTGCAACTAACTCAGTTACAGAAGCACCGATTACAGTCTCGATTAAACGAGGCTTTGCAACAACTGGACCTGCTAAAGAAATTACTCTCTTGTTGTAGAACTCGCCTTCAACGAAGAGGTGACCGATAGCGATAACATCCTGATAGCCGATGTGCCATACAGTCTTGTTCTCTGATACAGGATCTAAATTATGAATGTGAACGCCTGGCAGACCTGCTGGGTGCTGACCCTTGAAAGTCTCAACCTGAATGTTGTCTGCGGTTACAGAAGGGATCTCATAATCACCCTTACATACGTAAACCTTGAAATCGCCAATTCTGCTTAATACTCTCAGGCCGTTTGCAAATGCTGCATGCTCAGCTGCAATTACAACCTTAGGATCAGCTGCTAAAGGATTGGTATCCATGGCAGTTACAAAGATTGAGTGAGGGAGTGAGCCAACTGCTGGTACCTTGTCGAATGGGCGGGTGCGGAAAGCGGTCCACATGCCTGATTCAACTAACTCATCAACCACATCCTTTGAGGATAAAGCAAGCAGCTTGTCAGCTGGAGTCTTCTTGAACTCAACGCTCTGTCCATTAGGATCTACTTCAATTACAAGTGACTGGAAAGCACGGCGCTCGCCTCTGTTGATGGCAACAACCTTACCGGCAACAGGAGCTGTAAAACGTGTTCCAGGATTCTTTTTATCTTCAAAGAGAACCTGACCTTTCTTGACAGTCATACCTGCTTCAACAGCCATTGAAGGACGCAGACCAACGTAATCAGAGCTGATTAAAGCTACATGCTTAACGCTTGGGCTGGCACTTACCGACTGTTCAGGCTTGCCGCCAATAGGCAGATCCAATCCTTTTTTGATTTTAATCATAGACGGTTCCATTAAAACTAAGGATTACTCTAATACCTGTCAGTTACACACAAAAATGCGACCCTTTTATATTTCAAAAAAAGTAACATTCCTGTATCGACAAGTAATCGTAAGAATTTTAGCATTATTCAGGACACTTTTCTAATCCTGAGGCTAATAAAAACAAATGTTTTCAAAATTATTAGATGGTGATCTAAAACTTTACAGAATTGTTAGAAATGTACCAAAACGAGGCGTGAAAAAATTATTCTTTTAAAGGCAAACTGCCTTTTTAAAAATTATTTTACTCGAGTTTCCCAGATATAAAATCTAACTAAACCTAGATAAGATCTAGCGTTGACGCTCTTTAAAAACTTACATTGATTTATTTAACCTAAGTTG
>ONCB01000067.1 GCA_900316175.1 uncultured Succinatimonas sp.
AATTTTGTGAATCAAATCACACTGATTTTTTAATGAGCTGACAGTCTGCTGTGAGACTGTCATAATGGATTAGTTTTCGGTTATTTCGTACCAATTACTTTATAAATGACATTAGAAGAGATCTTTATTGAAATTAGGTTTACGCTTTTCAAGGAATGCTCTTCCGCCTTCTAAAGCTTCATCAGTCATGTAGTAAAGCATGGTGGCATCGCCTGCAAGTTCCTGAATACCAGCCTGACCGTCAAGTTCAGCATTAAGGCCAACCTTGATCATTCTTAAAGCAAGAGGTGACAATTCCATCATGCGCTCGCACCATGCAACAGTTTCATCTTCAAGCTTATCAAATGGAACCACTGTGTTTACAAGGCCCATCTCAAGAGCTTCACTGGCGCTGTACTGACGGCACAAGAACCAGATTTCACGGGCTTTTTTCTGTCCAACCACACGTGCAAGATATGAAGAGCCAAAACCTGCATCAAAAGATCCAACCTTAGGACCAGTCTGACCAAAGATGGCGTTATCTGAGGCTATTGATAAATCACATACCACGTGAAGTACGTGACCACCACCGATGGCATATCCGTTAACCATGGCAACAACAGGCTTTGGAAGAGATCTAATCTGACGCTGTACGCCTAAAATATTAAGCTTTGGCATACCCTCATCATCAACATAACCGCCATGACCTTTAACATGCATGTCACCACCAGAGCAGAAAGCCTTGTCACCTTCTCCAGTTAAAACCACGCAACGGACCTGCTTGTGATTTTTGCAGTAATCTAAAGCATCAGCCATTTCAGTTACTGTAAGAGGTGTAAAGGCATTACGATAACGAGGACGGTTGATTGTAATCTTTGCAATACCATTATAAAAATCAAAAAGGATTTCCTTATATTCTTTAATGGTTTTCCACTCTCTTGCCATATAAACCTCTTATTTAGTAAAACTTCTTTTCAATAATCATATTGGTAACACTAATCTTTGAGATTAAAAGATTCTCTTCATCAAAGACCTCAACATCCCATACATGCATGGTTCTGCCGACTTTCACCGGTCTTGCCTTGGCGGTGACCAAAGCACCGAAACGGGCCATGTTCACATGATTTGCGGTAACCTGAATACCGCATGGTACATGAGATGGCGGACAGTTTTTGTATGAAGCGTAGCCTGCCAATGTTTCAGCAAGTGCAATAGTTGCACCACCGCTTAAGATACCGTAATTCTGACAGGTACGGTTATCAACAGGCATGGTAGCCATGAATACGCCATCAACAGATTCCTCAACTAAAGAAATACCAAGAGAACCGATTAAAGTATCATCATTGTGGCGCCAGTGCATTGAAACCATAATTCACCAATATATTTAAAATAAAAATTTAGTATATTATACCTTATTAAAAAGCAAAAAAGCTCTGAACACTGACGTATTCAGAGCCTTAATTTGAATTTTACAGACAAACTAGTCTAATAAAAGCTCATTCATAGCCTTAACGAAGGCGCTAGGATCTTTAATTGCCCCCTGATCAGCAAGCAGAGCCTGGTTGTAAATTAAGGTTGCCCACTTGGCAAATACAGCCTCATCCATCTCAGCATAGGCTTTCTTGACCAGCTTGTGCTCTGGATTTAACTCTAAAGTGAACTTATCCTCAGGAACAGGCTGACCTGCAGCCTCTAAAAGACGACGCATCTGCATTGTCATCATCTGGTTGGTGCCAGAAATTACACAGGATGGTGAATCGATAAGACGGGTTGATACAACAACGTCTGAAACCTTGTCACCTAAAGCCTTCTTGAAGCGCTCAATCAGATCTTTATTCTCTTCTTTTGCAGCCTCTTCCTTCTTCTTGTCCTCTTCATCAGCTAAAGAGCCAAGCTTTAAGTCCTGAGAATTTGCACTTACAAATTCCTTTCCGGCAAACTCATTTACATTGCCCATTAACCACTCGTCAACGCGTTCTGACATTAAAAGAACTTCAACGCCCTTCTTCTTTAAGGTCTCAAGGTATGGTGAGTTTACTGCAGTTTCATAACTGTCGGCAGTCAGATAGTAAATCTTATCCTGGCCTTCCTTCATACGTGAGATGTACTCATCAAAGCTTACTGAAGGAACAGCTGAGTTGTTATTGGTTGAGGCAAAGCGCAGGAGCTTTAAGATAGCTTCCTTGTTGTCATAATCCTCAACAGGACCTTCCTTTAATACATTGCCAAACTGAGCATAGAACTTCTCGTACTTCTCAGTATCCTTTGAAAGCTTATCAAGCATTGATAATACTCTCTTGGTTAAGGCTTTCTTTAACTTGCGTGTTACAGCAGTTTCCTGTAAAAGCTCACGTGATACGTTAAGAGGCAGAGCATTGGTATCTACAAGACCCTTGATAAAACGCAGGTAGTTTGGCAGGAAGGCTTCAGCCTTATCCATAATGAACACACGCTGTACATAAAGCTTTAAGCCATGCTCGTTCTCACGGTTGTATAAATCCCATGGAGCCTTAGATGGAACATAAAGCAGTGAGGTATACTCAAGATCACCTTCAACCTTGTTGTGAGCGTAAGTGATTGGATCCTGATAGTCGTGAGACAGGTGCTTATAGAACTCATTGTACTCCTGCTCGGTTACATCCTTTGGTGTACGGGTCCATAAAGCCTTGGCATCGTTAACCTGAGTGTACTCAAACTTCTTCTCAGGCTCTTTCTTGTCATCACCTTCTTCTGGCTTCTCATACTTCTCTTCGTAAAGCTCTACAGGGGTTGAAATATGATCTGAATACTTGGTAATGCATTCACGCAGCTTCCAGGTATCTAAAAACTCAGTCTCATCATCCTTGATGTGCAGAATAATCTGAGTACCACGGAATGGAACTGCTACATTCTCTGACTCAAAAGTACCATTGCCATCTGACTCCCAGCGAACACCGGCATCTTCAGCTGCATTTACAGAACGTGATAATACGGTTACCTTGCTGGCAACGATAAATGCTGAATAGAAACCAACACCGAACTGACCGATTAACTGGCTGTCACGCTTGGCATCACCAGTTAAATTCTTCATGAATGCTTCAGTGCCAGACTCTGCAATGGTACCTAAGTGGCTGTTGGCCTCATCTAAGGTCATACCGATACCGTTATCTGTAATGGTAAGGGTCTTAGCATCCTTATCTGCGCGGATCTGAATTTTGAAATTTGGATCGTCTTTAATTAAATCCTGGTTGGTTAAAGACATGAAGTGAAGCTTATCAATAGCATCAGATGCATTTGAGATTAACTCACGCAGGAAAACTTCCTTGTTTGAATAAAGTGAGTTTGCAAGTAAATCAAGTAATTTGGTTACCTGAGTCTGAAAACCATGAACTGTGGCTGCCATATAAATCTCCTTAGTTACGAAATCTGGCAAAAAATCTAATCTACTAAGGAAATGGGGATATAAAATCTGCTTTTCAAGTAAAAAAATATGATTTAGTTAAAATTTTTATATTTTGTGGCGAAAATTTAAGGATGAGGCAAGAGTGTTCCCGTCTACTGAGGTCAGTTCTCCACCTACAGGGACACCCTGAGCGATCTTGGATACCTCAATATTAAGCTTTCTGGCAATTGAGGTTATGTAGGAAGCAGTTACTTCTCCGTCCACTGTCTGGGACAGAGCTAAAATAACTTCTTCAATATGCTCTTTTTCAAGACGTTCTCTTAACTCATCAAGTCCAATCTGCGCAGGACCGATTCTGTCAATAGGACTTAAATGACCGTGAAGCACAAAGTAGGAGCCATAATAGGTTCCGGTTTTTTCAATTGCTTCAACATCAGATGGGGATTCTACAACACATAAAAGTGCTGAGTTTTTGCGTTTTTCCTGAGAACAGAGCGCACAGACAGTATCTTTATGATCAGTATAATTGCGACAGACAGGACATAAGGCGATATTGTTAAGAGCATCGGACAGAGCCTTTGAAAGCTCTATACCGCCATTACGGTTTCTGTCTAAAAGATGATAGGCAATACGGGTGGCACTTACAGGTCCAATGCCAGGCATGACCTGAAGTGCTTCAATAAGATTGTCTAAAAGTGCGCTTGAAGACATAGAAATTAGAATGGCAGCTTGAAGCCTGGAGGTAACTGCATACCACCAGTAACAGAAGCCATCTTCTCTTTTGACTGCTCTTCAACACGACGGTTTGCATCGTTGAAAGCTGCAGCAATTAAATCCTCACAGATGTCCTTGTCATCAGAGAAAACAGTATCGTCAATCTCAACACGACGAACTTCGTGAGCACCAGTCATGGTAACCTTTACAAGACCTGCACCAGATTCACCGGTCACTTCCATCCTGGCAATCTCATCCTGTGCCTTCTGTAAGCGCTCCTGCATCATCTGAGCCTGCTTCATCATATTACCCATGTTAAACATGTTAAATCTCCTTTAAAAAAATTTTTTAAATTCTAATCAAAATTTACTAACAATTCAATTCAATAAATGCGGCCAGAACTGTCAGTTTTCAATAGTGTTTAAAGCTCTTTTGCCAAGTCCGTAGATTTCACAGATCTTTCTATCGATTTTATGTCTTAATTCAAGCTGTTTATTCTCATCTGTGCACTCATTCAATTCTGTAACCATAAACTCAATGAGCATCTGATCTTCTTTTGAAGCTAAAGGAATAGGAACTTCCTCTAACAAGGACCTTAACACTTTGATGGTATTAAACTTCTTTTCAAAGTAAAAACGCATGGCGCTTGAATTTAATACAGCCATGACAAATACGGCTGAAATATTCTCAAATTTAGGAATAAGAACATTGCAGCTGTTTAAAGTCAGTCTGCCACCGGTGTCCATTGCCACTATCGGATAACGGGAAATAAAACGGTAGACCAGTTTGTTCTGAGCACGGTAGAACTCAAGAGGAGCTACCTGCTGATATGAGGACAAATCAGATTTTATAAAGTTCTTTGGTGAATTGATTTTATAAGGCTCAATATCAGAACCGCGAATTACCTGCTCAAAACCATCTTCTTTTGAATCCTTAATCTTGCCACTGTTTGAACCTGTAACAATACCCAGAGCAAATGATGCATGGCCCCTGATCCTGATGGTGTTTTCAAGATCTTCCATCTTTGATAGCACTAAAGCCTCAGAATCAGTCACCTTGAAATTAAAATCGTTCCTGTCACGCTTTCTGCGCACAATGTAGGTTTCTTTGTCATTATTGACAATAACTTCCCCCATAGCTCCTGCATAAGAGGTACGCTCTAAAGTCAGGATCACGCTTGGACACTGCACGGCATGGAATACTTCACCTAAGTATCTTACTGAAAGCACTCTTGCGTTTTCAGAGATGTACTGTCTAATCCTCTCGTGGGAAGCCACATTCAAAAGAGCCTCAGGAAGTACGAATCTGACAATACCGCCACTCTCTAAAAGCTTTAAGGAGCGCTCGACAAAGAGATCTGCAAGACAAGGTCTGTTTTTATCTGCACAGACAAGGCCCTTTGCATAGCGAGCAGCTACCTTTGGATCATCCAGGCTTCCCCATGGTGGATTACCTAAAACCACATCAACCTTTGGCAAATGCTTTGAAGTCAGGGTATCGCACTGAATAAGATGAGAAGTTAAAAGATCCTTATCAGAGGTATTGCCAGAGAGAACGAAGTTTACTCTTGCCAAAGTTACAGAAAAACCGTCAAGATCGCAGCCGTATAAATCTTCAACTCTGGCGCCACGTTTTAAGAGTCTTAAAAGAAAGTTGCCAGATCCACAGCATGGGTCCAAAAACACCCTGCCATCGGCTACATTAAGAGTTTCAACTGCAATATCTGTAAGATTCTGTGGTGTGTAGTAGCGTCCAGACTGTCTGCGCTTTGACAGTTCCATCAATGAAAGATAAATAAGACCTAAGGTATCCTCATATGGAACATATTCAAGAGTAAATTCCTGAAGTTTCTGCCCTGCTTTTAATAGTGAATTTGCAGGAGTCTTATTCATAAGCTCAACTAACAGCCACTCATAATCTCCAGCATCAAACTCATTTTTTAAATATGCTAAAAAGAGTTTACCTTCAACGGTTCTTTGAAGTTTACCTGATGAACATAAAAGCTGCAGGAATGATTCACACAATAAAGCAGTAACAGTAGTCTGAGTGCCGGAAAATCCGTTTACAAGAGATGATACTGCAGCATGATTTGGTGAAACTTTAGAAACATAATTGACATAAAGTTCTCTGCCCTTTAAAGCAGACTTGTTGCGTCTTGACTTTAAACCGTCCAGATCGCCTTTGCGCATGGAAGTTAATAATTTTTTAATTTCTTTTCTTTCAAAAAGAAGACCTTCTTGAGTTTCAACTTCTTTTATTCTGCCAAGCTTCTTCCAGTTTTTGCCTGTTGCAATAGAGATTTCAAGTAATCTGCAGACTTCTTTTAAGGTCAGGTACCTGCTTTTCTTTACATTATATTTTCTTTTTGGAGTAGAAAGAGTATCTGAAGATACACTCTCATCTGTAGTTTCAATTACGTTGTCTGACATATTGTTTTAATAGGTAATTAATAAATTTTTTTTGATTTTAGCATAAAACATTAATGTGTATTATTTTTATTTTTATATTTTTTATAATTTTCTTGTTTTTTAATATGTTAAACAACACAAATAAAACATTAATATTTAATTGTTTTTACATTTTTTTTTAATTTTTCAATACACATTAATCCTCAGTATCAAATAAATATCAGCTCCCAAAAAGATTAGCCATCTGTTATCATAAAAAGTGGAGATACAAATGAATCAGACTGAAATTAAATACCTTACAGACAAGCGCCTAAGTCATGCGGCAAGATCTCTTTATGCATTCTTCTTAAAACCAAATTTTGAGCAGAACAAAAAGCATATAGATCTGGTTGCAGTAGTTAATTATCTGAATACCGAAAGTAAGAATTTTAAAACCGCAATTGACTATGAAAGAGCTGCACTGCTGCTAAAAGAACTTGAAGATCTCAATCTGATTAAAAGAGATGACTTATCCTCTGCCTGGCACGGAGCACAGATCACCCTGCCTTATTATGTTATAGAAGGCAATACCCTTCCAGATGCTGTCTTTGCCATGCGCCCTGACTGGAAACCTGGTCCTAACTTTACCAATGCCTGCTATATGTGCGGTCTTGAAGATCCTGCATATGAAAAAGCCGATCTTTCTGCTTTTGTCTCCTACTGGTGCTCTCATCTTGAACAACGCAATCAGACTGCATGGGAAAGAGCTTTTGCGCAACGCCTGTTAAAAAAGCGCATGGCCAGAGTTTATGTTAAGAACTCAAATAACGTCAGTGAGGTTAATCAGACCTTAATGGAAAGCAGTGTGGTAAAAAAAGATACTATTGTAAGTGCACAGGAACAGCAGCAGCGTATTGACGAGCTAAATAATCTGTTCAAGTAAAATAAATTATACAAATCCATTTTCAGTTCTATAATAGACTCCTCACATAATCTCAAAACACTCAAAACATAAGTATATGGTATAATGCCTAAACTTTTGGAGGCTATAATGCATATCTCATTTAATGGAAGAACACTTTCTCTTGATACCCCTAAAATTATGGGTATTTTAAACGTTACACCTGATTCCTTCTCTGATGGCGGTAATTTCAATAAGCTCGATAACGCTTTAGCTCATGCAAGAGAAATGGTTGAAGATGGAGCCTCCATTATTGATATTGGCGGTGAGTCAACCCGCCCTGGTGCAGCCCCTGTTTCTTTAGATGAGGAATTATCAAGAGTTATTCCTGCAGTTGAAGCAATTTCAAAAAATCTTGATGTGATGATTTCTATTGATACATCACAGCCTCAGGTTATGAAAGAGGCGGTTGCAGCAGGAGCACACATCTGGAATGATATCAGAGCATTAAGACTTGATGGTGCCATACAAATGGCTGCAAATCTTCAGGTTCCTGTGATTTTAATGCATATGCAGGGTGATCCTGTAACCATGCAGGTAAATCCACATTATGATGATGTAGTATCAGAAGTTTACAACTTCCTTATTGCAAGATGTGATGATGCAATTGATGCCGGAATTAAGAAGGAAAATATCATTCTTGATCTTGGTTTTGGCTTTGGAAAAAGCGTAAAACATAATTTTCAGCTTTTAGATTCAATGGATCATTTCGTAAGAGCCGGCTACCCTGTACTCTCAGCTCTTTCAAGAAAATCCATGATTGGTGCAGCAACCGGAATTGAAAATCCAAAAGACAGAACCACAGGATCTGTTGCCGGAGCTCTTTTAAGTATCGAAAAAGGAGCTCAGCTTGTAAGAGTACACGATGTAAAGGAAACCAAACAGGCTTTTGATGTATATCAGGCCATGTTAAATTCAAGAACCTAATATGATTTATTATATTCTTTTAGCCTCATCAGTATCTTCCTTTGCTGCAGCCTTATGTTGCGCACTGATCGGAGGAAAACTGCTAAAGCATTATTCAAAACCTTTAACCCTGTTTGCTGTAGGCTTTTTGATTTCGCTTTCAGTTTCTCATATTATTCCTGAGGCAATGGAAATGGCAGACACTCACAGGATTGGTCTTGTGATTTTGGGAGCCATGCTTGCTCTTACTGCATTTGAGATGCTGATAAGCTCAGGTCAGAGTCACGATCATAATAACTCACACAAAAGCTCCATCTACGGAATACTAGCAGGCTCTGCCATGCATACCTTCTGTGACGGTCTTGTGATTGCCAGTGCCTTTTTATCAAGCAACAGCCTGGGTTTTGCCGTTACAGTGGCAGTATTAAGTCATGAGGTTGCTCATGAACTTGGTGATTATGCGATTATGCTGACATTAGGACTTAATCCTAAAAAGGCTTTTGTTGTAAATGCCGTAGCACTCTTTGGCTGTGTAACCGGAGGTCTTTGCGGCTACTTTATCCTAAGCACAGCACAGTCTCTGGTGCCATATGCTCTTGCCCTGTCCGGAGCAAGCTTTATCTACGTTTCACTCTCAGATCTGCTACCAAGACTGCGTCCATCCGAGAACAAAAGAAAAAGCGCCATGCAGTTTACCTTTATGGTTTTAGGTGTTGCACTGGCACTTTTAATTGCAAGTCACGATTAAATTCTATGGGATCAGCTGATTTTAATATTTTACTAAGCTGATTCCATTATCCAACTTTAATCGTTATCAGGAACCTGTCCATTGTGAGCTGGCCACATACATTCTGTTATTTCCATATTACTGAAAACAGCCTTAAAAGAAGAATCTTCAGGACTGCAGGCATAAATACCAAATTCAATTTCGTCTTTTGCTCTGTACATGTGGCAAATCCTCATTTGCTTAAATTTCATTCCGTCCTCTGAACACTCGATACAGAAATCATCCTCTCGTCTGCTCAATCTGTACCACATGGTTCTGATACCAGAATCAATCTCAGTTGTTGACCAATCAGAATAACCATTATTTGTAACAACACAGCCAAGATGCTGAAACATTTCATTTTCATATTCAATAGAAGCTTTAAGCCAGTTTTCACTGTCAAGGTACAGAACTACACCACACTGGTCAAAACGCACCTTACTGTCAAAGTCCGTCTTTACTATAAAAGAAAAATATTTCTCTGAGGTTTTAATCTGAAGCACCGGTGCATTGTCGGTAGTAGGTACGCTGCCATAAATCCGTATGCGCTTTTGTGATTATTTCGATTTTATCTTCAGTAATAGAAAAATCTGCTGGCTTTCTTGTCCAGTGTAATTGACTAATATCTACTTTCATTGAAACCACTCAAGCTCATATAAAATATCCTGTAAATAAATTTTGCATTCATTTTCTTAAGAAAATTAACAGGCTTTCATTATGTTCAAAAGACTTTTATTTAACCTTTGGGCCGTTGGTAATTTTTGAAAAATCAAAAAGCTCTCTGTCTAAAAGATGAGATGGAGCCACATTCTTTAAAGCCTTAAAAGCAATATCAGCACGCTTTGGAAATTCCTTATCCCAGGAGCGGATCATTTTAATCATATTGGCTCTCTGCTGATCTTCCCCCCAGCCACACAGGCCCTTAGGCAGAACAGGATACTGTTTTAACTTTGAGATTTCGTAAATATCCTTTTCTCTGCAATAGATTAAAGGTCTGATTACAGTAAGATCATCGCTGTCAGTTCTTAATACTGGAGGCATGGCCTTCATCATGCCTGAATAAAACAGATTTAAAAAGAAGGTAGCAAGTGAGTCATCACGATGATGACCTAACGCAAGTTTATTAGCGCCAATTTCGCGGGCTAATGAATACAGATAGCCGCGTCTTAAACGGGAGCACATTGAACAGTATGGGGTTCCCTGAGGCACCTTTTCCTTACAGATCTCATATACAGGTCTTTTGGCCATAATATAGTCAAGACCAACCTTCTTTAAGTGATCTTCCAAAAGATGCTCAGGAGAGTTAGGAAAACCTGAATCAATATGCACAGGAATTAAAGAAAAGTTGATAGGTGCAGAGCGCTTTAAGGATAAAAGCATATCCAGAAGGAAATAACTGTCCTTGCCTCCAGACATGCATACAAGGATTTTATCCCCCTCTTCAATCATGCCGTAATCACCAATGGCATGACCTACCTTGCGTCTTAAACGCTTAAAGAGTTTGTCTGCTCGGTATTTTTCCTGCTTGTCTTCAATATTAAAATATGGGCTGACAGTACGACCGTATTCATCAGCCTTCTCTGGCAGATCTTTATCGTTTTGCATTAAAAATCCTTATTTATAATTTTAACTTTTTCCACGGTGTGTCTGGTAATCACGGCAACATCACAGGAAACCAGATCTGCAAGCTTTTCACAGACATTTCCTATCAGCATTGAACTTAAGCCACTTCTTGCCTGAGATCCTAAAAATAACACAGATGG
>ONCB01000183.1:0-392 GCA_900316175.1 uncultured Succinatimonas sp.
GGCTGTTTAAGAGTGTTAAAGGAAAGTATCTTTACTGGTGTAAACAACCTTGATGTAAACACAGTACTTTCAAAAAATGAAAGCCTTGCAAAAGCCATAGGCTTTACATCAGAAGAGACCAAAGAGCTTTTAGATTACTATGGACTGTCAGAGCACCTTGATAAGGTAAAAGAGCATTATGACGGCTATAACCTTGCATCAAATGACATCTACAGTGCCTGGGATTTAATCTCCTTTACTGATGAAGCTAATACCATGGTCTCTCAGAATCAGAGTGTTGAGTTTAACAACTTCTGGGTCAACACCAGCTCTAATGACATCATCAAAGAGTTCTTAGGACATATCACCTCTGAGGATGCAGAGGCTCTTCAGACCCTCATAGATGGCGGAAG
>ONCB01000183.1:481-2695 GCA_900316175.1 uncultured Succinatimonas sp.
ACTTTTCAACCTACACTGAGGCTGATTACCTTGCATCCTTAAGAATACCTAATGAGAGTGTAAGACAGTGCTTTAAGCATAATATCTATGATTACTTTACCTCCTCACCATCTGGTACCGATACCTCAGTAAAGATGGTTGATGCAATCTTTAACAAAGATGCTGAAGCACTTGGCGACATCATAAGTGAAGCACTTAACACCTATATATCTGTAAGAGACTTTTCATGTAATGCCAAAAAGGAATATTACTATCACGCCTTTTTAAACGGTCGTTTCTCCTGTATGGGACATAAGATTGTAAATTACAGCTCTAATGGTGAGTCAGGTGACGGTTATGCAGATATCATGTTTACCGACACCGTTAAAAAGATTGGTGTTGTAATTGAGCTTAAGGTAAGTACAGATGGAACTTTAGCTGCTGCAGCAGACAGAGCATTGTCCCAGATTGAAGAGAAAAACTACGCTGGTGTCCTTGAAAACAAATTCTGTGTAGAAAAGGTTTACTGCTATGGTATTGCCTTTAAAGGCAAGAAGTGTGTGGTAAGATTTAAGGAATTAAACACGTCATTATAAATCTGCCATATCGAAAAATATTGCAATCAATATCTGTCAAACGTGCACAGGATCTTAATAAGTAGGCGTATGGAACTAAAGGAAATTCTCTGTTAATTTGAGATCTAATACTGCCGACTTAAACAATTATGTGAAGTCGGTTATTGTCATTTGGGGCGCAAAAAACAATTTAATTCTTTTTTTGCCATAACCTATTAATGGATCTTGATTCTTCCCATGACCTGTAAATAGATATTGCTCTCATACATTCATCCTGCTTATTCTTAGCACTTTCTTTCCTAAGTTCATTAATATAGGACTCCTTACCTGAATGACATTTTTGCATTCTTGAAATAAAATTCATCTTGGTTTCGTAAGGAAGCTCATTAAGCTTCTTTGCAATACGATTTGCATCATCTATATTTGCCTCGTAGTTCACTGCCTCTAATTGATCTGCTACAGCTGAAATGCCATTTGATAAAGCAGTGCAAACATTTTTCAATATTGACATAAATCCCATATACAGCTCCTCTGAAAATTAAGACAGGATATTCATTTATAAAATCATCTAAAAACAATTTTAAATCCACACCAGGCTAAAGTAATACTTTAACCAGGTGGGTTAGAAGCCTATCGGCGCCCCAACCGATTGTTAAGGTTTCTGTAATTAGAAATCAAAACAGCTCGGTCCAATTCATCATCCTGCTTAGAGAACATTTCAAAGATTGCAACTGCCTCAGGGGTTTTGAGTTTGCTCATTGATGAAGAGAGAGAGTTAGCAGCATCGATCTTGGCATTAAGAGCCATTTCGCGAGATGATACTGCCATTGCTTCGGTTGCGTTTTCGAGTGAGGTTAAGAGGTTTGAGAGAATGCCCATAGTGTGCTCCTTGGTTGAGGTTGTGATAGCTAAAAAAGAAACAAATCAGATTTTCATAAACATTTGAACACTTTTCACACTTCTTTGTATTACTCCTCCGTGGTTACATTACCAGTCAGGGTAAAAATCTACCTCTTCCTTCTGCGTACGAGGTAAGATTGATTCTCTTCTTCTACATAGCTTAATAATGCTGCAGCTTCTTCAAGCTCCTCGCAAGTGCATTCACTTTTAAGTTCAGCAATAGCAATAGCAGAACTTATTTTGCATTGTTCTTTTGCAATCTGAGCTTTTAAGCTTAAAGATTTTGCTCCATAGTGTAAGGCTTCACAGATATTGCAAATACTAGATAAAATACCCATTGTCATTCTCCCTTGCTTTGTTAGTTGTGATTTTATTAAAGCAATAGCCGTGCCAGAATAATTATTTAATAATTTATCCTTTTATTTCAAGCAAATAAAATAATCCTCTTATACAAGAAGAAAATAATATAATTATTAATTTTAATAGATATTATTAAAATTTTAATAATATTATCGTGCAGACAATTAAGTACGATTATCTTTACTTGCACATTTAGAGGAGATGTTTATCTCGTCGTAATCCATTAGACATCGGGGCTAAGGTTCGCACTAAATAAAAAAAACAAAGGTTAACCAAAATTTTGTCAAAAGCAGATAAAAAGGTAATTGGTAAGAAATAACCAATTACCTTATTCCAAATTAAGCCATATTCCATGGCATAAGTTTATCTAGGACATCAGAGGAAATATTGTGACTCTTAA
>ONCB01000072.1 GCA_900316175.1 uncultured Succinatimonas sp.
AAATTTTAAAAAATTCTTAATATTCAGTAAATTATAAAAAACGGCTTATATAAGCCGTTTTTTTTTATGCCATTAAACATACAGTCTGTATGTTTACATACAACAATTTAGATTGTTGAATTTAACTTGCTAATTATTCTAAGTTTTCTCTAAGTTTCTTTGGATATTCTGAAATCACAGAAAAACAAAAGAGAGATAACCTATGAAAAAATTAAGTGCAGTTTTAGCTTTATGTTTATCAGCGGCTATGTTCAGTGCTAATGCAGCAGAAGGCTTTTCTTATTACAATGACAACTTTTCAGTTTCTGTAAATAACTACAATTCAAACCATAATCATGGTGGTCCACACTATATGGATCATGGTCCAAGAGGTCATATGCCTCCACCACGTCACTTTGGTCACCATCACAGACCACACCATGGTCCACATCATGGCAGACCATTCTGGTAACATAAAATTTATGATAGAAAAAGAGCGACCACAGGTCGCTCTAGTCATTTTTAATCAGTCTACAAGCATTCCCTTAGCAACAGCATTTGCTTTTTCCTGACCTTCTAGCACTTTTAAAAGCTCAAGACCAAAAGCCACTGCAAAGCCTGGACCACGACCTGTAACCAGAAGATTATCTTCAGTTGTTACCACTCCGTCAGTTAAAAACTGACCACCACATTCACAACCAGGATAGCAGGTTGCCTTTTCTGTAGTAATAAGTCCGTTTGCATAAAGAACAACCCCAGGAGCCGCACAGATTGCGCCTGTAAGCCTGCCAGCTTCTTTCTGTTCTTTTAATAAGGCAAGAAGCTTTTGAGATTTTGCAAAGTTTTTAACGCCGGCACCGCCAGGAACTACAATCAGATCATAAGTATCAGTAATGTCGTTTATATGCTTTTCTGTGGTAACTACGCTGCCATGAGCAAGGGTAACTGTTTTACTGCCATCTTCAGTTACAGCTGCCTTGGTGATTTTGACACCGCCTCTGTCTAAAACATCAACAGTTGCTGTTACTTCAATATCTTCAGTGCCGTTGGTATAGAATACGAGAGCTGTACTCATAAAAACTCCTTGTGAACAAATAGGATTATTATGAGTAAGGATAGAATTTTGGCAAAAAAAAAGCAACCATCAGGTTGCTGCGCTTTTTGGCTCCTCCTGCAAGACTTGAACTTGCGACATACGGATTAACAGTCCGCCGTTCTACCGACTGAACTAAGGAGGAACGCCTCAGAAAACGAAAAGCATTATATATACTGAAAAATACTCTGTCAACATAATAAATAAAAAAAGTGAAAAAAGTTTCTTAATATAGAGGATTAAGTGAGAATTTAGATTTTATTTGCTGTAAAGTACAGCATATAAATAGTGAAATTATATGATCCTGGTGATGGTATGGATTTTAAATTACATTCTGAGTACGCTCCTACAGGAGACCAGCCTGAGGCGATTGCAAAGCTGGTTGATGGATTCAAAAAAGGTCAGACCCGTCAGACACTTTTAGGTGTAACAGGTTCTGGCAAGACATTTACTATGGCCAATGTGATTGCTTCAATAAACAGGCCTACCATGATCCTGTCTCATAACAAGACACTGGCAGCTCAGCTTTACGGAGAGATGAAAGAATTCTTTCCTGAAAATGCGGTAGAGTACTTTGTTTCCTACTATGACTATTATCAGCCTGAAGCTTATGTGGCTGCCTCTGATACCTTTATTGAAAAGGATGCAAAGGTAAATGATCATATTGATCAGATGAGACTTTCTGCCACTAAGGCTCTGATGGAGCGCAAGGATGTTATCGTTGTCTGTTCAGTATCAGCAATTTACGGTTTAGGTGAACCTGAAACCTATTTAAAGATGATGCTTCATTTATCAAGAGGAGAGCAGATAACTCAACAGGATATAACAAGACGTTTATCTGATTTGCAGTATACAAGAAACGATCTTGGCTTTGCCCGTTCCACTTTCAGAGTTCGCGGTGATGTTATCGACATTTATCCTTCTGATGCAGATGGCTATGCTGTAAGAGTAGAACTCTTTGATGACGAAGTTGAGTCGATTAAGACTTTTGATCCACTGACTGGTGAAACTCAGCTTGTTCTGCCAAGAGTAACTATTTTCCCTAAAACCCACTATGTAACTCCTAAGACTATTCTTCAGAAGGCAGTAGAGGAGATTAAGCTTGAGCTTAATGATCGCTGCAGGTACTTTATGGAGAACAACAAGCTTTTAGAGGAGCAGCGTTTAAGAGAACGCACTACATATGACATTGAAATGATAAATGAACTTGGCTACTGCTCTGGTATTGAGAACTATTCAAGATATCTTACCGGCAGAAAAGAAGGTGAACCACCTCCATGCTTATTTGATTATCTGCCAGAAGACGGACTTTTGATTATTGATGAGTCGCATGTTACGGTGCCACAGATTGGAGCCATGTATAAAGGTGACAGATCAAGAAAGGAAAGTTTGGTCAATTTTGGATTCCGTCTGCCTTCAGCGTTTGACAACCGTCCTTTAAAATTTGATGAGTTCAAGGCTCTGCAGCCTAGAACCTTATATGTATCTGCAACTCCAGCTGATGCTGAACTTGAAGAATCAGAAAATGTAGTAGAGCAGATCATAAGACCTACTGGTCTTTTAGATCCGATTATCGAGATAAGACCGGTATCAAGTCAGGTGGATGATCTGATGGGTGAGATCAGAAAGTGCACTGCAAAAGATGAGCGCGTGCTGGTTACAACCCTCACCAAGAAGATGGCAGAAGAACTTACAGCATATTTAAGTGAACACGACATCAGAGTTCGCTATCTGCATTCAGATATTGATGCTGTAGAGCGTATGGATATTATCCGTGATTTAAGATTAGGTGAATTTGATGTGCTTGTCGGCATTAACCTTTTAAGAGAAGGTCTTGATATGCCGGAGGTCTCATTGGTTGCTGTACTCGATGCTGACAAGGAAGGATTCTTACGTTCAGCAAGATCGCTTATTCAGACTGTGGGCCGAGCTGCAAGAAACGTAAATGGCAGAGCCATATTCTATGCTGACAAGATAACTGATTCTATGCAGGAGACAATTGACGTTACCGCAAGACGTCGTGCTCTGCAGGAGTCATACAACAAAGAGCATGGTATGGTACCAAAGCCTATCAAAAAGAAGATTGTTGATATTATGGAAGTTGCTCTTCGTGATACCGAATCCTTCAAGGCTCCAAAAGAAGACAGACCTATGCCTGTTTCAAGAAAAGCATGGGAAAAGAAGCATCTGTCAGGCAATACCATGAGTGCAAAGCAGATTTCAAAACGTATTGACGAGCTAACAGAGAGTATGCTCAAGCTGGCTAGAGAACTCAAGTTTGAGGAGGCTGCAGCTTTGCGTGATGAAATTGCAGATTTAAAGCAGGCTTTAATTCTAATGCCGGGACTTGATGATTAAATAAAATCGGCACCATCTGGTGCCGATCTTATATATAGAAGCTCAAAACAGGTTTAGTTTTTGTTGATTTCAAAGTTCTTGACTGCAACATCAATCATGAATCCGACTACAGAGTCTAAATCATCCTCGTCAAGCTCAGCTTCCAGATCAACTTTTGCAACTTCAGAAATGGTGTTTAAATCAGCCTTCATTTCATAGTCAGTAATATTCTCAAGTGATCCGTCTTCGGCGTCTACAGTAAGACCAAGGCTTAGGCCGTAAGATAAGTCAGCAAGAGTCTGAAGGCGCTGTTTCTTTTCAACCTTGTCGTTTGGGAAGGCAAACAGATCTTCACTGTTTCCCTTTAATTTCTCAACGATATCCATACCCTGATTGGTAAGTACTGCAATGATGGAGCCTGATAATGGCTGACCGTCATTTAACAGGCTTGAGAACACACTGTTATACACTCTTGAGCCTGGTTCCATACCTTTAGAGATAACTCCAATCATAAGTGCGTACCAGGCAAATGGCTGCTCAACAATGCCTGCGCCTGTAAGCTCTTTTTGGATTTTTTCATAGGAGCTGTTCTGTAAGGTCATGATAATCCTCGTATTAAAAAGTTTGCTTTGAATGGTTAATTGTCCAAAAATTATATTATAATTACACAAAATTTTTTTAGTCGCCCTTCAAAATATTTATTTTTGCATGCGGTGAGTTGCTTTTTAACAGTGAGATTTTAAAGATGCATCCAATGCTTAATATTGCAGTTCGTGCTGCACGTTCAGCTGGCAATTTAATTGCCCGTACTATCGGTCAGTCTGAGAATTTTGAAGTTGCTCAGAAGAACAAAGACGATCTCGTTACCAGTATCGATAAGCAGTGTGAGAAGATGATTGCTGAGACTTTATTCAAGTCATACAGAGATCACTGCATTCTTACTGAAGAGTCAGGTGTATTAGGTAACCCAGATTCAGAATATCAGTGGGTTATTGATCCTATCGATGGTACCACAAACTTCGTTAAGGGCATTGGCCACTGCGCAATTTCAATGGCATTACGCCACAACGGCAAGACTGAAGTTGCTGTAGTATTTGATCCAATGATGGATGAAATGTTCACTGCAGCCCGCGGTGAAGGTGCATTTTTAAATGGTCGCAGAATCAGAGTTTCATCTGCTGATTCTCTTGACGGTTCTATCATCGGTACAGCTTTCCCAACCAGACACCGTGACAGAATGAACGCTTACCTCGAAATTTTTACCCGCTTAATTAACAATTGCGCTGACATTCGCAGAATGGGCAGTGCCAGTCTCGATCTGTGCTATGTAGCATGTGGTCGTTTAGACGGTTATTTAGAGCAGGGCTTAAAGGAGTGGGATTTTGCAGCAGGCGAACTTATCCTGCGTGAGGCCGGCGGTCTTGCAACCGACTTCTTAGGTGAGCCAAACTATGTTAAGTCAGGCAATATCGTAAGCGGTAATCCAACAATGGTTCGTAACCTTATTAAACTTTGCGATCCACAGTCTTTAGATGCAATCTTAAGATAATATAAAGCATTATTATTAAAAGCCGCTCTGCTATACAGTATGAGCGGCTTTTTGATGCCTTAATGCTTTTGCTGGGGACAAAAAAAGCGCTCAATAATAATGAGCGCTTTGAATTGATTAAAGAGTTTTTTGATCCTTAGTCAATGAAAGGATCTGAGTCTCTCTGAGTATCGATGGTTCTGGTTGCTGCAGTTGCAGTCTTACCGTTAAAACCACCAGCTCTGTCAGCCTTTTCTAAAGCCTTGCCGTCATCATATGCTCTTGATGCAGGAACATTTGCGTAGTCAACAGCTTCAACGTTTGGCTCTGAGATACCTTCGATACCATCAGTGCTTACTGATGAAAGACCGCCAGCCTTTGGTGAATACTCATAGCTAATGCCACTTTCATCTGCACGAGATGCTGGAACATTGCTAAAGTCTACATTGTAGTCTTCACCCTGAGCCATGTTCTCTTCGGTAAAGATAACTGGCTTTGGCTCGTATGGCTTAACTTCAGCAATCTTGCCTGCCTGTGGCTTTGCCTTAGGTGGGGTAGAAAGCTTGCGTGGCTTTACAGCTGGAGTCTGAGCCTGGTTTTGCTCCTGTGACACTGGCTTTTCTGCCTTTGCCTTACGTGCTCTTGGCTCTTTTACAGCGTTTTCGTCATTGCGCTTGTTGTTACGAGGTTTCTTTTCCTTTACAGGACGAGTATTCTCCTGAGCCTTTTCTTCCTGGCGTGGAGCTTTCTCGGTGCGCTCGGTACGTTCTGTCCTTTCTGCTTTTTCTGCCTTGTTAGGGCGGTTCTTGCCGTTAGTACGACGTGCCTTGCTGTTCTCGTTACGGTTGTTGCGCTGCTGATTCTGACGCTTGCCGTTTCTGCCTTTCTTGTTTTGCTCTTCTTCCTCTTCATTACCCTTGAATAAAGAACCGAAGAAAGACTTGATTGAACCTAAGATTGACTTGTCATCCTTCTTATGTTCTTTTCTTGATCTGTCCTTACCGTCCTTTTCTTTCTTAGGAGCAGCCTTAGGGGTTGCAATTGTAGAAGAGAGGATGTCTGCATTTACTGCAGGTGAGTCAACAGGACTTACAGAAGAGTAAGAGTTGTCTACAACCTTCTTTAAGATTGGGTTCTCAAGAATGTTTTCAGCCTTGGCTCTTGCTTCATTGTTTAAGTCATGAAGAATTTCAAGAGAATTTACATTGCTCTCCTTGGTGGTGCCAGGTGCCTGAATGCAGCGGTTTACCTGGTATTCCTGAGGCATGTAGGTCTTCTCTGGAACGATGGTGATTCTGGTCTTGGTACGTTCTTCAATTGCAGCTAAAGCAGCACGCTTGTCATTCAGAATGAAGGTTGCAACTTCAACTGAGGCAATTGCAAATACGTCACCTGCGTTCTCCTTGTGAGCTTCTTCTTCAATCAGGCGCAGAATTGAAAGTGCCAGTGAAGAAGTATCACGGCAGGTACCCTGACCGTTACACATAGGACATACGTGAGATGAGCTTTCCTCTAATGAAGGGCGCAGTCTCTGACGGGACATCTCTAAAAGACCGAAACGGGATAATCTTGAGAACTGGATGCGGGCACGATCCTGACGAACAGCCTCACGCATTCTGTTTTCAATTTCACGCTGTAACTACCAGACCGCCAACGTCGCGAAGTCTTAACTGACGGGCAATTTCCTCAGCAGCTTCAATGTTGGTCTGAAGAGCAGTCTCTTCAATATCGCCACCCTTGGTAGCCTTTGCTGAGTTAACGTCGATAGAGGTTAAAGCTTCGGTAGGATCAATAACAATGGCACCGCCTGATGGAAGTCTTACTTCACGCTTGTAGGCAGTATCAATCTGGCTTTCAATCTGGAACTTGCTGAACAGAGGAATATCACCCTGATAGAGATGAACCTTTGAAGCAAACTCAGGACGAACCAGCTGAATGTAGTGCAGTACCTGCTTGTAAGCTTCAGCTGAATCTACTAAAACCTCGCCAATGTCTGGTCTTAAGTAGTCGCGGATAGCACGCAGTGCAATGTTTGATTCCTGATGAATTAAGAATGGAGCAGGACGATCTTTTGCTGCCTGCTGAATCATACCCCAGAGTTTGGTTAAGATGGTTAAATCCCACTCAAGCTCTTCAGGGCTCTTGCCAACACCTGCGGTACGAACGATAACGCCCATACCCTCTGGTACGGTAAGACCCTTTAAGGCAGCCTTAAGCTCGGTTCTGTCCTCACCTTCGATACGGCGTGAAATTCCGCCTGCACGAGGGTTGTTAGGCATTAAAACGAGATAACTGCCAGCTAAGGATACGAAGGTTGTTAATGCAGCGCCTTTAAGACCACGTTCTTCTTTTTCGATCTGAACGATAACTTCAGTACCTTCTTTCAGAGCGGAACGAACCTGTGCATGGTCGTTGAAGTTAGTGCCAGCAGGGTAGTACTCGCGGGCAATTTCCTTTAAAGGCAGAAAGCCGTGGCGCTCTACACCGTAGTCAACGAAAGCAGCCTCAAGGCTAGGTTCGATGCGTGTAATAGTGCCTTTATAAATATTGGCCTTCTTATTTGCATGCTGTGGGGATTCAATGTCGAGATCATACAGCTTCTGACCATCGACCAAGGCAACACGAACTTCTTCAAGCTGAGTTGCATTGATTAACATTCTCTTCACGAGAGATTTCCTTTTTTTTAGTGCTGTGAGTACAAAAGAACCAACTAGGGCACTTACATAACGAAGATAATGGCGCAGAGCCAGCCCTATGAAACACAGACCAGGTTTTTAAAACACCATTAAAAATGACTCGCCTGTACTTTCCTTTAAAGTGGGGTCTTTTTAATGGCAACCGTAACCTAAAACCTTTATTCCAGCTCCAAAACATCTGTGCTGTTTTTTTCCGGACCGTAGGGCATCCCCTACAGATTTCAGGCTAAGTAAATACCCGATAGAAACCATGAACAAAGCGGTTATCGCATCAGGCAGGCAATATTATGCCATAAATCTTCTTTAAAGTACTGTTATAATTCGTGATTTACACAAAAAAACAATGAATTTTGATGTAGGTCAAGTGAGAATATTTTGTGAAAATTTCAACAAAAAAAATTAGTTTTGTTAAAATAGTCTCACTTTTTATTTTTCTTAAAGGTATGAATTCATGGCAGATAAGCAAGTTGTTTCAAAATCAGTAAGTTACAAAACAGCAACTGAGGATGATGAAGGTCAGAGACTGGACAATTATCTTGCCAGAATTTTAAAAGGCGTGCCAAGAAGCATGCTTTACCGAATTTTAAGAAAGGGCGAGGTTCGTGTTAACAAGGGAAGAGTTAATCCTTCCTACAAAATTAAAGCCGGTGATTCAATCCGCATTCCACCAGTAACAGTAACTGAAGGTCCAGTAACCATTCCTTCCTCAAATCTTCATCTGGTACAGGATTTAAAGGACAGGATCCTGTTTGAAAACGAAGATCTCTTAGTGGTGGATAAACCTGCAGGTCTTGCAGCTCACGGCGGTTCAGGAATTGAATTTGGACTTATTGAGTCATTAAGAGCATTAAAGCCTGAACAACGCTTTATGGAGCTTGCCCACCGCCTTGATAAAGAGACCTCTGGCTGTCTTATTGTAGCCAAGCGCCGTTCTGCATTAAGAAATCTTCATGAGCAGTTCCGTCAGCGAATTGTTAAAAAGCGTTATTTAACACTGGTTCCTGGCAAGTGGGACAGAAGAGTTCAGCTTGTTGATGCTCCACTGGTCAGAAATGAGCTCAAATCAGGCGAGAGAATGGTTATGGTCAACGTAAAAGACGGAGCCCCATCCTCAACCGGCTATGATGTGGTTGAATTTTTAAATGGCGCAACCTTAATGGCTGCGATGCCTCATACAGGCAGAACTCACCAGATCAGAGTTCATTCAGCTTATGTAAAGCATCCTGTAGGCGGTGATGAAAAGTATGGCGATAAGGAATTTAACGCAAGATTGAAAGAGATTGGGCTCAAGCGCATGTTCCTGCATGCTGCCAAAATTACTTTCCTTGATCCAAAGGATAATACCGTCCTTAAGGTTGAAGCTCCGCTGCCTCCAGAACTTCAGGCTGCAGTTGAAGCTTTAAGAATCAAAAAAGACGAGGAATAATTTTGAGCGACAACAGATTTGAGCACATCGATGGCAGACGCGATATTGTTCTTGACACTACTTTTGACAGGATGAGACCAAAGCTTAAAGCTGTGGTTTTTGATCTTGACGGCACCTTAACTGACAGTATCGGTCAGATTATTGACTGTACCAGAGCCACCTTTGATTTCTATCATCTTGAAAGACCGGATGCACGTGCCATTATGAGCACTATCGGTCTTGAACTTTCAGAAGCTCTTACTTCACTTTTGCCTTTGGATATGAAAGATCGTGGTGCTGAGGTTACCAGGCAGTACCGCCAGATCTTCATGGATCATAAGGAATTCTGGATAGACAAGCTTTTTGACGGTATTGAGCCTCTTTTAAAGACCTTAAGAGAGCAGAAAATTCTGATAGGTTATGCTTCAGGCCGTTCTGTAACAGGTATTCACAGAACCCTTGATGCTACAATTTTAGGTGACTACTGTGACGGCATCTGTGGTGGCTCTGAAGTTCCTTCAAAGCCTGATCCAAAGATGATGTTCCTTCTGTGTCAGAGACTTAATATCAGCACTGAAAATGCTCTTGGTGTAGGTGACAGTGCTCTTGATATCAAAATGTACAAAAATGCAAACAGTTTCTCTTTGGGAGTTCAGTCTGGCGTATATTCTGGCGATGCGCTTTTAAAACTGGATCCTGACATGCTGCTGCCAGAGATCGGGCTTCTTAACAGTTATTTCCTGTCTTAAAAAAACTGAAGGCTTTATGTCCTTCAGTTCTTTTGTATTGTTTATTTGCAATCTATATTGTTTACAGCTCCGTGCGCTGAGACAAAGTATGGAACATGATCAAGCGCCCTGTCCACAATTGCAAGTACATTTACCTTGCATTTGTCTGAAATTTTATCTCGGTATTCCTCTTTTTTGTAATAAACCGAATCCATTGCTTCAAAGTCGATGATAAGAGCTTTGCTAGCGTGAGTATAGAATACCTGATTTCTATAGTTTCTGCTTTTTAAGGTAATATCCATATCGGTTATCAGAAGAGGCATCTGAATCAGCTCTGAAAGAAGTGGATTTACGCTTCTGTTGTCGGCAATCTTTGACAACTGTTTTGCGGTTACGTAAATACCTGCGGATGAAGCGTTATTTGCGTGATTGTTATAAGCTGCATTGATTTTATCTGAGCCATCATAATTTTCGGTTGTGATAATACCAAGAACCGGTTCATTGATTGTTCCTGAAAGCCCCTTTGATCCTGCTTTGAACACCGCTGCAGTTGACTGAAACTTCTTTTTTACAGCCAGATCCCTTGCTATGATGTTACGAAGGTTGTCGTCATATTTTTCGGCACCGTCTAAAATAACCTCGTAGACACCGTAATGAGTTGTTTCAAATTTTGGTTTAAGCTGATAGGATTGCGAGCTCAGAGAAAAAAGCAGTAATGAAAAAAGAGTAATGGTACGAATAGGATTTTTCATTTTTTCTGATCCTCTGATGTCTGAATTTATGAGAACACAGTCTTATAAATTCAATAAAAGCAAAAATTACTATCTAAGTGTATACTCTAGAAAGATAATAATTTATTATTTGTTTCGCATTTTTATAAAAAAAATAGCGTTAAATAAGATACTTCTGTAAAAAGGGGCATGAAAAAGATGGAAAAACTACCTTTTGATGAACTCGTAAATTTTGAAAAGCTTGCATCTTTAGGCTCTTCATATGATGTAAAGCTTGATCCTTCATTTATGCCGCGTTTGTCTGAAGCCTGTGTAAAGGTATTAAATCCTGTTGAGGCTAAATTTAAATTTTATGTTGACATGCACGGTCTGAACACCATCGAAGGCACTGTAAAGGCAGAACTTAGCTTTATCTGTCAGCGTTGCTCAAAAGAGTTTAACAAGGTTATTGAGAGTACTTTTGTTTCCACCTGTGATGAAGAAAAGGCTCAAAGTCTTAAAATGGAAGACAAGCTTGATATTGTAGATCTTGAAGAAGATGGAAGTTTTAATCTGATAGGCTTTTTAGAGGACTGTCTGCTGCTTGAAATTCCTTTTATCACTTCTCATGATGAGGATTCTCCTGATTGTGTTGAAAGCAAAGAGGACTGGTCATTTGGCGAAGTTCAGACAGAACAGAGCGAAAATCCTTTTGCTGCTTTAGCTCAATTAAAGGGTCAGCTCAAAAATTAAATGGTTAAAGATATTGTACTGATCTACAAGTAATTTATTCTTTTTGTCAGAATAATAGTGAAGATATTTAATTTTTACTTGAAAAGCAATGATGATCTAAGTATAATGTCGCGAATTAGAGCCACAGTTGGTGGTTAAATTGGTTTATAAATTAGAGCGGGGGAATCTGAACTCCGCATATGCAAGTAATTTTTAGGAGACACACAGATGGCTGTTCAGCAGAACCATAAGTCCCGTTCACGTCGTGACATGCGTCGTTCACACGATGCTTTAGAGGCAATGACCTTATCAGTTGATAAGACTTCAAACGAAGTTCACATTCGTCATAACATCACTAACGATGGTTACTATCGTGGTGAGAAGATTAACTTAACTCCAGCTAAGCCATTAATGAGCAAGAAAGAATACTTAGCTTCAATTAAGAAATAATCTTTATTGAAAAATAATAATGGAGAAGGGCGTACACATATTGTTTGTTTACGCCCTTTTTAAATTTTGATGACAGACAAACATATAACATTAGCACTTGATGGTACCGGCGGTGATAATGCTAATGCCAAGTCAATGGCAGCTGCTGTCCGTTTTGCCATCGTCCTGCACCCAGATCTTAAGATTCTTGTTTTTGGTTCTCAGAAACTCAAGGATGCCCTTGACCGAGAAAAAATGGACAAGGATCGTTACGAGTTTTATTCTGCACCTGAATGCATTGCTCAGGATGAAGATCCAAGAAAGGTTTTAGAAGGCTATAGAAATTCTGCCATGAGAAAGGCCATCGAGGCTGTAGCTGATGGCAAGGCATCTGTTGCCATATCAAGCGGTGGTACTGGACCTTTGGTGGTATTGTCACGTCATATTCTGGGTGTATTGCCTGATATGAGACCTGCCTTATGCGCAAGAATTCCTGGTGGCAAGGATAAATTTTCTTTTATGCTGGATCTTGGTGCTAATGCTGTATGCAATGCAAAAGATTTACATTCTTTTGCAAGACTTGGCCACGCAGCCTATAAATCAATCTATAATGAAAACAGTCCCCGAGTCAGTATTCTCAATGTAGGAACTGAAAGAAACAAGGGCAATGCTGTTGTAAGAGGGGCAAGAGATCTTATTGAACAGGATAAGATGCTCAATGCCTATGGCTTCGTAGAAGGCGACAGACTTTTTACTTCAGATGCAGATGTTATCGTAACCGAAGGTTTTACCGGCAATGTTGCATTAAAAGCTGCTGAAGGTGTTGCAAAACTGTTTCTTGACAGAAGCGGCATAAAAGGTGTTTTTTCAAAGCTGGCAAGACCTGATTGGCTAATTCCTTGGCAGTACAACGGTTCTGTGCTTTTGGGGGTTCAGGGCCTGGTTATAAAAGGTCATGGTTCTGCAGGTGCTGATGCCGTCGGTGTGGCTTTACATGAAGCATACAATTACGCCTCAATGAATTTGATAAATTCTATTAAGAAAGAGCTTAATATATAATATATATTGAGCATCTTTTTTTGTTAAAATACACAAATTGTTTAATTTTTAGTGGAGAATTCCCTTGTATACCAGAATTCTTGGAACTGGCAGTTATCTGCCTGAACAGGTTCGTACCAACGCTGATTTAGAGAAGATGGTAGAGACCTCAGATGAGTGGATTATTGAGCGTACCGGTATCAAAGAGAGACGAATTGCTGCTCCTGATGAGACCGCTGCAAGCATGGGTACAATTGCTGCAAAAAGAGCAATGGAAGCTGCCAATGTATCTCCAGAAGATATAGATCTGGTAATTTGTGCAACTACCTCTGCAAAGTATGCTTTCCCATCAACCGCCTGTGAAATCTCTGGTGCTTTAGGAATTCACGATGCTGCAGCTTTTGATCTGGCTGCTGCATGTTCTGGCTTCAGCTATGGATACTGCCTTGCTCACGCAATGATTATGTCAGGTCAGGCAAAGAATGTTCTGATTGTTGCTGCTGATTTAATGTCAAGAGCCTGTGACCCAACTGACAGAACCACAATTATTCTTTTTGGTGATGGTGCTTCTGCCTGCGTATTAGGTCCATCAGATACTGAAGGAACCATCGCTGTGCATATGTCTGCAGACGCCAAGTACGGTCCACTGTTATCCATGGAATATCCAAAGCGCGGTAATGTTATGGGTAACGATTCATGGCTTTACATGAAGGGCAATGATGTATTCAAGCACGCTGTTACTGTTTTAGCTTCTCTTGTTACCAAGACTCTTGAGAAGGGTAACATGCAGGCTGAAGATTTAGATTTCTTAGTTCCTCATCAGGCAAATTTAAGAATTATTGCAGCTACTGCAAGAAAACTGAAGATGGATATGTCTCAGGTTATCGTAACCTTAGATAAGCAGGGTAATACCTCAGCTCCATCTGTTGGTATTGCTTTAGATGAAGGTATCCGTTCAGGTCGCATCAAGCGTGGTGACGTCCTTTTACTTGAGTCTTTCGGTGGTGGTTTCACCTGGGGCTCTGCTCTCATTCGCTACTAATCTTTTTTGTAACTTAATCTCAACAAAGCCCTTGCATACAGGGCTCTAGGAGTAATAATGAAGAAATATGCAGCTGTTTTCCCTGGTCAGGGCTCACAGAGTGTGGGAATGTTTGCTGATTTTATGGACAATCAGATTGTTGCTGATACCTATGCTGAGGCAAACGAGGCTTTAGGCTATGACTTAAAGGACATTACCTTAAATGGTCCTGAAGCAGAGCTTAACAAGACTGAAGTAACCCAGCCAGCAATTTTAACTGCATCAGTTGCAGCTTTTAGAGTTTTAATGTCTAAGGCAGAAAAACCACAGGCTGTTGCAGGTCACTCATTAGGTGAGTACAGTGCTTTAGTTGCTGCAGGTTCATTAAAGTTTGCTGATGCTGTAAAGCTTGTTCGTCTTCGCGGTCAGGCAATGCAGGAGGCTGTTCCTGCCGGTGTTGGTGGTATGGCTGCAGTTTTAGGTATCGAAGATCAGGTAATCATTGATACCTGTGCCAAGGTTTCAACCGATTCATCAAAGGTATGGGCTGCTAACTTCAATACCCCAGGTCAGGTTGTAATTTCAGGTAACAAGGAAGCTGTTGACAAGGCTTGTGAAGAGTTCACTGCCTTAGGTGCAAAGAGAGTTGTCCCATTAGCTGTATCAGCTCCATCACACTGTCCTTTAATGCAGAGCGCAGCAGACAAGCTCAAGGCTGCCTTAGCAGAGATTGAAGTTAAAGATGCTCAGATCCCTGTTTATGTAAACGCTCTTGCCAAGCCATTAACCAAGGCTGCAGATATCATTGATGCTTTAGTTAAGCAGTTAACCATGCCAGTACGCTGGGTTGAGACTGTTGAAGCATTAAAGGCTGAAGGTTTTGAGGCTTTAGTTGAAGTAGGTCCAAACAAGGTTTTATGTGGTTTAAACCGCAGAATTGACAAGACTTTAGGCAGTGCTAACGTATGCAATGAGGATACTTTGGCAAAGGCTTTAGAAGTTTTAGCTTAATAGGTGGAAGTACATGTTTAACTTAGATTTTACAGGTAAAGTTGTATTAGTAACCGGTGCCAGCCGTGGTATTGGTAAAGCGATTGCTCAGGCTTTTGAGCAGCGTGGTGCTACCGTATACGGTACTGCTACTTCAGAGAATGGCGCAAATGCAATTACTGAGTACTTAAATGGTCATGGCAAGGGTTTCGTAATGAACTCACTTGACAAGCAGACTGTTGAAGACTGCTTTAACGCAGTTGTTGCAGATGCCGGCACCTGCCCTGATGTACTTGTTAACAATGCAGGTATTACCCGTGATACTCTCTTCATGAGAATGAAGGATGAGGACTGGGCTGCTGTTTTACAGTGCAATCTCTTTGCATGCGTACAGCTGTGCAAACTTGCTATCAGCCCAATGATGAAGAAGAGAGCCGGCCGTATCATCAACATTTCATCTATTGTAGGTCAGGATGGTAATGCAGGTCAGTGTAACTATGCTGCTGCAAAGGCTGGCTTAATAGGCTTTAGCAAGTCACTTGCAAAAGAAGTTGGTGCACGCGGTATTACTGTAAACTGTATCGCTCCAGGTTTCGTAGCAACTGATATGACTGCAGCTTTAAATGAGGAACAGCTCAAGGCTTGGACCAACAGCATTCCTTTAAAGAGAGCTGCAACTGCTGAAGATATTGCAGCTTCTGCTGTGTTCTTAGCATCAGATATGGCTTCATATATCACTGGTTCTACCATCGATGTAAATGGCGGTTTACACTGCAACTAGTGATCTATGTCACATATATGCTTTCTGTTAATTTTTATCACAAAAAATTAGTATTTTTCCTACCAAAAGGGCAAGAAAGCATATATAATTAGTTTAGGTTTTTGGTTGCTGGCATAGGGCTGGCAGCTTAATTTGATAGGACAGTTCTGAAGTTCAGACTGGACAAAGGAAAGAAATGAGCAATACTATTGAAGAGCGCGTAAAGAAGATTATCGTAGACATGTTAGGTGTTAAGCCTGAAGATGTTGTACCTGAGGCATCATTCGTAGATGATCTTGGTGCTGACTCTTTAGACACCGTTGAGCTGGTAATGGCCTTAGAGGAAGAGTTCGGTACCGACATTCCTGATGAGGACGCAGAGAAGATCAATACTGTTAAGGCAGCTATTGATTACATCAACGCTCACAAAGAGTAATATAAACTACTCTTAAGATGGGAATTAGCCATCTTCAAAATACTTTTTGAAATGATTGGAGATGAAAAAGTTCATCTCCATTCTTTTTTAACTTATACATCGGAGATCGTACAGTGCAATTACGCAGAGTTGTAGTTACTGGTATGGGCATGCTTAGCCCAGTTGGCGGCAATTTAGAAGAATCATGGAAGAATCTTTTAGCTGGTAAGAGCGGTATTAGTAAAATTGAGCATTTCGATACCAGCGATTTCTCTGTAAAGATTGCCGGTCTTGTAAAAGACTTTAATGCTGAGCAGTGGGGTATCGCTCGTAAGGATGAGCGTAAGATGGACCTGTTCATTCAGTATGGTATCGCAGCAGGTATCATGGCTATGAACGATGCTGGTCTTGAAATTACTCCTGAGAATGCAGATCGTATCGGTACTATGATTGGTTCTGGTATCGGTGGCTTACCTTTAATTGAGAAGAACGTTGAAGGTTTAGTAAAGCGTGGTGCTCATGGCATCAGCCCATTCTTCGTACCATCAACCATCATTAATATGGTTTCAGGTCAGTTATCAATTATGAAGGGCTTACGTGGTCCTAATCTGTCAATGGTAACTGCTTGTGCTACCGGTACTCATGCTATCGGTTTATCAGCACGTTTAGTTGCATACGGTGATGCAGACGTTATGGTTTGCGGTGGTGCAGAGAAGGCTTCAACCCCTATGGGTATCGGTGGCTTCGCATCAATGAAGGCATTATCTCATCGCAACGACGATCCTGAGCACGCATCACGTCCTTGGGATGTTAACCGTGATGGTTTCGTATTAGGTGATGGTGCTGGCGTATTAGTATTAGAAGAGTACGAGCACGCTAAGGCACGTGGCGCTAAGATCTATGCTGAGTTAGTTGGTTTTGGTATGTCAGGTGACGCTTACCACATGACTGCAACTCCAGAGACTGGTGAAGGTGCAGCTCGCTCAATGGCAGCCGCATTAAAGGATGCAGGTGTTAAGCCAGAAGTTGTTAACTACATTAACGCTCATGGTACTTCAACTCCTGTTGGTGACTTATCAGAGTTACGCGCAGTTAAGAGCCTCTTTGGTGATGCTCCTAAGAACTGCTGCATGAGC
>ONCB01000007.1 GCA_900316175.1 uncultured Succinatimonas sp.
AGAGGACAGAGCTCTGCGTCCACATACTCTTGAAGACTATATAGGTCAGGAAGAGGCAAAAGAGCAGCTTTCCATCGCTCTTAAAGCTGCCAGAATGCGCGGTGAAGCCCTTGATCATGTTCTGATTTTTGGACCTCCAGGTCTTGGCAAGACCACTCTTTCAAATATTATTGCCAATGAGCTTGCTGTATCAATTTCTCAGACCTCAGGTCCTGCTCTTGAGAAAAAAGGTGATGCTGCAGCTTTACTGACCAATCTGCAGCCAAGAAGTGTTATCTTTATTGATGAGATTCACCGTCTTTCTCCTGTAATTGAAGAATTCCTGTATCCTGCCATGGAAGACTATATGGTGGATATTATGACAGGTGAAGGTCCGTCTGCCCGCTCCATCAAGATCAATCTCAATCCTTTTACCCTTGTTGGTGCAACAACCAGAGCAGGTACATTGACTTCACCATTAAGAGCCCGATTTGGTATCATTCTTCAGCTGAAGTTTTATACACCATCCGAGCTTGAAATTATCGTCAGATCTTCTGCTAAAAAGCTTGGTGTACAGATTGATGATGATGCTGCTGCAGAAATTTCAAAGCGATCCCGCGGAACACCACGTATTGCCAACAGAATTTTGCGCAGAGTTCGTGATTATGCTCTGGTAAAAGGTAATGGTTCCATCACTCTTGATAATGCAAAAGATGCATTAAAAATGATGAGAATTGATGAAGATGGCTTTGATAACTTTGACAGACAGTATTTAAAGAGTATGATTGACGATTTTAATGGTGGTCCTGTTGGTATTGAATCACTTGCAGCCTCATTAGGATATGATAGAGAAACTCTTGAGAATGTGGTAGAACCATATATTATTCAGCAGGGTTTTGTGCAGAGGTCAAGAACCGGCCGTATTGCAACAGCCAAAGCCTATCAGAAGTTTGGAATTGAAATTAAGGAAAAGTCTTAATTCATGGAAACTAAAGTTTTTTCACATAATTCCCGCGTCTACTATGAAGATACGGATGCAGGCGGAATTGTATATTATGCAAATTATTTAAAATTCTGCGAGCGCGCCAGAACCGAGTGGCTTCGCGGTATGAACCTTTCTCAGTGCAAGATGCTTGAAGAGAAGAAAGGTTTTGTGATCCGCAAGATTAAAGGAAGCTACATCAGTTCAGCCCGTCTTGATGACTATCTTACTGTAACCTGTATTCCTAAAAAGGTGAAGTTTGCAAGTTTAGAGGTATATCAGCAGGTTTTTAATCAGAATCAGGAACTGCTTTTTGAGTTTGAATGCTCAATTGCCTTCCTTGACATGGAAAAGGGAAAGCCATGCCCAATGCCAAAGGAAGCTTTAGAGTACATAAAGCAGTTTGTTCCACAGGATGTTTCAAATTTAGAGGTTAAGTAATAATGCAGTCAGGTTCATTATCAATCACACAGCTGATTTTTGATGCCAGTCCGTTGGTACAGGCAGTTATGCTGTTTCTTTTAATTCTTTCAGTTGCTTCCTGGACTATTATTATTGCCAGAACCAATCTGTACAAGAACGCAAGAATCAAGGCAGATGAGTTTGAAGATCGCTTCTGGTCTGGTATTGATTTAAACAATCTTTATCAGGACTGCGTAAAAAGACAGTCTTCCCTGATTGGTCTTGAGGTCATCTATACAGCTGGTTTTAAAGAGTTCGTTCGTCTTTTAAATTCAGGTCCAGCCGAGCAGGAAGTGGTTATGGATGGAACTTACCGCCAGATGAAGGTATCACAAAGCCGTGAGATGGAAAATCTTGAGGCAAATCTTGCTACTCTGGCAACCATCGGTTCAATCAGCCCATATATCGGTCTATTCGGTACCGTTTGGGGTATTATGCACGCCTTTATTGCCTTAGCTGCAGTTAAGAATGCAACTTTATCAATGGTGGCTCCTCCAATTGCTGAGGCCCTGGTTGCAACCGCAATGGGTTTATTTGCCGCAATTCCTGCTGTTATGTTCTATAACCGCTTTGCTTCAAAGGTTGAAGCTTTAGAGAACCGCTACATCAACTTCATGGATGAGTTCTCAACTATTTTAAACCGTCGTCTGGTTCGTGTACGTTCAGAAATGAACGCAAAGGATAACATGCCTTCTCAGACTCAGGCTCAGAGTTCACAGAGCTATCAGCCTTCAACAGCTTCTGCATCTTCATCATCTCCTTTTTCAAAGGCTCCTGAAGAGCGCGTAAGTCCATTTGGTTCAAGCCGCTTAAATCGTGTACCAAATGCAACAGAAGACAGAGTTCACTACCAGACTCCAGGTATTGAAGGGGATAGAGAGCGTAATTTAAGTCGCCTCAATTCTCATAATTTAAGCAACAAGGAGTAATAATGCAGGGCGCTCGAAATCGTAAAAAGCGTGCGGTTGCAGAAATCAATGTGGTTCCATACATTGACGTTATGCTCGTGCTTTTAGTTATCTTTATTGCAACTGCTCCTGTAGTGATGCAGGGCGTTACTGTAGATCTGCCACAGGCTGAGGCTGAAGCCATGAATGAAGATCAGCTGACTCCTATTATTGCTGTAGTGGACAAAGTAGGTCAGTTTTACGTGACTATCGATACTTCTACAGAAAAGATGGGATCATTAGATGATTTAACCTCATATGTGGCAAGTCAGCTGCAGAAGGATCCAAGTCGTCCTGTAGTGGTTCAGGGCGATGCGCAGGTTGCTTATGACAATGTAATTCAGCTAATGAATGCTTTAAAGAAAAGTGGTGTCAAAAGTGTAGGCCTGGTTACAGAGCCACTTTCAGACTAACTTTGAGATAACCTATGAAAATCAGTTTAAAAACCGCTTTTGTGATGGCTCTGGCACTGCATGTGACCATTGCAGGCGTTTTATTATTAAAAGTTTCTTTAGACAGACCGGAAAAACCAAATATGGGGGCTGGCAATATTATGCATGCAACCTTCATTCCGCCTGCAAAAGGAAATCCTAACGGTTCACAGAGTCAGCCTAAGAAGCAGGATTCACAGGTTGATAAGAAGCTTTTAGAGCAGCAGAAAAAGCAAGAAGAGCTAAGAAAAGAGCTTGAAAAGCGTGCTGCTGAGCAGAAGGCTCAGGAAAAGAAGCGTCAGGAAGCTATTGAAAAGAAAAAGGCTGAAGAGGCCAAGAAAATTGAGCAGCAAAAAGAGCTTGCTTTAAAGAAAAAGAAACTTGAAGAAGAAAAGAAGAAAAAGTTAGAGGAAGAAAAGAAAAAGAAAGCCGAAGAAGAAAAGAAGAAGAAATTAGAAGAGGAAAAGAAAAAGAAGGCTGAAGCAGAAAAGAAGAAAAAATTAGAGGAAGAAAAGAAGAAGAAAGCCGAGGAAGAAAAGAAGAAGTTAGAAGAAGAGAAGAAAAAGAAATTAGAAGAGGAAAAGAAGAAGAAAGAAGCTGAAGCCAAGAAGAGACAGGAAGAGGCAGAAGCCAAAGCTCGTGCGGCTGCAGAAGCCAAGGCTAAAGCTCAGGCTGATTCTTTGGAAGATGATATTTTAGGTACAGCAAACGGTGATCCTGTTAACGGCCAGGGACTTGGTTCTGGTGCCGGTGGTGAAGCAGGTTACGGCGACAAGGTTCGCGGTCTTATTGAGCAGAACTGGCGTGTTGATCAGTCTATGAACGGTAAGAGAGTGGTTGTAAGTCTGAAACTTGACAGTGGTGGCATAGTTACAGGTGTTAGCTGCCAGGGTGATGACAAGGTCTGCCAGAGTGCAGTTGCAGCCATCGAGCTTGTAGGTATGTTCCCAAGACCTCCTGCAGATTGTCCGCAGTGCTCAAATATCAAGATTTCTATGACACCAAAGCTATAAGTGTCATATAATATGAAAAATATTTTAATTAACGGAGTTATTTCATGTTTAAGCGATTCTTGACAGCTGTATTTGTACTGTTCTGTGCAACTGCAGCAAACGCAGAATTACAGATTGAAATTACTGGTGGTATTAACGAAGGCCGCAAGATTGCAGTGTATCCTTTTACCCAGGATGCCAACGTTAAGCTTGATGTTGCCTCAGTGGTATCAGCAGATTTGATGAGATCTGGCAAATTCTCCCCAATGGCAGTATCATCTCTGCCAGCCAATGGTTTTGCAAATGGCCAGGTAAATGTTGATGCTGTTGCAGCAACTGGTGCTGAATTTACTATTGTAGGTAATGTAACTTCAGCCTCTGGCGGTGCATACAAGGTTGAATTCCAGCTTGTTGGCCTTCAGGGTGCAAACAAGGGCAAGGTATTAGCTCATTTTGCCGGTAATGCTGGTCTCCCTCTGATGCGTCAGGCTGCACATCGTGTTTCAGATCGTATCTATGAGACTGTAACCGGTCAGCGTGGATGCTTTAGAACTCGCATTGCATATGTTGTGTACAAAAGAGGTCAGCCATTCCCTTATCAGTTAATGACTGCTGATTATGACGGTTATAATGAGACCCCTATTGTAAAGTCAACTCAGCCTATTATGACTCCTGCCTGGTCACCAGACGGTACCCGTCTTGCATACGTAAGCTTTGAGAACAGATCACCTGCCATCTTTGTGCAGTACATTCAGTCAAAGAAGCGTGTCAAGTTAGCATCATTTACTGGTTTAAACAGCTCTCCATCATGGTCTCCTGACGGCACCAAGATTGCTATGACCTTATCTAAGGATGGTCAGCCAGATATTTACTATTATGATCTTACTTTAAGCAAGTTCTTCAGAATCACCTCTGATAACGCTATTGATACAGAGCCTACTTTCTCACCTGACAGCAGATCTCTGTTCTTTACCTCAGACAGAGGTGGCAGAGCTCAGATTTACAAGTATGACTTTACAGCAAAGAAGCTCGAGAGAGTAACCTATCAGGGTCAGAAGAACCTTTCTGCCAAACCAATTCCTGGTACCAATTCCTTAATTGTTATTACTCAGGTAAACGGCTTTAGAGTTGCACGTGTTGATGCTGACGGCAGCGTATATATGCTTTCAACTTCATCTTTAGATGAGTCTCCAAGTGTTGCTCCTAACGGAAGTATGGTAATATACTCAACCGTATATCAGGGAAGAAAAGGTTTAGCTATCGTATCCTCAGACGGAAGATTCAAGGCAAATCTGCCTTCAAGCGCTGGTGAAATAAGCGCTCCTGCCTGGGGTCCTTTAACAGCAAAATAATTTTGATTTAACAAATTTGGTTTTACAGGGAATTTTAAAATGTTTAAAAACTATTTATTAACCTTAATCTGTGCTTTAGCATTAGGCACTTTAACTGCATGTTCATCATCTGATGATTCTTCATCATTAGTTGAGGACGGCTCTTCTGAGGCTGCTTTAGGTTTAGACTCTGATGGTTCATTAACCTTAGGTGATCCTAATGCCAACAACAACGGCTTCAATGGCCCTGCTGAACTTGCAAACAACAACACCATCTTATTCGGTTACAATTCTGAGGCTATTCAGGATCAGTACTTAGGTGTTATGCAGGCTCACGCAAAATACTTAAAGAGCAATCCAGAAGCTCGTGTAATCATTGAAGGTCACACTGATGAGCGCGGTACTCCAGAGTACAACATCGCCTTAGGTGAGCGTCGTGCTCGTTCTGTTGCTCGTTACATGCAGAACTTAGGTGTTGATGTAAATCAGCTGTCAATCGTTTCATACGGTGAAGAGAAGCCTGCTGTTGATGGTCACAATGAAGCTGCATGGTCACAGAACCGTCGTGCTGTGTTAAACTACTAATAAGAGCAGTTTAAACTAATGAGGCTGAGACTTTGCTCTCGGCCTTTTTTATTATGTGGATGGGAAAAATGAATCAGTTTTTTAAGGCTATAACCTTAGGCACTGCAATGGTTGCAACTCTAAGCTATGCTGAAGATGATGCCATGCAGATTGCTATGCTCAGAATGCAGAATCAGATAACGGAGCTTCAGAACAAGCTTGCCGAATCATCAGGCCAGATTGAAAGCCTAGAGCATGATTTAAAGCTTTTACAGGATGAGAATGCGGCTTTAAAGCAAAAGCTTGCAGCTGCTTCTTCAAATGTATCTCCAGCCTCTGATAGCGCTAAGGATAAGTCTGATGAAAATGCACAGACCAAGAGCGAAGAGAAAAAAGATACTGTAGCTTTAGAGAAGACCTCAGGTTCTGGCAATGCCACTATTACTCCATCAGATAACAAAGCAAAAGGACAGAGTGTTTCTCAAGCTTCAGCTCAGGAGAAAGCTGAGTATGAAGCAGCATACAAGTTTGTAGAGACTCAGAAGTATGACGATGCTGTAGCAGCTTTTAAAGCATATGTTGAGAAGTACCCTGAAGCTGCTCTTACACCAAATGCATGGTACTGGATGGGGCAGATTCAGTATTTGAAGAAAAATTATGAGGAGGCTCGAGTAAGCTTCCTGCATACAGCCAAGTTCCAGAACTCCAACAAGAGAATGGATGCCCTGTACAAGCTTGGTTTTATTTCAAAAGCCTTAGGTGATAATGACAAGGCCAAACGTTTCTTTGAAGTGCTTATTCAGAGTTATCCAAATACCACTTCAGCTACAATGGCTAAAAAGGAAATTGAAGCTTTAAATTAAACTGAAATTTTCTGTTTTTTGTGTTTTGAGGACGCCTTTGGCGTCCTTTTGCGTATATAAGGCTATTGCCTGACACGTTAATAGTTGCAGAAAGAAAAAATAAAAAAGGCTTAAATAAGGGATTTAAAAAAAAATCAAAAAAAATTCATAAAAAATGCTTGCATAAGCTCTCAATTTAAGTAAAATAAACGGCGTTGATTTTATCAACGGTTACTTGGTTGGGTCGTTAGCTCAGTCGGTAGAGCAGCGGACTTTTAATCCGTTGGTCGAGAGTTCGAGTCTCTCACGACCCACCATGTAATAAATCTAACGATGGGTTGTTAGCTCAGTTGGTAGAGCAGCGGACTCTTAATCCGTTGGTCGCGGGTTCGACCCCCTCACAACCCACCATTCGTTAGATATCATTCAAGTGGGTTGTTAGCTCAGTTGGTAGAGCAGCGGACTCTTAATCCGTTGGTCGCGGGTTCGACCCCCTCACAACCCACCATTTGAATGGATGCTTAGCTCAGTCTGGTTAGAGCATCTGCCTTACAAGCAGAGGGTCATAGGTTCGAGTCCTATAGCATCCACCATTTAATCGCAAACTAATTCAATTTTAAACGATTGTTAAGTAGTGCATTCTTTTTGTGCATTGCAAGATTGTTTCGTTTTGATTTGCTCTTTATGTTTTTTATATAACTTTCAGAATATAAATGACTTTCTTTGTTATAAAATGCAATACACTTTAGTGTGAGTTGCGTTTTATGATTGACTATTTTTAAATATGCACAATAATAATACAGTTTAAAGTCAGGCAGTGATTTACGGCTTTGAGCTTTATTTGTAATTATTCGGAGCAGGCAATGACCGGCAGTATTATTTTTTGTATATGTCTTGCATATTTTGCACTGGCATATCTTGGTTACGGAAGCTTTTTAAAGCGTCTGTTCGCAATTAATCCTCAAAATCCAACCCCAGCTTATTCAGAGTTTGATGGTGTGGATTTTGTTCCTACCAAAAAGATAGTTCTTTTTGGCCATCACTTTGCATCAATCGCAGGTCCTGGTCCTATCGTAGGACCAATTATGGCCGCATATTTTGGCTGGCTTCCAGCTTTAATATGGATTCTGATTGGATGCGTTTTTGTAGGTGCTTTCCATGATTTTGCGTCCCTGGTTATTTCAGTCAGAAACAGGGGCAGAACAGTATCATTTGTAATGGAAAAACTGATGGGTATTACCGGTCGTCAGCTTTTTCTTGCCTTCAGTTTCCTGTGTCTGATACTTGTTATTGCAATCTTTACTCTTTTAATTGCAGGTCTTTTTACAAAATTCCCTGAAGTTGCTACAGCATCAATTTTATTCATTCTTTTAGCACCACTGTTCACTTTTACTACTGTGCACTGGGGGCTGAGCTTAAAGCATGCTTCTTTTTATTTCATTCCAATGGTATTCATTTCCGTATATATAGGTCAGGTTTATCCATTGAATGTAGGAGAGCTTTTAAATCTTGATGAAACACAGTTAAAGAACTTCTGGATTTGTGTTCTTGCTCTGTATATTTTTGCAGCATCTGTAATTCCTGTTCAGTGGTTGCTTCAGCCTCGTGATTATATGAATTCATGGCTGCTTTATGTAATGCTGGCACTTGGTTTTGCAGCAATTTTAGCCTATAACCCAGAAATCAAGATGAATTCATTTGAAGGCTGGAAAGCAGTAACTGGCGACGGTAAGATGACTGCTATGATTCCAGCTCTGTTTATTTACATTGCCTGCGGAGCTTGCTCTGGTTTCCATTCATTAGTGTCTTCTGGTACTACTTCAAAGCAGCTTGATAATGAAAGAGATGCACTGCCTGTAGGTTATGGTGCGATGCTTGTTGAAGGCATTTTAGGCATCATGGCTTTAGTTGCAGTTATGGCGATGGACAAGTCTGTCTTTATGGATATGGGAAAGAATCCACCTGTAGCTTTTGCTTCAGGTATTTCCAATTTCTGTGGTGCTCTGTCTCTTGATGTTGGCTATGCAAAGATCTTCATATCTCTTGCCATCTCTGCATTCATGATGACTTCACTTGATACAGCAACCAGACTTGGACGTTTTATCTGTCAGGAGCTGTTCCTGCCAAGAGCTTCAAAGTTTGAAGAGCAGAAATCACCACAGTTAGGTTTTATTCGCAGAATTTTAACTAACAAATACATTGCATCAGTACTGATTGTATCTATCTCAATTGCCATGGCATTAAGTGGTGAAGCTGCTGCAATCTGGCCGATCTTTGGTGCATCAAATCAGCTGATGGCTGCTTTAACTCTGCTTGTTATTACTCTGTGGCTGCTTTCAAGAAATGTAAACTGGCTGGTTGCCTTTGTTCCTATGATTTTCATGATGATTATGAGTCTGTGGGGCGTAGTGCAGGTAATTGAAAATCAGTTTAATTCAAACAATCTGTTAGTTGGCATTGGTTTTGTACTTATCATTATGGCCTTACTGATGGTGTTCCTTGGTGTAAGCATCATTGTCAATACAATCAGAAATTCCAAAAAAGCTTAATTGTTAAAGTAAGTGGATCCAAAAGCTTGAATACTTAAAAAGTATTCAGGCTTTGTTTATTCATAAGCTACTTTTTGCATCCTTATTTTGATAAAATTAAGTAAATTTGGAGATTTTATGGCAAGTACTAAAAAGAACGGTTTATCAGTTAACAGAAAGAATTATCAGAGTTTCATTGCTGAACTTGAAAGTGAGTTTCTGCAAAGTGGTTTCAGAAATCGTAAAATCACGGAGAAGGAACTTTCTGGCAATCTTGAAAAGTTCTGCAATTGTGAGATTGAGCCTGATAATGCACAGTCTAGTTCTGACTTTCTTTACTGGAAGTATGTTGCCTTTATTCTTGATAAAAACATCAATTCAAATCATTTCAAAGAGCTTAATGATGCATTAAAAAAGATTACAGAACATAGTATCAGAGCTGTATCTGATTTAAAGTTTAAAGATTTTAATGCAATTTTTAAATCAAAGGATGCGGCATTAAAAGTACAGAGAATAGTAAATGACTACAGCATCTGCAATGATGATGTGTATTCTGAATATTCCTTATGCCTCGCCTACATTCCTGCGTTTATTTACCATCTTACAGAATACAGTGATTCTTTTGATGAAGATGAATTAGAGCAGATTGAGACTTCCATTCTATCAACATGCTATGCCAATGCAAATTTCTCTGATAATCTGCTGGCTCCATTTGTGGATTTTGATGAGAAGGACTCAATGGTATTTGTTGAGATTGAGCGAAATCTCAATGAGGAGAACTTTAACAGATCTCATCCAAAACTTGCTCATTCTGAAATCTCAAACGTGTTAAGAGGAATGCCTGGTGATGTTGCCTTGAGGATTGCCAAAAGCTATCTTTACGGAAACAATCTTCCTTTAGACAAGGAATCGGCCAGAAACTGGCTTTCATATGGCATGTCAGTTGGCAATCCTTATTGTGCGCTGCTGTTCCTGTTGCATTTTGCAGATGTGGATTTGCATGCGGAAAATCTCGTTCCATCAAAGATATCTGATCTCTTTATTCTGTTGAACAACATTTTTTATCTTACTTTAGCAAGGCTCAATGAGGTAGATCCTACAAATCTTAACTTTGAGCTTTTGTATGATGAGAACAATGTTCGCTTTGACGAAGCCTGTCTATACAATGTACTGATGTTCTTTATTGTGGCTCATGAGGAAGTCAATTCAGCTCCGGAATTCCCTCTGGTACTGACTATTCTTGATGATGAGCTGGTTGTACCTGTGTTTAAGGATGCTATCGACAATTCCTCAAATGACACCTTTACAAAGGCTCTGTTGTCCCTGTTTGTTACACTTATGGAAGCAGAAGGTCTGAGTGAATACTTCCTTGAAAAGTTCTTAAGTAATATTAAGATGCCATATAAAAAGGGACCTGTATTCAACTATATCATTGAGACATTGTCTTCAGGTCTTAAAAAGCATGATCGCTTCTCATACATTGTTTATATGTATGCTTTCACATCATTGAAGGGAAACTTTGATGAAATGCCAAAGAGTCATCTCAAGGCTCTGTCAAAAATGGGGTTTGCCAAGGCTACTTTTGCCTTAGGATCAGTTGCGCTTGAAAGCAGTGAAAGCGAGGCTGTAAAACAGTGGGAAAAATCATCAGATCAGGGGCTTGGCTTTGCATATTTCAATCTGTCTTTAGCCGCATTGATGAGGGGAGACAGTGATCTTGCCATAGAGCTTGCAACTCTTGCTATCAAATACGATGTAGTTTATGCCTACTATGTACTGTACAGAGCTTACGTTAAGAGCAATCAGCAGCTTGCACACTCATATCTGCGTATTGCTGCTGAATATATGTTCCCAGAAGCCGTCAGAGAACTTAAGGTTTTAAGGCAGGAGGGAAGTTATAATCCATTGCCATATCTTAAGTGCCTTGAAGAAATAGAAGATCTCGCCTTAAAGAATTATCATGCTTCTTTATTCATGTGCGACGTTTATACTTCAGGATCCATTCTGCCTGTAAATCTCGAACGCACCTATTTCTATCAGCGCCAGGCTCTGTTAAACGGATGTTATGAGCTTTTTCCTGTTTACAAGAATATCAACAGGATCTCATTTCCTCCTTTAGGTGAAAATGAAAGCATGTTCGTCTCTTACAGAAAGAGCCTTTCTGATACACAGTCTTTCTTCAAATCAAGTATGACAGAAGAGCAGATAGCGCTAGATGATGTGGTTTTTAAAAAGACCTGTGATCTGGTGAAGGAGCTGTGTTCTGGTACAAGTGAACTTGAAAGGGAAGTTTTGCGAAATCTATATAATTCCAATATGTGGAATCGCTATAAGGACAACAAGTTCAAGATCCCTAAGGAGTGTTTTAATAAGCCTGAAAGAAAAGCATATCAGGAGCTTTTCAATGCACTGGCATCTGGTTTTTACAATACAAATTACTATACTGAAAACACAGCAGACTTCCTTAAGGAAAGAAGTCAGCTGATTGAATGTCTTAAGGATAAGGCGTTTGATTATGGTGCATGTGTAAATACCATCAGAGCACTTATGTGCTTAAGATCTTTAACGCTGCCATCAGATCCGAAATCCTTTTCTACTCTGATAGAGAAGGCCTTCAACAGTGGTGAATTAACCGCAATGCTGCTGTGCAATCTGAATCTTGACTGTGTTTTTGATAGTGATCAGTCTAATGTTGTTAAGTACACAAGACAGGACAGCCAGATTTATGATCCTGATGCGGTAATATCTTCAGTAAGTCAGTAGTTATGCAATATTTATTAAAAATCACGATTGATAATACCAGTGTGTGGCGTCTGATTTCCCTTGATGGAAAGGCAGATCGTGCTTTTGCTGGCAATCTTATTGTTAAGGCTTTTGATTTTGTAGATGGAAACTGTGCTTTTACTTTTGATGGTAAAACTTTCAGTGGTGGAAGATCAGGTTCAGCTTTGTCTACTGAAGACTTAAACTCCTTTGATGAGTTTAATTTTAAAGAGGGGGATACTTTTAACTTTACTGTATCCTCAAATGAAAAACTAACATTAACCTGCGTGGTAATGAAGGCTGAGGAAAGGCTTTTCTGTCTTATTCCTTCATGTCTTGTAGGTTCGGCGTCACTTCCTTTTAAAGAAGATCTGACGGTTGAGGCAATCAACAAATATTTTGATTCAGAAGATCTTGTAAGTCTCGATTTAAGAGAGGTTACCGCAAGATTAAGAGCTTTGGGCACCTGTCGAAAGGATATAAATCAGTCGATGGTTGAGGCTGGTGCTGTTCCATTAAATTTTAAGGTAGAGTAAATTATGCCACTACACATGATTGATAATGTTTCAATTCCAGAGGATTTTAATCTCCCTGCAAGACAGACATTAGAACAGAAGAAAAAAGATGATACTTTATTTGATGAGGCTTTAGCTCTGATTAAAGAGAAAAATGCCCTCTTAATCGCTCATTATTATACTTCTGAGACCATGCAGCGTCTGTGTGAGGCTGCAGGTGGTTTTATTGGCGACTCTCTTGAAATGGCCAGAATGGGACGTGACAGCGACAAGAATTTAATTGTTGTAGCTGGTGTGCGCTTCATGGGTGAGACTGCTAAGATCCTGTCTCCAGAAAAGACTGTTATCATGCCTGATTTATCTGCAGAGTGTTCACTTGATTTATGCTGTCAGGTTGAAGATTTAAAGAGAGTTAAAAGCGCTCATCCTGAGGCTACTGTAGTAGCTTATGCAAATACATCCGCAGCTGTTAAGGCCCAGGCTGACTGGATTGTAACTTCTTCTTTGGCTGTTGAGCTTGGCAAATACCTTACTTCTAAAGGTGAACCAATTTTATGGGTTCCTGACAGACATTTAGGTTCATATATTGCAAATCAGTCTTCATCTGATGTTTACTGCTGGCCTGGCAGATGTATTGTTCATGATGCATTCGAGGCAAATGCTCTTGAGTTTGTTAAGAAAGAAAATCCTGATGCCATGGTTCTTGTTCACCCTGAGGCTCCAGCAGCTGTAGTTGAACGAGCTGATTATGTTGGCTCAACTTCTCAAATTTTGGCTTTTGCCAAGAGTTCTGATTGCAAAAAATTTATTATTGCCACAGAAAGAAACATTTTCTACAAGCTCTCATGCGCATGTCCTGACAAGAAGTTTATTGAAGCTCCTGTTGCAAGCACCAAAGGCCACTGCATCAGCTGTGCAAACTGCCCTTGGATGGAGCTCAATTCCCTTGAAAGCCTGATTAAGGCTTTAAACAATCCTAGCTCTCATGCTCTTGATGTTGATGAGTCAGTAAGAGTTAAGGCTTTAAAACCATTAGAGAGAATGTTAAATTTCTCTGCAGATTTAAAGTCTGGCAAAATTGTTTTAAATTAAATTACGGATCTTAATTATGTACGGCATCATTACTTATTTTGATAAAGAGAAAAAAGAAGGCTGCATTCAGTCAGAGGATGGCAGACTTTTAAACTTTAAGGAGGACTCTTTTGGTCCAAACCTTAATGTATCTTTTTTAGATGCCGATGTGAAGGTTGTTTTTGATGCAGATGAAAATGGAAATGTTTCATCACTTATGATGCTGAATGAACAGCCTTTACTGGATGAAAAGATCTATTATGCTGAGCCTTCACAGATTGGTATTGCAAGAGAATCTGTTCCTGAAGGTTATGAACTTATCGATAAATCAGAATATCTGCTAACAAGAGAAGCCCGTTCTTCTAAATCATTAAAGCTATTTTTAATAGATGACTGTTCAAAATTCGGCGGTAATGTTCTTTTAGATTACACCGAAGAGCAGGTATTAAGAAATTCTATTGGTTTTTCCTACTATATATACAGAGGAAGTGCCCGCCCTGCAATTATGGGTAAAAGGGATGACAATGCACCTTTGAGTCTTTATGATTTAAAACACAAGTTAAATCATGAGAAACTCTTAAAATACCATCAGGATGAGCAAAACAGCAGGACAGGTCTTAAGATTGCAAAGATTTCAGGACTCATTCTTTTAATAATCTTCACGGTCGGATTTATATTAAGTCTTGACAGGTAGCTATTAGTTAGCATATGCTAACTAATAGCTAAGGAAGGTTATTATGTTGGCAAAAATCGTTTTATTTATAATTCTTGTTTTAATCACTGCATGTTTATATTCTGGCTTAAAAAAGCTATATCAAACTTTATCTCATCTCTTCTGCAAAGGAGCATCAAGCTGCGGTCAGTCAGTCTGCTCCTGTGACTGCTCAAAAAATAGAAATCACGACAAAGGTATAAATAAACCATCATAATATTCAAAATTTGAGATTAGGATAATTTTGAATAATTAATAGAGTTATTTTCTTGAAAAATATATCACTTGATACCATAAATATAATGATGTGTTTATAAGACCAGGTCGAAAAAAATGGATGATAACGAGAAGTTTAATGTTAATTCCCAATTAACTGATGCGACTTTGAGAAAGTTGGAAGCAGGCGGACTGCGCATGACTGTTCAGCGGCGTCACATTATTGAAATTCTGACTTCTAGTCAGTGTACCTCTCCAAAAGAACTATGGTATGAAGCAAAACAGTATGTCCCTGATTTAGGTATTGCAACTGTATACAGACTAATTAACAGATTAGAGCAGATTGGAGTCATTTCTAAGACCAGAAATCTCGGAATGCAGAATGTAGAACCTGTTTTAGGATCTGTCACAGATGCAGGTGGCAGAAAATTAAATATTTCCTCTTTAAAACTAACTGATATTGTAAAACAGGGGATGATTGCAAAAGGATTGATTTCATCTCAGTCTGACATTGATCTCTCATTGGTAGGTGAGAAGGTTAATGTGGTTATAAAGCATTCATAAACAGAACAGTTTTTCTTGTAAAGACAGGCAATGCCTGTCTTTTTAATTTAATCCGATAAATCATCATTAATTTTTTTATCAATAAGGAACTAATTGTAATTAGAGTTGATTATTTTGTTTTGATACTTAACTCCAATTTATATGTTCTGTATGTACATTCAAAATCAAAAGTCTGATATATTATTAACTGTTATAAATATTAGATAAGGAAAAAAATGGATTCTATTAAGAGTGCTCCTACACCCATTGATGCAGTTCCTGAGCCTGTTGTAAAAAAGGTTGGAGAAATTGCTGAATCTGGTGAAACATATCTTGAGACAATTCTTGTAATTAAAGAGAGAAGAAGTAATGGTCTTGTAAGAGCAGTTGATGTTGCAAATGAACTTAAGCTCAGTAAGGCTAGCGTATCTCGTGGTCTTGGTCTGCTAAAAGAAAAGGATCTTATTAAGATCGGTATTGCAGGAGATATAGAATTTACTCCTGAAGGCAGAAAACAGGCTGAACACATTTTTACTCGTCATCAGTATTTAACTGTATTCTTTAAGTACGTTGCAAATGTACCTTCAGATGTGGCAGAAAGTGATGCCTGTCGTGTTGAACATGTGATTTCTGAAAAAACAATGAAAGGAATTATTAAATTCTTAAAGGATAAAGACGTTATATAGATATACAAATGTTGGAATAAATATATTCCTTCAAAAAAATTAACTATTTAACGGCTATCTAATAAAAGTGAGGTTTATTTTAACTGCCTCACAAATATGAACAATGGCATTTGAGTATATCTTGCCATAGTTCATAATTATTCTATAAATCATTATGATAGATAATTCTTTTATCTTTTGTCTTAATGTGATTAATATTTTCAGATTTGTTCTGAAAAATATGCAGATTAAAGAGATTATCTTCAATAATATTGAGAACAACAAACTATAAGGTAGCAGTGTTATGAAGTTCTTAGATAAGTTTTCAATCACACAAAAAATGATTGCAAGTTATGCGATGCTTATTTCAGTATCCGTAGCGTTGGTTTATATCATTTTTCATATGATTGTTGTAAACAGTGATGTAGCCGGCACAGTTTCATTGACATTAGAAGATCGCTACGTTAAGGTTAAGACCACTTCTGATTACACCTATGATGTTTATGAACTCTCAGGCAAATTTGTGGATGGACAGTTAAAGGCAGGAAATATCCGTGATGCCCTTAATGTTGCCGATAATCTGAAGTATGCTACCGATAAGCTTCAGACTGCCAGATATCCAGAAGAGATTAACAAGGTAAAAGATAATGTATCCAAGTTAATCAGAGCATTTGGTAACCTCACAGATTGTGTTAACGATAATAATCTTGAGGACGCACTTGATATTTATGTAAAGCAGATAACTCCTGCCTTTGTAATTATTCAGAAGAATCTTTCAATTGTTAACGGCAAGCAGTCAAACTATGCTTCAAAGTATGTCGATCAGATCACTAACAAGGTTCCTCTGATTGCATCAATCATTTTAACTATTCTTGAAATTATAGCTGCATTCATCATTATCATTTATATGCCAAAACTCCTTAATGTATCTATTAAGGAATCAATTGATGTTGCACATGATCTGTCTCATGGTGTTTTAAACAACGAAATTAAAATTAAGCGTCGTGATGAATTTCTGCCTCTGTTAATGGCAATGGAGAAGATGAGAGCCGCATGGAACAGTAACATTACTCTTATTAAAGAAGTAAGTTTAAACATCAGCCGTTCTATGAGTATACTTCAGGATTCATCAGTTCACATTGACAAGACCGCAAATGATAATACAAGTCACTCATTAACAGTTGCTGACGCAGCAGATCAGATGGTATCAACAACTTCTGATATTGCTAAGAACTGCTCCGTTGCTTCAGAGACCGCAACAGATTCTACCCGTGAGACTGAAGCTGGTATTTCAAGAGTTAATGCAACTATTGAAAAACTTGGTGAACAGGCTGAAAAGTCTAAGAAAGATGCTGAACATGTGCAGTTGCTTTCAGATCAGGCTCAAAAGATTGGTGTTATTGTTAATACAATTGATGACATCGCATCTCAGACTAATCTTCTTGCTTTAAACGCTGCAATTGAGGCTGCTCGTGCAGGTGAAGCCGGTAAAGGATTTGCTGTGGTGGCAGATGAAGTTCGTGCGCTGGCATCTCGTACATCAAAGTCAACTCAGGAAATCACAAAGATGGTTTCACAGATTCAGACTGATGCTCAAAAAGCAAATGATATGATGCATGATTCAGTTAAGCAGATGGATACTATTTCATCTGAGACTGGAGAACTTTGTAATATTCTTGACAGTGTTATTGGCAAGGTTGAGGAAGTTAACTCTCAGATCCATCAGATTTCATCTGCTGCTGAACAGCAGACTAATGCAACCAGTGAGATTTCAACAAATATGAAAGATATCACTCAGTCATCTAAGAATCTGACTGAGGAGCTACGAACTGTTAACGACAATGTTAACTCAACTAATGTTGAAATCGGAAAACTGTTATCTGTAGTTTCAAGATTTGAAATCTAATATAAATAAAATTATTTAAAAAAAAGATCAAAATTTTATTTTGATCTTTTTTTTATTCTTTTTATGCGGATTTATGTTCGAGGAAATCACCAACCTTAGCATCAGTAAGTCTAACTATGTCAGCAGGGGAGAGTCCGATTGAAAGACCTCTTCTTCCTCCTGACACTAAAACTTCATCAAACTGCATCGCGCTATCGCAAAGAAGAGTTAATGTTTTTCTTTTCTGTCCAAAAGGACTGACTCCCCCCATTACATAACCGGTGATACGGGTTGCATCAGCTGGTTTTGCAACTTCTAAGGATTTTAATCCCATAATTCTTGCTGCATTCTTTAAAGAGATCTTGCCATTGACCGGAGTAATTGCAGTAACGAATGTTTTATCTTGCACCAAAAGGATCGTTTTAAAAACTTTTGCTTCTTCAATTCCTAAAGCAGAAGCTGCAAATTTACCAAAATCATGGTCAACAGTGCATTCATATTCATATTCTTTAAAGCTTATTTTGTTATCTTTAAGAAATTTTTGAGCTGGAGTAATCATAATAATCTCATAGTTAAAATGAAAAAGATTAGCAATTAGGTATCAATATAATATAACTAATCTTTATTTTTTAACTAATTAATAATTTTTATAATGTTAGTTTGTTAGTCAGAATACGTGATATATATCAAATAAACAGCCATTTATGTGATCTTGGTGTGTGATCTTAATCACTCTGTGTTCGTTAAAAAATATTTTTAATTAGTCAAATATTCAGTTACAATGATTTTTATTGATAATAAAAATCACCTTAAAACTAATTTAAATTTGCTGAATATTGTACAAGTATGTATGCATATGTAAATAAGCTATACTGTCCATTACTAAAGCGTTTGCGTTATTTCTTAATATTGCATGTAAAGAGAAATAATTGGTAATTTTGACAATAATAATAAAAATGTGAAATTGCTCAAAAATATAGTTCTCTTTGTAAGAAATATATTGCTAAACATTAGACCTAATCATTAAAATTTATATAACCGATGAGGTTGCTAGCTTAAGCTAGCTTTAACAAGACAAATTGTCTGATACAGACATACATAAGTGGAATCTTAAAGGAACTTACAATGAAGAAAACTATTTTAGCTTCTGTAATTTGTGCTATGACTTTAGGTGTTTGCGCTTCAGCAAATGCTGCTATCGAAAAAGATCAGTTAACCATTTGGGTTAACGGTGATAAGGGCTATAACGGCATTCAGAAAGTTGGTGACAAGTTCACCGCTGATACCGGTATCCCAGTTAAGGTTGAGCACCCTGATCAGGTAGAAGTTAAATTCCAGCAGACTGCAGCAACTCAGAATGGCCCAGACTTAATGATGTGGGCACACGACCGTTTCGGTGAGTGGGTAAAGGCAGGTTTAGTTGCACCATTAGAGGTTAGCGATGACGTTAAGGCTAAGTTCGCTAAAGTAGGTTGGGACGCAATGACCGTTGACGGCAAGATCGTTGGTTACCCAGTAGCTGTAGAAGCAGTTTCATTACTCTGCAACAGCAAGTTTATCAAGGCTCCAGTAGAGAACTTTGAAGATTTCTACAAGATTGGTGATGAATTAAAGGCTCAGGGTGTTAAGCCAATCGTTTGGGCATACACCACTCCATACTTCTCATACCCAATTGTTGCTGCAGAAGGCGGCTATGCATTCAAGAAGGGTGCTGATGGTTCATACGACGTTAAGGATACTGGTGTTGCAAATGCTGGTGCAAAGGCTGGTGTTAACTACATCGTTGACTTAATCAACAAGGGTTACATGGACAAGGGTGCTGACTACGGTGTTATGGAAGCTCAGTTCACCAAGAACAAGGTTGCATGTATCATCAACGGACCATGGGGCTGGCCAAACTACGACCAGGCTAAGGTTCAGTTCACTGTTCAGGCTTTACCTAAGTTAGGTGGCCAGCCAGCTAAGGCTTTCGTAGGTGTAACCGGCTTCATCATCAACGCTGCTTCACCTAACAAGGATTTAGCAAAGGAATTCTTAGAGAACTATCTCTTAACTGACGAAGGCTTAGAAGCTGTTAACGCTGACAAGGCTCTCGGTGTAGCTGCATTAAACAGCTTCCAGGAGAAGTTAGGTAAGGATCCACGTATCGCTACCACCATGACTAACGCTATGAACGGTGAGCCAATGCCATCAGTTCCAGAGATGAGCAGATTCTGGTCATCATTCGAGACTGCATTAAAGAATGTAACATCAGGCCGTCAGGGTGTTGATGAGGCATTAGATACTGCAGCTAAGCGTATCGTAAGCGAATAATCTAACCCCGAAGTTCGAGCCTTCCCAGCTCGAACTTCTTTTTTTTTATCTTTTTGGCAAATTAGGAATAGGCATGGAACTGTCAGCAATGCAAAATTTCAAACTAAGTCCAAAGGTTGCACTTAAATGGGCTGTAGTTATCGCAATTGTGTTAGTTAACCTTTATGCCGATATTCGCATGTATGTTAACGGAGATGTAGCTTACCCTCTGTTAGACATACTTATTGTGGGTGTCGGTGTTTACGTTTTCGTTAATAAGAAAATGTATGCACAACGCTATGCTTTCCCTAGCGTTGCAGGTATGACTGCATTTATTATCTTCCCACTTGTTTATACATTGTGGATTTCATTCACCAACTACTCTGGTTCACATGTAATGACTGTTGATTCAGCAATGTCATTCCATTTGCAGAAAACTTACAAGTCAGAGGGTGGTGATTTTGCTTATAAGTTACTCGATCTTAACAATGGTTCTTTAGAGCTTGTTTTAGAGCAGAAAGGTAAGACTTATAAGGCAGAAGCTCCGATTAACTTCGATAGCGCTGATATCAAGCAGGCTGTGCTTGAGAACAAGCGTATCGACGTTTCGTTAGTTGCTGTTGATGGCGCTGTAGAGGGAAGTGCAGTTGCTATGAAGCAGTTAATGGCTTATAAGAATGCTCTCCAGTTAATGGTATTATCAATGCCTGAGTCAGATATTAAGTTATCAATGACCGGCTTACGTCAGTTCTCAGCACAGAGTCTGAAATTCACCCGTCTTGAAGACGGCCAGACCTTAGAGAATGGTTACGTAGTAGACAGCGATTATGCTTTATGGGATAACGAGACCAAGCAGCTGTTCTTACCTAACATGGATGAAGGATTCTATCAGTATGCTGATGATAAGGGTAACCTCGTAGGTGATGTATATGCTCCTGGTTTCCGCGTAAACATCGGCTTCAAGAACTACATTAAGTTCTTATCCAATGAATCAATCCGTATGCCATTCTTCCAGATCTTCATCTGGACCGTTTGCTTCTCAGCATTAACTGTTGCAATTACTTTAGCAATCGGTATGGTATTAGCATGTTTAGTACAGTGGGAGTTCTTACGTGGTAGAGGATTCTATCGTGTATTCCTGATTCTTCCATACGCTGTACCATCATTCATCTCAATTCTGGTGTTCAAAGGTCTGTTCAACCAGAACTTCGGTGAAATTAACATCTTCATTCAGTCTGTAATCGCTCCAATCTATAATGCATTCGGTGCAGAATGGACTCCAATCGAGTGGTTCACCAGCCCATGGCCAGCACGTGCAATGATTATCATCGTTAATGCATGGTTAGGTTATCCATATATGATGATTCTGTGCATGGGTCTGTTAAAGTCAATTCCAGATGACTTATATGAGGCTACCTCAATTGAAGGTGCAACTCCATGGATCAATTTAAGATATATTACTTTACCTTTATTGATCAAACCATTAGCCCCACTGTTAATTGCTTCATTCGCATTTAACTTCAATAACTTCGTTCTGATCCAGTTATTAACTGGTGGTGGTCCTGACATTATTGAGGCTACTGAGGCTCCTGCAGGTTACACTGACTTATTAGTAAGCTTTACCTATCGTATCGCATTCGAAGGCGGTAAGGGTAATGACTACGGCTTAGCCGCAGCAGTTGCAGCTCTGATCTTCATTATGGTTGGCTTCTTAAGCTTGTTACAGTTACGTTTCACTAAGAATAACCAGGGCGCAAGAGCATAATAGGGGATTAAAATGGCAATTGTTCAACCAAAATCATTAGTATATAGAAAACTGGCTGCTCATGCATTCATGTGGTTCTTCTTGTGCCTGATTATGTTCCCTCTGCTCATGATCGTGGCAATTTCATTCCGTCAGGGTAACTTCTCTGTAGGTGATGTAATTCCAAGTGCACAGACTTCAACTTTAGATCACTGGCGTTTAGCATTAGGATTAAATGTAAGAAGATTAAACCTGGTTCCAGGTGCACAGCTCACTTACGTTAAGACTGATGACGGCGCTGTAAGATTAAGCGTTGCTTCAGAAGAAGCTACTGGTTTTAGAGACTTTGTTTCTGAGCCATTCAGCGACCAGGATGTATTAAAGGCAAATGAGGAGCAGCCTCTTGTTGTACTGGCTTACCCTGAGTCATTAACTGAAGATGCAAACGTATACGATGCAAACGAAGCTGCTGCTATGTCAAAGGCATTTGCAGAGAAGCTTAAAATTACCATCGGTGAAGGTGCTGATGCTATCAACTATTTCATCGAGGCAGCTGATAACGAGGGTAGAAGCTATACCTTATTTAAGGAAAGCATTATTCCTCCTCCATTCCCAGTATTACACTGGTTATGGAACTCTGTTAAGGTTGCATTTATTACTGCATTCTTGATTATCTGCTTATCAACTACTTCTGCATATGCATTTGCTCGTATGAAGTTTGCTGGTAAGGAAGTTATCTTAAACGGTATGCTGATTTTCCAGATGTTCCCAGCAGTTCTGGCTCTGGTTGCTATCTATGCATTATTCGATAAGATTGGTGAGTACATTCCATGGTTAGGTTTAAATACCCATGGCGGTCTGATCTTATCTTACATGGGTGGTATCGCACTGCACATTTGGACAATTAAGGGTTACTTCGAAACCATCGATGCATCTCTTGAAGAGGCAGCAGCAATTGATGGTGCAACACCATGGCAGGCATTCAGACTGATTCTTTTACCACTGTCAGTACCTATTCTCGCAGTAGTATTCATTCTGGCCTTCATCGGTACCATTACCGAAGTTCCAGTTGCATCTATTCTTCTGTTAGATATGAACGAGTTAACACTGGCTGTAGGTTCTCAGCAGTATCTGTACCCTCAGAACTATCTGTGGGGTGACTTCGCTGCAGCTGCAGTTCTGTCAGGCTTACCAATTACAGTTGTGTTCTTATTAGCACAGCGTTGGTTAGTTGGCGGTTTAACTGCTGGTGGTGTTAAGGGTTAATTTTTAGCAAAGCTAATTACTATTGAATTTTAAAGAGATTAAATATGGCAGACGTTTTATTACAAAAAGTAAGAAAGAACTACAATCCTGCAGTTTTAAAGGATACCTTACGTAACATTAACTTAGACATTAAAGACGGTGACTTCATCGTATTCGTTGGTCCATCAGGCTGCGGTAAGTCAACTCTTTTACGTATGATCGCTGGTTTAGAGGATATTACCTCTGGTGATTTAATGATCGCTGGCAAGAGAGTAAATGATGTACCTCCTGCAAAGCGTGACATTGGTATGGTGTTCCAGTCATACGCTCTGTATCCACACATGACCGTATTCGATAACATGGCTTTCGGCTTAAAGTTAAAGCACATGGATAAGAAGGAAATCATCAGCCGCGTAGTTCAGGCAGCTGACGTTTTAGGTCTTGAGGCATTCTTAGAGCGTAAGCCAAAGGCATTATCAGGTGGTCAGCGTCAGCGTGTTGCCATCGGTCGTTGTATCGTTCAGCAGCCATCAGTATTCTTATTCGATGAGCCTTTATCAAACCTCGATGCTGCATTACGTGTAAAGATGCGTTTAGAGATCTCTAAGTTACACCAGAGATTAAATGCAACCATCATTTACGTTACCCACGATCAGGTTGAGGCTATGACCTTAGCTGACAAGATCTGCGTATTAAGCCCATTAAAGGCAAACGCTGAGTCTAACTTAGAGCAGTTTGGTTCACCATTAGAGTTATACAACCATCCAAAGAACCTGTTCGTAGCAGGCTTCATTGGTTCTCCTAAGATGAACTTCTTAAAGGGCGAGATCAGCAACATCCAGGACGGCAAGTGCGAAGTTAAGTTAATAACTGGCGAGCGCATTATTGCTGAGGTTGATGCAACTTCTGGCTCAGTAGGTCAGAGCGTTATTTTAGGTGTTCGTCCAGAGCACTTAGTTGATAAGGACTCTCCATTAGCTACCGGTGGTAAGGTAATGGGTAAGGTAATGGTAACTGAGAACTTAGGTGCAGAATTCTTCGTATATATGGAGTCTGGTGCATCAGAAGTTGGCAGTGACTTTACTGTTAAGTCTGAAAAAGAAATCGAAGTAGCTGCTGGTGAAGAGCTTGCAGTTGGTATTCCATCATCAGCATGTCACTTATTCAATGCTGATGGTATCGCATTCCCTCGTACCGCTGTGTACAAGAGAAACTGATGACAGCAGTCTAACTGTCTATTTGCCAATTAAAGGGGAGCCGCAAGGCTCCCTTTATTTTTGGTTAAATTGCAAACTATGATATTTGATGCAGATATTAAATGTAAAAAAAATCCCGGTTATAAAACCGGGACCTTTTGTTATGCGTATGTATCTACATTGGCACCAAGGGGACCTTCAGGTACTGGTGGAGCCTGAACCTGTGGTGCGGGAGCTGCTGCTGGCGCGTGAGCCTGAATCTGCTCTGCCTGTGCCACAGCACCATTTAAAAGTGCCAGTGAGATTTCAGCATTTGATTCTCTTGCCTGTTTGCCAATAGCAATAGCAAGAGACTGCATGCCGTAATTAGTATCAATAGAGCTCATATACACCTCCTGATATATAAGTTAACGGCATTTGACTTTATGAACTAAAGTTCAATTTTAAGAAATTTTGCAATTTCTTTTAAATTATCTTCTGTGTTTAAAAATTGAATGCAGTGTATGCCTCGTGACTTTGCCATTTCAAGATTTGCTGCATTGTCATCAGTATAAAATGTTTCTTCAGGCTTTAAGTTATATCTTTCAAGCAAAGTCAGATAAATACCTTTTTCAGGTTTTATCATTTTCTCTTCACCTGATACTACTATTCCTTCAAATTCCTGAAGAACTTTGAATCTAGAAAAAGCAACAGGGAAGGTTTCTGCAGACCAGTTTGTCAGACCATAAATTTTGTATTTGCCTGATTTTTTTACAGCATTAAATAGTCTGATACCATTTTCAATTTCACCTTTTAACATGGTATCCCAACCTTTTCTGTAAAGCATGATTTCATCTTTAAACTCAGGATGTTCTAAAGCAAGTTCTTTCATACATTCGTCAAATGTTCGCCCTTTATCCATCTGGGCATTCCATGTGGTTGTGGCAATGTTAGATAAAAAATATTCCATTTTTTCGTCATCGTTAAAAATAGAACGGTAAAAATAACGCTGATTCCAGTCAAATAGAACACCACCAAAATCAAAGACTACATTTTTGATTTCCACACTCACTTGAAGCCTCCTTTTTAAATATATGCTCTTTAATTTTAGAAGAATTTTTGAATATTGTGATATATATTTTTTATCAAGTATTAGAGTATTTTCTTGATATATAAAAAAAACATTAAATTTTAATGACAATTCTGTCAATAGTTATGCATTGTTATGGTTCGTATTTAATATTTTTTCAAATAATCTGTTAAAATATCAACAGTATTTTTTCTATTGGACAAATAAAATGAATTTAAAAAACGCCATTTTTAACACATCAATCTTAACTTTATCGCTATTTTCATTTTCTTCAAATGCAGAAACATTAAAGGTTGGCACCGAACCTACATTTGCACCTTTTGAAATGCAGGATTCAGTTTCAGGTGAAATCACCGGTTTTGATATTGATCTTATTAAAGCAATTGCCAAGGCTGAAGGCTTTGATGTAGAAATTTTAAATACTCCTTTTGATGCTTTAATTCCAGGTGTTGTTACCGGTCAGATTGATGTAATCGCTTCTGGTGTTTCAATTACTGAGGAAAGAGCCAAAGTTGTATCTTTTTCAACTCCATACTATAAGTCAGGTATTTCTGCAGTTATCAGAGTTTCAGATAAAGACAAGTACAAAAAACTTTCAGATTTTGGCAAAGCAAAGTTATGTGCGCAGATTGGTACTACCGGTGCAAATTTTGCTGAAGAGCTGACAAACAATGTTGTTAGATTCAACACTGTTCCAGAGGCATTCATGGAATTAAAGAACGGTGGCTGTGAGGCCACTTTAAATGACCGTCCTGTAAACTCATACTTCTTATTCAAGTCTGGTAAGGATGATTTTATCGAGTTATCTGATATCGGAAACGGTGAAGATTACGGTTTTGTCGTTTCTAAGAAAAATCAGGAACTTCTTGAAAAGTTAAACAGAGGTCTTCTGTCTGTAAAGGAAAGCGGTATTTATGACCAGCTTTACAGCAAGTGGTTCTCATCAGATTCAGCTTCAGGTGAGTAATTTTTTTAGGATCTATGATGGACTCAATTATTGAATATTTTTCTAGCATAGACTGGCAGTTCGTTGAGAGAAGTTCCGGTCTGCTTTTGGTTGGTGCTCTTGTAACATTAAAGATCACCTTGCTTGCTGTATTCTGCGGTGTTGTTATCGGTCTGTTCGTTGGTATCGCTGAGATGTCAAAGAAGAGAATCATCAGATATCCTGCAAAGATATATGTAGATCTTATCCGTGGTACTCCGCTGTTAGTTCAGATCTTTATTATTTACTTTGCTGTTCCTGCACTGCTTTCAACCAGAATTGATCCATATTATGCAGCTGTAATTGCTTGTTCAATTAACTCTGGAGCATATGTTGCTGAAATTTTCAGAGCAGGTATCCAGTCAATTGACAAAGGTCAGTTTGAAGCAGGTCGTTCTTTAGGTCTTAACTGGGTACAGACAATGTCAAAGATCATTGTTCCTCAGGCTTTTAGAAGAACTATTCCTCAGCTTGGAAACGAATTTATTGCCATGCTAAAGGATTCTTCATTAGTATCTGTTATCGGCTTTGAAGAATTAACAAGAAAAGGTCAGCTTATTATTGCATCAACCTATAAATCATTTGAGATTTGGTCAGCTGTTGCTTTAATTTATCTGGTTATGACTTTAAGTATCAGTAGATTTGTTGCTTTCCTTGAAAAGAAGTACAACTCTAATGGAAATCGTTAATAACAGAGTGGATGAGATATGATAGTTATAAATGATTTACATAAGAGCTATGGTGAAAACGAGATCCTAAAAGGTATCGATTTAACCGTTAACAAGAGCGAAGTAGTGGTGGTTGTTGGTCCTTCAGGATCTGGCAAGAGTACATTATTAAGATGTATCAATTATCTTGAGGTTCCTACAAAGGGTACTATTACCATTGATAAAGAGACCATTAACAAAAAGACCAACATCAACAATATCAGAAAAGATGTTGGTATGGTTTTCCAGCATTTTAATCTTTTCCCTCACATGACTGTACTGCAGAATATTATGCTTGCACCTGTGAAGGTAAGAAAAATTTCAAAAGACAATGCAAAACAGAAGGCTTTAGAACTTTTAAGAAGAGTAGGTCTTGAAAGCAAGGCTGATAACTATCCTTCACAGTTATCTGGAGGCCAGCAGCAGCGTGTAGCTATTGCAAGAGCACTTGCAATGGAACCTAAGATTATGCTGTTTGATGAGCCAACTTCTGCTTTGGATCCTGAAATGGTAAATGAAGTTTTGGATGTAATGAAAGATCTTGCACAGTCTGGCATGACAATGATGTGTGTAACACACGAAATGGGGTTTGCTCGTCAGGTTGCAGACAGAGTGATCTTTGTTGATCAAGGCAAGATTTTAGAAGATGCTTCTCCTGAAATGCTTTTCACAAATCCAAAACATGATAGAACAAAAGAATTTTTAGCAAAAATTTTATAATATTGCAAAATTCAGTTTTGTTATTTAATATGACCTCTGCAGAATTTGTAGAGGTTTTTTATTCAGGTCGGTATGAAAGAAAAATTTAAAGAAATTTCTTTTGATAATCCTCAGCTCCATTTGTTTTCATTAAGCTGGCCGATTTTTATCGACCTGGCTATGCACTTTATTACTATTCTGATAAATACCTGGATGGTAAGTATGATTTCCATCCGTGCTGTAGCTGAGCTCAATGTTGGTGGACAGGTTTTTCAGCTGGGCTTTACATTATTCAATTTTGTTAATGTAGGCGTCTGTGTCTGTTGTGCTCAGGCTTTGGGAAACGGTAACAGAAATCTGGTACGAAGAATCTTTCATATGTCTTTTGGCCTTAATATTATCTGGGGCCTTGCCATATTTTTCTGTGCTTTCTTTGGTTCATCACTTATATGTGATGTCATGAATATTCCTGTGGATATTTATGAGGTTTCAAATAATTATTTAAAGCTCTTTTCATTCGTTTTTCTGGCTGAAGCTCTGAATTTATGCTGCGGTGCTATTTTGCGTGCTCATGGCAGAACTCGCGATCCAATGGTAGTAAACATTCTGATGAACTTTTTAACGGTTTTGGGAAATTACTGTTTACTGTTTGGAAATTTTGGATTCCCTCAGATGGGTATATACGGTGCAGCCGTAAGTACAGTCTTCTTCAGATATGTATGTGTTGGTCTGATCTTATATTTAGTGCTCAAAAGAACCAGAATCCACCTTATCTTCGGATATGTTTTCGATTTTAAAAAGAAAGTTCTCTCTCAGATATTTTCAATCAGTCTTCCTGGTGCTGGTGAGAATTTACTGTGGATGTTACAGTTTTTATTTATGACATCTGTTGTAGGCACTTTTGGTACTCTGCCTCTTGCAACTCACGGCATTTACGGACAGATGTGTGGACTTATTCTTTTGTTTTCCCTGTCCATTGCATTAGGAACTGAAATTCTGGTTGCCCGTTATATTGGAGCTAAAAAGTTTTCTCTTGCCAATAAACAGCTTTTGCACTCAGTCAAAATTGGAATCATAATAACTGGTATTCTTGCGGTAAATATTCCAATCTGGCTTGGCCAGACTCTGTTTTCTCTGTTCACTGAAGATCCTGCTGTTATTTCCATGGCCAAAAATATATTTTATATTTCTGTTATTATGGAAGGTGGTCGTATTCTGAATATTATTATTATCAATTCATTAAGAGCTGTTGGAGACACAATTTTCCCTGTAGTTATGGCTGTTGCCTCCATGTGGGGCATCTCTGTACCTGTAGGATTGTTCTTAGGTGTCTACCTTGAAATGGGGCTTTTGGGCGTCTGGATTGGCTTTTGTGCTGACGAATGCATAAGAGGCATCTTAATGCTTGTAAGGTGGCGTAAAAAGGCCTGGGTTAAGAGTGCAGCCGCTTATTACAGAAAAAATTATATGAAGAAAAAGACTTTAAAATTGAAAGCATAGTCTGTTTTCACTATTTTGGAGCGTTTAACAAGAAGTTTTATATCATCGCATTTTGTGATATATTTACAAAAATTTTTCAAAACTTAACAGGTGAAAATATGTTTTTTGATCGTATCGAAGCTGCACCAGCAGATCCAATTTTAGGTTTAACCGATGCTTACAAAAAAGATCCTAACAAGGACAAGGTAAACTTAGGTGTTGGTGTATATCAGAACAATGACGGCAAGACTGTTATTTTAAACAGTGTTAAGGCTGCAGAGAAGGTATTGCTTGAGACTGAACAGACCAAGTCATACTTACCAATTACCGGTATGCCTGAGTATGGCCGTTTAGCTCGCGAGTTAATCTTCGGTGCTGGTTCTGAATTAGTTGATGGTGGCCGTGCTGTATCATGCCACTGTCCTGGTGGTACCGGTGCTTTACGTATCGGCGCAGATTTCCTTCACCAGCAGAACGTTTCTGCTACTATCTGGATTTCTGATCCAACCTGGGCAAACCACTATCAGATCGCTACTTCTTCTGGTTTAAAGTTTGAGCGTTACCCATATTACGACAGAGCAAACCACAATTTAGCATTCGATAGAATGATTGAGACTTTATCTCAGGCTAAAGAAGGTGACGTTGTTCTTCTGCACGCTTGCTGCCATAACCCAACTGGTATCGACCCAACTGCAGAGCAGTGGGAAACCATCGCCAAGTTCCTGGCAGAGAAGAAACTTATTCCATTTGTTGACTTTGCTTACCAGGGCTTCGGTTCAGGTATCGAAGAGGATGCTTTTGGTGTTCGCACTATTGCCAAGTACAATCCTGAGATGCTCATTGCAAGTTCATTTTCAAAGAACTTTGGCTTATACAATGAGCGTGTTGGTGTGTTAACTGTAGTTTCAGCTGATAAAGAAACTGCTGATAAGGTATTATCACAGGTTAAGATCGCTGTTCGTACCGCAATTTCAAACCCACCAGCTCATGGCGAAAAGATTGTTACTACCATTCTTTCAGACAAGGCATTACGTGCACAGTGGGAAGATGAGTTAAAGCAGATGCGTGATCGTATCCACCAGATGCGTTCATTATTATCAGAGAAGTTAAAGGCTGCTGGAGCTGGTGACTTTGACTTCATCAATGAGCAGAATGGTATGTTCTCATTCTCTGGTCTTGATAAGGATCAGGTTGAGCAGTTACGCAAGGACTTTGGTTTATATATCGTAGGTTCAGGCCGTATCTGTGTTGCTGGTATCAATACCAACAATATCGATAAGGTTGTTGCTGCAATTGCTGCTGTTGTAAAGAAGTAATTCTTTAAAACATACAAAACTTTTATTAGCTCCAGGTGAAAAGTAAGAACTTACTTTTCATTTGGAGTTTTGTTTTTTATGTATATTTAAATAATTTATAGCATAAAAGCGTGAGATTCCAGGTTAAGTTTTGTGCATTAAGATAGGCAGACATTTAATCTTTGAGTGCAGAATATGTTTTTTCAGATTTTGCATATTATAATTATTAGACGATGTTAATTATTTCATTAAGAGATTTATATGCTGACGTATTTATCTAAAGAGAACATGAAGCGCTTTGGCTTAGGTGCAGGAATCTTATTCGTTGTATATTTTATTTATCTTTTATGCATTGGTGTTTTTACCAGCACCTGTAAAGAAGCTTACACACCGCCACAGCTCAATGAACAGAGTACTGACAAGGATAAGGCTGTGATTTTAGCTGATGCTCTGACATTTTCTGTTGAACAGGAATTAGATTCATTTTTCGGCTGGCTCCCTAATGATATTCTTTTGCCAGCATCTTTCTCAGATAATATCACCAATTATCAGCGTGGTGTCATCTATGCAACCAGACCTGCTTCAGATGTACTTGCCAAAACTATCTCAAGATTTGGCACCAAAGGTACTATTGATTCAAGACTTGTAAATGCAACTTCAAGAGACTTTGTGTATGGCGCTGATGTATGGGGGTTCTGGTTTATTTATGACTGTGAAGGCAAATACAAATCAGGTATTCAGAACTGGAAATCATGGGCTACTTCTGTAGACAGCGGTGCAAAAAATGCCGGGATCTACAATATGAAGACTGATGACTACTATCAGATTTTAAAATACTGCAATTCAATGTTAGAGTACGCATTGGGCATTTTAAATGATGATGAGATAAGTCACTTTGACAGTGATAATGCAATTTATTTTGCAAAGGGCATTGTTTCAGTTGTTGATAATATTTTGATTGGTCTGACAGCTGTTGACTCTTCTGTAATTGAAAGAGGTGGCAAGGAAAATTATGAAGTTGCCTTAAAGCAGCTTGAATATATCAGACAATTCAATCCACTGTATGTCTTTGCTGGCGGTAATTCTGTCGGTGATGCCATGTTACCAAATCATGTAGCTTCACTTGCAAGACACATTGATGTTGCGAGCAACAGAATTAACGACATCATGAGAGCTATGGAAAAATAAATAATATTAAACTTATCTAAAAAGAGCCAGAATAT
>ONCB01000089.1 GCA_900316175.1 uncultured Succinatimonas sp.
ATAAATCTCACTCAATTTCTGATGAGATTTTGGATAAATTGATGCCATGGAACATGGCTCAGAAATAACAGGTCAGAAATTTATTTCTGACCATTTACATTATTTTAAATAAAAAAAAGTTTTATAAAGGGGAAAAATAATGGCATCATCATCAACAATTACCAATGCAGGTGTTGGTTCGGGTAATGACTTCGAATCGATCATCTCTCAGTCTGTCGCTGCAAAGCGTCAGCAGATTACATCAAGAACTACTACCAAGAAAGCTGAAGTAGAAATTGAAAGAGACGGTGTTAACTCTTTAAAGAGTGCCTTAAAGACTTTTGAAAAAGTCTGTGAGGATATGACTAAAGATAACTCTATGAACACTCATAAAGTTACCACTACTCTTCCTACTGACTGCAAGGTTTTTGATTTAACCTGCAAGGAAGACTGCGTTAACACAAACTTTGATATCTGTGTTACTCAGCTTGCTTCTGCCGAAAACATGAAGATGTCCTTAAAGAACAAGGATAGCGGCGGTACCTTTAATAACAGCTTTGCTGCAGGTTCCATCACAATCGATCTTGGTAAGGAAACATACACCGACGATAAGGGTGTAGAACAGACTCGTGAACGAACCTTTACTGTAGATATCAATGAAGGTGACACCATTGAGATGGTACGTAAGCGTCTTAATGAGAACGATTTTGACTTTACCTGTAACCTTATCACAACCAAAGATGGTTATTCTCTGTCATTTACTGCAGGCACAACCGGTAAAGATACTTCTCAGATTCAGGTATCTACCACTACAACTGGTGAAGCAGGCGAAGGCAAGGATAGTTTATCATTATTCAATACTACAGCTTTAGCAACTGATGCCGATGGTAAAGCTACAGATATTGATTATGGCAACTGGACTCACACCGAAGGAAAAGATTGTATTATTAAGGTAGATGGTGAAGAAGTAAGCTCTCATACCAATACTTTTGACAAACAGATTTCTGGTATTTCCCTTACAGTAAATCGACTGTCAGAAACAGAAACTACTACCGATGCAGAAGGTAAGGCTGTAACTGGCTTTAAGTCATACAATGTTAACATAGATTCAGACTATGATGCCTGTGCATCAAAAATGCAGAGCTTTGTAAACGCATTTAACACTCTGATGTCATCTGTTGACAAGTTAACCAAGCGTAACACCTACTCTGACGGTAAGAACAAATACGACGGCGGTGACCTTGCCGGCGACTCTCAGGCCAAGTCTATTCAGTCTACTCTGCAGAATATGATTGTTAGATTCAACACAGAAAATGCTGAAGGCAAGACAATCTTTGACTGCGGTTTAAAGTATGAAAAAGATGGTACCCTGTCACTTGATTCAACCAAGTTTAAGGACTCTTTAAAGAAGTCATTTAACAGTGTAACCAGTATGTTTACTGGTGAAAATGGTCTTCTAGACAAGTTAAAAGAATACACAAAAGACTACACCAAGTCAGCAGGTATTCTCGATGACCGTGCCGACAATCTTAAGAAGACCATCGATTCCTGGACTGCAAAGGAAGAGAAAAACGAAAAGTATCTTGAAGATTACGAGAACTCTTTAAGAAAGAAGTATGGTAACCTTGACTCTCTGCTCTCTGGTTACAATACTTCAATGTCATACGTATCCTCTATCCTATCAGGTACTATGTAAACACAAATATCAATATTAAAGCCAAATCGTATGATTTGGCTTTTTTATTGTGTGAATAATGGATGTTCTGAACATAACTAGTCTTCAAATATAACTGCTGATCATACTGTATCAGCACAATGCTTGTGACAATATGCTTTAGATAGCGCATAGCAAAAAGCCCAGCTTGAGCTGGGCTTTTAAAAAATCAGTTATGAAGACCGATTATAAAGAATCCTTTGAACCTAAACGCTCAAATGCTTCCTGTAAACGCTCGATCATAGCTTCCTGACCCTTACGTAACCATACGCGTGGATCATAGAACTTCTTGTTTGGAACGTCTGGATCGGTACCATCACCTAACTGGCCCTGTAAACGGTTCTCGTTAGCCTTGTAGAAGTCTAAGATACCCTTCCAGGTTGCCCACTGAGTATCGGTATCGATGTTCATCTTAACAACACCGTATGATACTGAATCACGGATTTCCTGCTCGGTTGAACCTGAACCGCCGTGGAATACTAAGTTTAATGGCTTCTCTGAAGCGGTGCCAAACTTCTCGTGAACATACTTCTGTGAATCACGTAAGATGGTTGGCTTTAACTTAACGTTACCTGGCTTGTAAACACCGTGTACGTTACCGAATGAAGCAGCGATAGTGAAGTTAGGAGAAATTGCAGATAACTTCTCATAAGCATATGCTACGTCTTCTGGCTGGGTGTATAAAGCTGACTCATCCTTGTCTGAATTGTCTACGCCGTCTTCTTCACCACCAGTGCAGCCTAACTCTAACTCAAGAGTCATGCCAATCTTTGACATACGCTCTAAGTACTTGCAGCATAACTCAACGTTATCCTGTAAGCTTTCTTCTGATAAGTCGATCATGTGTGATGAGAATAATGGCTCACCGTGCTCTGCGAAGTACTTCTCGCCAGCATCTAAAAGACCATCGATCCATGGTAATAACTTCTTAGCGCAGTGGTCAGTGTGAACAACAACTGGTACACCATAAGCCGCAGCAACATTACGTGCGTGTAAAGCGCCAGAGATAGCACCCATAATAGCAGCGCCCTGTGGCTTGTCGGTCTTTACGCCCTTACCAGCGATGAACTGTGCACCGCCGTTTGAGAACTGAACCATAACAGCTGAACGAGCCTTTGCACCAGCTTCGATAACAGCATTGATAGAATCAGTACCAACGCAGTTTACTGAAGGGAATGCATAGCCGTTCTCACGTGCTAAAGCGAATAACTTCTGAAGGTTCTCACCAGTAACAACACCTGGCTTGATAACGTCTAGGATCTTAGTCATAAGATTTAATACCTATAGTAAAAGTTAAAAAGGAAAAATGAAAAATGCCTGCACAAGACAGGCATTAAAATAGATTATTCAGCTGCTCTCTTCTCTAAGATTTCAACTGCTGGTAACTTCTTACCCTCAACGAACTCTAAGAATGCGCCACCACCAGTAGAGATATAAGAAATCTTATCTGCTACCTTGAACTGCTGGATAGCGTTGATGGTATCACCACCACCTGCTACAGAGAATGCGCCTGAGTTAGCAATAGCATCTGACATTGACTTGGTGCCTTCAGCAAACTGAGCAAACTCGAATACGCCTACTGGGCCATTCCATAAAATGGTCTTAGCGTTCTTGATAACTTCGTTGATGTTAGCCATTGACTTAGGACCTAAGTCGAAGATCATATCGTCGTCTTCGATTTCTGCTAAGTTCTTAACAGTAGCAGGAGTGGTCTCTGAGAATTCCTTGCCAACTACTACGTCTACGAACTCAGGAATAGTGGTCTTAGCAGCAATTTCCTTAGCGTCGCCGATTAAGTCAGCCTCGCTTAATGACTTACCAATCTTGTTGCCTGCAGCTGCGATGAAGGTATTAGCAATACCGCCACCAACGATTAACTGGTCGCAAACCTTTAATAAGCTGTTTAAAACGGTTAACTTGGTTGAAACCTTTGAACCGCCAACGATAGCAACCATTGGACGAGCTGGGTTATCCATAACCTTGCCTAAAGCGTCTAATTCAGCTGCTAATAATGGGCCAGCACATGCTACTGGAGCAAACTGAGCAACACCATAGGTGGTTGCCTGTGCACGGTGAGCGGTACCGAAGGCATCCATTACGAATACGTCGCATAATGCAGCGTACTTCTTAGATAAGTCTTCTACGTTCTTCTTCTCGCCCTTGTTGAAACGGCAGTTTTCTAAAACTACTAACTCGCCTTCCTTAACATCAACACCGTCTAAATAATCTTTTTCTAAACGAACGTTAACACCGTCAAGCTTGGTTGCAATGTAATCTGCAACAGGCTTTAATGAGAACTCCTCAGCATAAACGCCTTCCTCTGGACGGCCTAAGTGAGAAATAACCATTACCTTAGCACCCTTCTCTAATGCTAATTTGATGGTTGGTAATGTAGCCATAATACGCTTGTCTGATGCAACCTTGCCGTCCTTTAAAGGTACGTTTAAATCAGCACGGATAAGTACACGCTTGCCTTTTAAATCAAGGTCGGCCATCTTTAAAATTGCCATAGTTCGTTTTCCTCTTAAAAAATCGTCTTTGTTAGACAATAAACTTAGTTTTAACATCAAATAATTTTAGCACATGTTTTTGATTTTTCAATTTTACTAAGAGATATTTTAAAAATATTAAATAAAGGCATAAACAAAAAATAACCTTAAAGAAAATCAAGAATTTTTCATCTCTTGAATATGCATTATTTACAGACATGAAAAAAGGGATTTTACCAGCCGTAAAATCCCTTATTTAAGCGATTTTGTAGAAGAACTACTTGATTACTTTCTTAGCTGCAGCAACAACGTTGTCTACAGTGAATCCATATCTTTCAAACAGCAGGTTAGCAGGAGCTGATGCACCGTAATGATCTAAACATACAGTCTCACCATCTAAACCAACATACTTGAACCAGGTTGTAGACATAGCAGCCTCAACAGCAACTCTTGCACGAACGCTCTTAGGAAGAACTGACTCCTTGTACTCCTCGCTCTGACGATCGAATACATCAGTGCTTGGCATTGATACAACACGAGCCTTCTTGCCCTCAGCCTCAAGTTTCTCTGCTGCATGGAATGCTAATGCTACTTCTGAACCGGTTGCCATTAAAATTACATCTGGTGTACCAGCACAGTCTTTTAATACATATGCACCCTTAGCAATGTTGTCTACCTGCTCCTGAGTACGAGGCATCTGCTCTAAGTTCTGACGAGACAGAATAATAGCACTAGGACCATCCAGGCGCTCAATCATTGAAGCCCATGCAGCACCGGTCTCAACCATATCGCATGGACGCCACTGATCAAAGTTAGGCAGAATTCTTAAAGAAGCAATCTGCTCAATTGGCTCGTGGGTAGGACCATCTTCACCAACACCGATTGAATCGTGGGTGAATACAAATAATGAAGGAACCTTCATTAAAGCAGCCATACGCAGAGCATTCTTTGCATAATCTGAGAAGATTAAGAAGGTGCCACCATATGGACGGAAGCCACCGTGAAGCTGCATACCGTTCATAGCTGCGCACATTGCAAACTCACGAACACCCCAGTGAATATAATTACCGTTGAGGTTACCTGGCAGAACATCCTTAGACTGCTTGTTAACAGTTAAGTTTGAAGGAGCCAGATCAGCTGAACCGCCTAAAAGTTCAGGCATGATTGAAGCATAGAAATCTAAAGCAATCTGACCTGCCTTACGGGTTGCAACCTTAGGGTCAGCAGCCTTCTGTAATGAGTCAACCCAGTCCTTTGCCTTCTTTGCAAAATCAACTGGTAACTTGCCTGACATACGGCGCTCAAATTCTGATGCAAGCTCAGGATACTGTGCCTTGTACTTTGAGAACATCTCGTTCCAGGCATTCTCTAAAGCAGCACCCTTCTCAGTTGCATCCCACTCCTTATAAATGTCAGCAGGAATTTCAAATGGACCATACTTCCAACCTAAAGCTTCCTTGGTAGCAGCAATTTCATCATCACCTAAAGGAGCACCATGAGAAGCAGCTGTACCAGCCTTCTTAGGTGAACCGAAACCGATGGTGGTAGGACAAATAATAATTGATGGACGAGCAGTATCTGCCTTTGCAAGTTCAATAGCAGCTCTTACCTGGGCACCGTCGTTACCGTTCTGAACTTCGATAACCTGCCAGCCGTAGCCTTCAAAGCGCTTCTTGGTATCATCTGCAAACCAGCCCTTTACAGAACCGTCAATTGAAATGCCGTTTGAGTCATAGAAAGTAATGAGCTTGCCTAAGCCTAAGGTACCAGCTAAAGAACATGCCTCATGAGAAATACCCTCCATTAAGCAGCCATCGCCCATAAATACATAGGTGTAGTGATCTACTACATCAAAGCCGTCCTTGTTGAACTCAGCAGCTAATAAACGCTCAGCCATTGCCATACCAACGGCGTTACCAATACCCATACCAAGAGGACCGGTAGTAGTTTCAACACCAGGAACCTCACCATGTTCAGGATGACCAGGAGTCTTTGAATCGAGCTGACGGAAGTTCTTTAAATCGTCAATTGATAAATCATAGCCAGTAAGGTGCAGTAAAGAATAAATAAGCATTGAAGCATGGCCGTTTGAAAGAATAAAACGGTCACGATTTGCCCAGTTAGGATTCTTAGGATTGTGATTTAAGAAACCGCGCCATAAAGCTTCAGCCATATCAGCCATACCCATAGGTGCACCAGGGTGACCTGACTTTGCCTTCTGAACGCCATCCATACTTAATGCACGAACTGCGTTTGCAAGTTCTCTGTACTGTGCCATAGATTCTCCTGAAAAAATAGAATTACTTAAAACTGTTAAGCGATTTATAAAATCTGATAATTTGCAGCATTATATCATTTACAGCAAATTCTTATACAAACTTTTGCATTTTCTAAGAATTATTCTTTTATAAATGCTATCAATCTCAACTCAATGTGTTATTTATCAGATAAACCATGAGGTATAAAGAATGAACTGATAATCTGAGTATAGAAACAAAAAGAATTTAAGCAAAAAAAAGCCGATCTAATGACCGGCTTTTTATGATTAACCAAATACTTTCTTGTAGTCTGCCTGGAATTTTTCAATTCCCTGATCGGTTAATGGGTGCTTAACCATCTGCTCAATTACCTTGTATGGTACAGTTGCAATATCAGCACCAGCAAGAGCACACTGAGTTACATGAACAGGTGTTCTTACAGAAGCGCAGATGATCTGTGACTTGATTTCATTGATGGCAAAAATATCTGCAATGGTTCTGATTAAATCAAGACCATCCTGATTTATGTCATCTAAACGACCAATGAATGGAGAAACATAGGTAGCTCCTGCACGGGCTGCCAGTAAAGCCTGGTTTGCTGAGAATATTAAGGTTACGTTGGTCTTGATACCTTCTTTAGCACACTGATGGCAAGCCTTTAAACCTTCAACAGTCATTGGGATCTTTACGATCATGTTCTTGTGAATTGCGGCAATCTCGCGAGCCTCTTTCATCATTCCATCAAAATCAAGAGTGGTAGGCTTAACTTCACCAGAAATTGGACCATCAACGATTGAAGCGATTTCAGCAATCACCTCTTTAAAATCAAGACCCTCTTTTGCAATGAGTGATGGATTGGTGGTTACACCACAGATTACACCTAAATCATTTGCCTTACGAATATCTGCTACATTTGCAGTGTCCAGAAAGAAACGCATAACTGACTCCTTTGGTTGTTGGTTTTATAATAACATTTCATCTTTTAGTTAGATTATAACTCCACATTTAAATGTAAACGTTTGCAATTGATAAATTATGTGATTTAGGTCATTATATTTAATGTTATTTTAATGATTTTTAATAGTTTTATATTTTAATTATAAATTTTTACTGAAACAATTTTTCGTAAAAATAGATTATAAATATTAATCCCAGTTCAATTTTATTTTTATCACTTATATATCAAATATATTATTATTTTTTAATAACAGAATATAAGATAATACTATATCCAAATAATAGCTTTTCTTGAAAAATTTATTATAATCAATTTAATAAATTCATTACTTTTGAGGAACATTTATGTCCAGATTATTTACATCTGAGTCTGTGTCAGAAGGACATCCAGATAAAATTGCCGATCAGGTATCAGATGCTATCCTTGATGCAATTCTTGCTCAGGACAAAACCGCTCACGTAGCCTGTGAAACCCTTGTGAAGACAGGCTTAATCATGGTCGCAGGTGAAATCACCACTTCAGCAAACATCGATTTTGAAGCTGTTGCAAGAAAGACTGTATGTGATATCGGTTATGACAACTCAAATGTTGGTTTTGATGGTCACTACTGTGCTTTCTTAAATGCACTTGGCAAACAATCACCAGACATCAATCAGGGCGTTTCAAGAACTCTTCCTGAAGATCAGGGTGCAGGCGATCAGGGCTTAATGTTTGGTTATGCAACAGACGAGACTGAATACCTGATGCCAGCTGCCATTACCTATGCACATGAACTTATGAGAAGACAGGCTCTTCTCCGTCGCAATGGCAGCATTTCATGGTTAAGACCAGATGCAAAGAGCCAGGTTACCATTGCATACAAGGATGACGGTTCAATTGATTATATTGACACTGTCGTTCTTTCTACTCAGCATGATGAAAATGTAACTCAGGAAACTGTACATGAAGCAGTTTATGAGGAAATCATCAAGAAAGTTATTCCTCCACAGTATTTAAAGAAGGAAACAAAACTCTTTATCAACCCAACCGGCCGATTCGTAATCGGAGGTCCTGTTGGTGATGCTGGCGTTACCGGAAGAAAGATTATTGTTGACACATATGGTGGTGCAGCCCGTCATGGAGGTGGTGCATTCTCCGGAAAAGATCCTTCAAAGGTTGACCGTTCAGCCGCCTATGCAGCCCGTTATGTGGCAAAGAATATTGTTGCAGCAGGTCTTGCCAAGAAAGCTGAAGTTCAGATTTCATACGCAATTGGTGTGGCAAAGCCTGTTTCTGTATCTGTTAATACTTATGGTACCGGCAAGATTGATGATGATAAGATTGCAGCTGCAGTAAATGACGTATTTGATTTAAGACCTTACGGTCTTATCAAAGAGCTTGATTTATTAAAACCAATCTATCAGAAGACTGCAACCTATGGTCACTTTGGCCGTAATGAGTTTACATGGGAGCAGACTGACAAGGTTGATGCCTTAAAGCAGGCTTTATCATTCTAGAATATAAATATTCATATATGAAAAACGCAGCTTAACCTCGGATTTTCACATTTTTTATGTCACATGAGAAAGTCCGAGATCAAAGCCCCACAGAGTGGGGCTTTGCATTTCCAAGAGGTTACTCTAGCTCTCCA
>ONCB01000186.1 GCA_900316175.1 uncultured Succinatimonas sp.
ATGTACTGACCCCCAAAAGTTAGACCTAAAAATCTAACGATTGGAGGTCAGTATTTTTATGTCCAAATATACTTTTGAATTTAAGAAAAAGGTTGTGATGGCTTATCTAAATGGAGAAGGTGGAAAAGTTTATTTAGCCCAGAAATACGGTGTTTCTGCCCCAAGCAATATAAAAAAATGGGTCGATAATTATAAATCACAAGGTGACGAAGGTTTGATGCGATCTAGAAAAAAAGAAAAATACTCTTTTGAATATAAGCTTCGTGTTGTAGAATTATATCTAACAACTGAGGTTTCATATCAAGAATTAGCTATTCGAGAAGGAATTCATAATCCTGCACAGATTTGTAAATGGGTGAATGATTTTCAGATTGCTGGTCCAGATGCTTTGAGACCCAGGAAAAGAGGTCGGAAGAACGTGTTTGATAAGCAAAGCAATAAACATAAATCTCAGCCTATTGATACAACTCCTATAGACACTAGTGCTGAGCATGTGAAACATCTTGAAGATGAATTGTTAAAGCTACGTATAGAGAATGCTTATTTAAAAGAACTGAGGAGGCTGCGTTTAGAGGAGGAAGCTCTTCTGAAAAAACAGCGAGAATCATCCACAGCCTCCGAGGAGAGTTCAAACTAAAAGACATTCTCGCAGTTGTAGGTTTTCCAAAAGCAACATATATGTATTGGCAGAAAAGATTTGATAGAGAAAATCCAGATAAAGAGCTGGAGGATAAAATATTGGATATTCATCAGAATAATAAGGATTACGGATATCGTCGTATGTATGGAGAACTCAGAAATCAGGGATATATAGTAAACAAGAAGAAAGTCCAAAGGATTATGCAAAAACTTGGTCTCCAAGTTATGTCTTTTACTAGGAAAAGTCGTAAGTATAGCTCATATAAGGGGAAAGTTGGAAAAGTTGCACCTAACAGAATTCGCAGACGTTTCAATACTCATATCCCACATCAGAAGATAACAACTGATACTACAGAGTTTAAATACTATGAGGTTGATTCCAAAGGACATATGACAATGCACAAGCTATACTTGGATCCATTTATGGATATGTGCAATGGTGAAATCATAAGTTATGGCATTGATAAGCATCCCTCTGCAAATAATGTAATGAATGCTCTTGATAAAGCTATTGAAGTAACATCCGATTGTCCTTACCGAAGAACTTTTCACTCAGATCAAGGTTGGGCCTATCAAATGAAAGCTTATTCACATCGACTTAAGGAAGAACGAATCTTCCAAAGCATGTCCAGAAAAGGAAATTGCCACGATAACTCAGTTATGGAAAACTTCTTTGGGCTACTAAAACAAGAAATCTATTATGGTGTTGTTTATTACAGTTATGAAGAATTAAAATCAGAAATCGAGCGATATATAAAGTATTACAATGAACAAAGAATTAAAGAGAAACTAGGATGGATGAGTCCTGTTCAATACAGGCTTCGCCTCTTGGCTGCATAAAAATAGCGTAGCAGCCAAAAACTGCTACGCTTAGAAAGTCTAACTTTTTGGGGTCACCTCATTACACACTTTATACTATTCTTTCTTTTTGTGTTCACATAGACAGCCAATATTTATTTGAGTTTTTCTTTTAGTTTTTTATTTTCAGCTTGGAGTTGTTCGATTAGATTCTGCTGTTCTGATAATTGAGCGCTTTGTTCTGACAACTTAGCATCCTTTTCGGAAAGTTGCTTCTTGTGTGAGATAGCGTCTTCTTTGGCTCTTTCTTTTAACTCCTTAAGCTGTTTCTGTACATACTGCTTGTGTCGGATAGCTTCTTCTTGTGCTTCTTTAAGCTGTTTCTGCATATACTGCTCATGGAAGATAGCTTCCTGTCTAGCTTCACACACAGCCCTAACGGTCTCATCTGAATTCTGGATGTATATGGAATTAGCTGCTTCAGAATATACTTGATCTTTCTCTGCAATCATCTTTAATTCCTCCCATGTGGTGGCTTTGAATAGCCTAGCCCATTCATCAATATGCCATTTCTTGTCTTCTTTAGTTGCAAGTTTTATCTGATTTAATGATAACACGC
>ONCB01000048.1 GCA_900316175.1 uncultured Succinatimonas sp.
AGAGCTAGAGTAACCTCTTGGAAATGCAAAGCCCCACTCTGTGGGGCTTTGATCTCGGACTTTCTCATGTGACATAAAAAATGTGAAAATCCGAGTTTTGCACTTTGGCTTGTCTATATACATTGTCCTGATTTTCGATATATCAACATTCATTTCTTTGAGCTAAAAGCCTTAAAGCTCATTAAACGTTTTATACAATAAAAAAATCTATGTCTTTATAAGAGACATAGATTTTTGGAGAACAGTATTCTGTAGCGAACGAGTTAACCCTGAACCAGTGTATTAACAAGTCTTAAAGCGATAATCAGTCTATCTTCATTTTTAAAACGTGTTTCGAGGCACTTGCCTAATGAAGAAAGATCTTTCTGGAGTGAGTCCATTTTTTTCTCATTGAGATCTTCAGCGTACTTGTCAGTAAAACGCATAACGAAATCTGTTGTATTCTCAATGCGAGGCATAGTTCTGTGAGCGATAGATAATGATCTGCCTGAAACATTCTCCATCAGCTCAATGATCTTTGGATATAAATCAAAATGGCCATGGGATACATAATCTGTCAGAAGATTACAGAAATTGTATACATCGTCGTAGGAAGGAAGACACTTGTCATTTTTGTTAGAGCTTCTTGATAAAGAAACGCTTAAAATGCCCATGTATTTTAAAACCAGCTCCTGACGAGCTCTAATCATATCGTTGATCCAGCTATACTTGGCATCAACATTCTGCAACTCTGTATTAAAACTCTTTCCAAACTGAGATTCTGCCATAGTCGCACACTCCTTATTTTCATTTGTTAATTTAAAATACCATATATCATTGACTATTAACTGTTACAAACATCAAACTTTACACTAAAAATTAGCTGAATTTAATGATTTAGCTACATATGTTCGTTTTTGAAAAAAAATAAAGAGATGGACACAAAAGTTGCAATTGTGAATTAAGTTTACTTAAGAAAGCGAAAATGAAGGATATAAAACGCAGCAAAAATGCTGCGTAATAAAAACTACAGAAGACTGAAAAGATCTGTTACTCTTGAGACGGGAATAATCTCAACATTGTTGTCAAAGCGTGTACGAGGGGCGTTATCCTTTGGCACAATAATTCTTACAAACCCCTGCTTTACTGCTTCTGAAATTCTCTCCTGTCCATAAGGAACAGGTCTTACCTCACCTGTAAGGCCGATTTCTCCAAAGGCAATAGTACCTTTATCAATTGGCTTTGATTTATAAGATGAGATTAGGGCAAGGCACAGAGGGACATCAGATGAGGTATCCTCAATCTTGACGCCACCTACAACATTAACAAAAACATCCTGATCGGATAAGGAAAACTCTGCGTGGCGATGCAGCACAGACAGCAACATTGAAAGTCTGCCTGAATCAGTACCTAAGGAGAGGCGCCTTGGATTTCCGTATAAGGAAACGTCAACCAGAGCCTGAAGCTCAACTAAAAGCGGTCTTGTTCCTTCCCAGGTCACCATTGCAAGGGAGCCTGGAGCTACAGTATCAGCTCGATTAAGGAAAATGGCACTTGGATTTTTAACTTCCTTCATGCCTGAATCTGTCATAGCAAAAACGCCAATCTCATTTACTGCGCCAAAGCGGTTTTTCTGACAGCGTAAAGTACGATAGCGCATGTCGGTACCAGCTTCGAGAATTACAGAACAGTCAACACAGTGCTCTAAGATCTTTGGACCTGCCAGAGTACCATCTTTGGTTACATGACCTACCATGAATACAGCAATACCTGTTTTCTTGGCAAACTGAGTTAATGCTGCAGCACATTCTCTGACCTGACTTACAGAACCAGGAGCAGATTCTACTCCCTGAATGTGCATTACCTGAATGGAATCAACAATTAAAAGCTCAGGAGCTTCAGATGATGCCATCTGACAGATAGTATCTATTGAATTTTCAGCAGCAGCCTTTACTGTGCTGGTATCAACATTCAGTCTTACTGCTCTCAAAGCTACCTGCTGCAGACTCTCCTCACCGGTTACATATAAAACCTTGCGAGTGGTGCATAATTTTCCTACGGTCTGAAGAAGGAGGGTTGATTTACCGGCACCAGGATTACCACCAATTAAAACAACTTCTCCCTGAACAATTCCGCCGCCTAAAACACGATCAAACTCAACAAAACCAGTGCTGATTCGAGGACGCCTTTGTAAATCAACCTGACTTAAAGACTGAACGCCAGATCCCGATGCTCCAGCAAAACCACTAAGAGCACGCTGAACAACTCTGGCACCTGCATTTGGAGCTGCAGGAGTTTCTAGAGTTTCGCTTATGGTACCTGCATCCCCGCATTCAGAACAGATGCCCTGCCAGCGATGATATTTTGCCCCGCATGAAGCACAGATAAAAATACTCTTAGCTTTTGCCATGTTTATCTCTTAATTAGGAGTTGAGCTTTAATAAAAGAGCAACCGCTGTTAAATCTGAATAATTAAGACAGAATGGAGCTTTTTCCTGAACTAAAGGTTTAGCATGATATGCAAGACCAAGAGCTGCAACTTCAATCATCTTTAGGTCATTTGCCCCATCGCCCAGAACGATAATCTGTGATGCATCAATATTCTCTTTTTGCTGAAGTTCTAATACACCCTCACGTTTAACCTTTGCATCTACAATTCTCTTGTCTACTCTGCCAGTTAAGCGTCCGTCAGCAATTTCAAGAGAATTTGCACATACCATATCAAGGTTGTATTTCTTTTCAAGCACGCAGATTAACTGTTCAAAACCACCAGAACAGATACCCTTCACCCAGCCGCTCCTGCTTACGGTGTCCATTAACACATCAAGGCCATCAGTTTCATGCATAATAGTCTTAACGTCTTCAATAACAGCAGCATCGCCATCCTTTAACATTGAAACTCTTAAAGTTAATGACTGAGCAAAATCAAGACCACCATGCATTGCCCTGGAGGTAATTTCAGCTACCTTTTCAAAAACGCCAAGGCGTCTTGCTATTTCGTCGATACCTTCAATCTGAACGGAGGTCATATCCATATCAAGACAAATCTCGCCCTTCTTATTTAAAGTTGGGAAAGTCTCATCTGTATAAAATACATCAAAATCAAACTCACCTGATGCAACATTCTTTTTAACAGCGTCCTTTAAACCTTTTATATCAGTTGAATAAAGAGCACCGATATGATCGTTTAAAGTCATCTCTGCAATCTTGTTAAGGCTTGCACCAGTAGCAGATGCAACCTTAAGAGCACCGGCATCGGGTACGAAGGAAAGATCTTTTTTAACAATAAAAACCTGGCTCATCTTGTTTTCCTAAAATCGTAAGTAAATTTTTTTCCAAGGTTAATTCTACACGTTGTTCGCTCAATTTGAAAATATCACCAAGCCTTGCGTATGATTTTTCCAGAACCAAAGGATCATAATCCCCTGTATGCTCATAATCAGCATCTGTCTCAAGCACCACATTACCAATGCCGACTTTCTTTAACACCTCACAAAGATTACTGCTGCTGTACGAACAGATAACGCTGCCAACAGACAGGATGTAACCTAAATCAAGATACTGTTTTGCAAGCTCATAGGAGAATGTGAAATTATGGATAATGCCTCTGACACTGCCACGGTATTTTTTTAATTCTCTAATCAGCTCTCCATGACAGGCCCTGATATGAAGATTAACCGGAAGCTTACAGCCACAAGCAAAATCCAGCTGCTCATTTAAGGCTTCAATCTGAACATTTAAGGGGACATCGCATTTTGAATCAAGACCAAACTCCCCTATTCCCGAAATCACATGATCAGAGAGCAGGGAAAGAGCAAGTTTCTCATCAAAAACATGTTCTTTTAAATACCACGGATGAACACCGGCAAAGACAGGAAGATTTATTTGAATCTGACTGAGTTTTTTAAGAAGTAAAGAACACTCCTCAAGAGAAGTGCTGACACAAACAGGAACTATGCCACTATTTAATGCGCATGTTATGGTTTTATTAAAATCAGGAAACATTCCTGCATGAACATGCGCATCGTACAGCATAGAAGGCTCTTAGTGTTCTCTGGTTGCAGAGAATACAACCTTTGGATAACGCTCTTTATTCAGATTGAGGTTAACACCAGAGGTTGCAAGGAATGTAAGGTTGTCACCACCGTCAAGAGCAATTGACTGTGGAACCTTATCCTGAATCTCCTTCAAGGCCTTTGGATCATCAGATGACAGCCAGCGGGCGGTTGTAACAGCAACTGCCTCATACTTTGCATCTACATTGTATTCATGCTTGAGTCTGGACACAACAACGTCAAACTGCAGCACACCTACAGCACCAACAATCAGATCATTATTGATGATAGGTCTGAATACCTGAACTGCACCTTCTTCAGATAACTGCATCAGTCCCTTTAAAAGCTGCTTCTGCTTAAGAGGATCATTTAAGTGGATACGTCTGAAAAGTTCAGGTGCGAAGTTTGGAATACCGTTGAAGTGAATCTTCTCACCTTCAGTAAAGGTATCACCAATACCCATGGTACCGTGATTGTGAAGACCAATAATATCACCAGCTACAGCAACCTGAGCCTGTTCACGCTCACCTGCCATGAAGGTAACAGCATCCGACACAATCATTTCACGACCCAGACGGACATTGAAAAGCTTCATACCTTTGCGATAAGAGCCTGATACGATACGCATGAAAGCGATACGGTCATGATGACGTGGATCCATATTAGCCTGGATCTTGAAAATAAAGCCGGTGCACTTATCCTCTGAAGCTACAACCTCACGCTCATCTGCAACTCGTGACAATGGTGATGGAGCCCAGGTGGTAAGACCGTCTAACATGCAGTCTACGCCGAAGTTACCTAAAGCAGTACCAAAGAATACAGGTGTTAACTTGCCCTGTAAGAACAGATCAAGATCAAACTCATTTGATGCGCCTTTTACAAGCTCAATTTCATCTCGAAGCTGAGATGCGTAATCCTCACCCAATACAGAGTCAAGTTCAAGTGAATCAAGACCTTTAACTGTCTGAGCTTTCTGGATGTGGTAACCTTCACCAGAGTGGTACAGGTATACCTCATCTAAAAGCAGGTGATAAATGCCCTTAAATGATTTACCAGATCCGATTGGCCAGGTTACAGGAGCACATTTAATATCAAGTTCGCGCTCTACTTCATCAAGCAGGTCCAGTGGGTCACGGGTTTCTCGGTCAAGCTTGTTCATGAAAGTCAGGATTGGAGTGGTTCTTAATCTTGTGACTTCCATCAGTTTACGGGTACGCTCCTCAACACCTTTGGCAGCATCAATAACCATCAGACAAGAGTCTACAGCAGTAAGCACGCGATAGGTATCTTCTGAGAAGTCCTCGTGACCTGGAGTATCTAAAAGATTTACGGTACAGCCGTTATATGGGAACTGCATAACAGAGGTTGAAACAGAAATACCACGCTCTTTTTCCATATCCATGAAGTCAGAACGGGCAAAGGTACCGGTTGAACCACGGGCTTTAACCTCGCCGGCTCTCTGAATTACTGAACCGAATAAAAGCACCTTCTCAGTAATAGTTGTTTTACCAGCGTCAGGGTGAGAAATAATCGCAAAGGTTCTGCGCTTTTTTATTTCATCTAATAGTTTTTTATCAGCCATTTTTTATTCTTTGAAAACAGTTGAAACAACCCGCCTGAAAAGGCAGGGATTGAAGATATATTTTGGACGTAGATTATATCAAAAATGAGGCAAAATAGCTCTTATCGATTTATGACTTATTCATTCTTAAGGCAACTTCCTCGAGAATATAGTACACACCGTGAGGAGTGTAGGAAGAAGTGACTGAAGAAAAGATCTGCTGATCAGATGAATTCTCTTTTATAAGTGACTGAATATGGTAGTCCATACACTCTCTGTCAGTGCATTCACAGCCTCTTGCAAGATCATTGTGATTTCTTGCTACAAGATTGTAATCTTCAGCCATCTTTTGAGCCAAAGCTTCTATTTTCTTTTGAGCACCTTCAGAGAAGGTATCCAGAGTTAAACCATAGGCATCAGTTGACATGATATCAAGCATAGCCTGCTGCATAAAATTTCTGCTGGTTCTTAAAGAGATTTCTTTCATAAAAAATCCTTACAGTTAATACAGATAAAATTATATAATACAATCGAAACCTTCAAAAGATAAAGTCCTTAAAGATGGAAAAATACAATGGATGCAAGACAGGAACTTATAAACAGCATTGAAAAGCTCCATACAACTGAGCTAGGGAAAATTAGGATAATAAAAGGTCTTCATCTTAATGATGATATTGAACCTGTTGCATATTGTAAATCTCTCATTGAAAATGAGTGCAACATACAAAAACACGGAAAAAACTATTACTGCAGATTCAAAAACACAGTAATTACAGTCAACTCATCGAGCTTTACAATTATTACGGCTCACATACAAAAAGAGGCCTGATTTTACTCAGACCTCAAAGATTTCATTTTACTAATTAACGCTATACGATAAATCTGTTAACGGTTGTTTCCATTCTGTCAGACAGCTCATTGAAACTTGAAGTAATGGTAACAGTACCTTCAGCGGCATCAGCCATTTCTCTTGTAAAGTCTCTAATCTTCTGAAGATTCATTGACATATCCTTGGAAGTGCCAGTCTGCTGCTCAGTTGCTGTTGCAATCTGAGTGATCTGAGAAGTTACCTGTTCAACCTTTTGAGTAATTACACTAAGAGTCTTTTCAAGTTCCTCTGCATTAACAGCAATTGCCTGCATCTTGTCTACAGTATCAATGATTGACTCATTAGCCTGTTCAACATCAGTCTTAACAAGACCAATCTTGCGACCTATCTCAACAGTAGCAACAGAAGTTCTTGATGCCAGAGCACGAACCTCATCTGCTACCACGGCAAATCCCTTACCATGTTCACCGGCACGGGCAGCCTCAATTGCAGCGTTAAGAGCAAGAAGGTTTGTCTGGTTTGCAATTTCCTGAATGGTTGCAATGATTGAATTGATTTCCTGAGTCTTGTTACCAAGCTCTAAAATCAGCTGAGCATCCTTCTTGGTCTTCTCTGAGTGAAGCTTAATATCATTTACAGTATTGTTAACCACGCCCATGCCTTCTTCAATCAGGCGCTGAGACTCTTCTGATGAAGATGCTGCACTTGAACAGTTGCTTGAAATTTCCTGAGAAGTTGCAACCATCTCTTCTGCGGCAGTGCTGATGGTTAAAATTTCATTTAATACACCGGCACTTCTGTCCTTGATGTTATCAGCTGTATCTGTAAGCTCCTTTGTAGAAGCATTCAGGTGCTGAGAATCATCCTTCATATTCTTGATGATGCCATGCAGGTTAACTACAAGATTACTTAAATCATGGCTTAAGTCGCCAATTTCATCATAACCCTGACCTGGAACCTTATCTACAAGGTTACCCTTGGCAATCTTGGCTGATGCCTTGGCAAGAGTCTTGATTCTCTCGGTAATTGCGGTACACAGAACATGCATGTTCCAGAAATTTGCTACAATTACAATAATCAGAATAACGATGTTGGTGTAAGGAGATATATCAGAAGCAAGAGAATCACAGTAGTCTTCTGATCTTTTCTGCAGTTCCTGCTGATAGCTATCAATAGTCTTATCAAAATCATTTCCGATTGGCACAAGGTAATCACGAACGATATCGGTACCACGCTTAACGTCACCGCTCTTTGATGCCTCGGTAAGAATACCGGTGGTTACACCATCGTATTTATCGATCAGTGACTCAATAGCGTTAACCTGAGCAGATGTCAGTACCTTTGAGATTACAGGAATGTACAACTGCATCTGTGACTTGCTCTTTGAATACTGTGACTGCAGAATTGGCAAAGAAGTAGAATCTGCCGTTGGATATTTAATCGCAGCAATTCTAAATTCTTTAAATAATGCCTTTAACCGACCTAAAGCTTCAACAGCAGGAGTGATTTCATAGATCACTACGCGACTGGTGAGGCCGGCAGACTCAGACTTAATATAGGAAGTTACGCCAATCAGGATAAGCAATGAGAAGCTTACAACCATAACAGAAAGAAATTTCTGATACAAAGAGAGCTTTTTTAAAAAATTCATACAAACTCCTAAATTGATTCACAAAGTGAATCAATAATTCATCCTCAATAAAGAAAGTGTCTGTAATAATAATTTTGAACTTTGGAGTTTTTTTCAATTATGACACTTATGTCATTAAGTGTTAAGTCTTATTGACAATAACGTCAATATAATTATTTACTGACTTTCCAAAATAACGACACAGATCATTTTTATTAAAAAAAGTCTATTAAAAACAAGCTATACATATCATTTTTGGCATTACATTTAATGATAATTTGCTTATTTTGTTATACGTTCTTTTTTAATATCCTTTTTTTCGCTTAAAAAAGCGTTTTTTCAAAAAATTGAAGTCGAAAAGAAAAATGTATTATACATTTTATCCTTTTTTAAATTTTATATAACAAAATTCACCTATTAGACAAAAAATGTAACTACAAACATACTGACGAAAATTTGAAGCTCATAAAACATCTTAATTTCTAATTCAACTAAAATTAGATTGTATTTCTATTTGTTTCTTTTTTAGGGTAAAAGATGTCAAGAAAAACAATTGCCACTGATATGCATATTCTCCTGATGAGATTTGCTTTTGCACTTGCAGCTGTCTTTGTTATATCAATTCTGCTCAAAGACTTTGTTTTTGATGACTCTAAAATCAAGGTCGGTATTCTGTTACCTGGAGATGTCAATGAAAGAGGATGGAACAATGAGAACTATAAAGGCGTGAGTGCGGCCTGTAAGGCAAACGGACTTGAGCTTTTATATAAAGATAATGTTCCTGAGTTCTCAGGAAGTGTTGAACTTGCAGTTGACTGGCTTGTAAACGCCGGAGCCAAAACAGTTTTTCTTTCAAGTTACAACTATTCAAAATCTCTTGAAAACTATATAAAGGATCATCCTGATATTGAATTCTTTGATGTATCATCAAAACTCCATTTAAAGAACGTCACACCTTACTTTGTCAGAGTCTATCAGGCTCGATATTTGTCAGGCATTATTGCCGGAATGAAAACTGTAACCTCAAGGATCGGATATATTGCGGCTATAGATAATCAAGAAAATAACAGATCAATTGCTGCCTTCACCATGGGTGTTAAATCGGTTAATCCTAACGCAACAGTGTATGTAATGTATGTAAACAGCTGGAATGATGAAGCTACAGCAAAAGCATACGCAAAGAATCTCATCACCTCAAAGCGTGTTGATGTTATTACCTGCCAGCAGAATCAGTCTGAGGCAATTGAAAAGACTACATCAGAATTTGGTATCTACTTTATTGGTTTTCTGTACATGGTTGACGGAGCTTCAGATCATATGCTGACCTCTGTTAAAGTAAACTGGGCCCCCTTATATAAGGAAATCCTCGATGCTGTAAAGAAGGGCTCAGTGCATGATAAAGAACGTTATACCCTGGGTTATAGCGATGGCGTAGTAGGACTTGCCCCATTCTCTGCAAAAGTTGATACAGCAATTATCAACCGCTTAAGAAGAGCAGAAAAAAGATTTGAAGATGGTCGTGATATTTTTGAAGGCAACATTTACGATTACCACAAAAACCTGGTTGTAAGTGACAGAAAGCCAATTTCAGATGTTGATTTGTTTGAAAACTTTAACTGGCTGCCATTAGGAGTTGAAATTCTCAGATAATGTAATATCCTTATACAAATTATGTTTAATAAATTTTAAGGATTGGCAATCATGGCAAAACGCAAGGTTTTGTTCATACATCATGGACTGGGTGAGGATTTTAAAATCCCGCTTGGTTCATTTCCATTTGATTTCTCATGCAGCATTCTTTCTGATAATGATGAAATCTTAAAAAATATAAAAAAGAACCATTACAAACTCATTCTCTGCGGTTTAAAGACATTTAAGGCATTACCAGATACAATCAAGTCAAACCCTAAATTTATTGTAGTTCCAAAGATTTTCTTCACAGTCGACAACAATGTCATCAGTAGCGAAAAAGAAAGTTTGAAACTCGGTGCTGTAGACTACATCTCCTACCCTTTTGATCCGGATCTTTTAAAGCGAAAGATCTCTATGGCTTTAAACCTTGAATCATACCGTAACGGAGTAGAAAGCATATTAAAAGAGCAGTTCAAAAAAATTGAACAACTTAACTCCGGCATTATTATGATGCTTGCAAATATTATCGAAAGTCGAGACGGTACTACAGGAGAACACGTAAAACGAGTAAGTTATTACGTTAAAGCCCTGGCCATGAAATTAAAAGAATCTGGAGTGTATGAAAAAGAGCTGTCCAACACCCTGATTGAAAAACTGATAGACGCAGCTGCGCTTCACGATATCGGTAAAATCACCGTCCCGGATTCAGTTCTGAAAAAGACAGGAAAACTATCTGAAGAAGAATTTGAAATGATGAAAAATCATTCAAAGGAAGGCGGCTTAATCATAAAAAACAATCTCAAGTTTTTGCAGGAAGCAGACTTTGTGAAAGTAGCAGCAGACATCGCTTCGTATCATCATGAAAATTGGGATGGCACCGGATATCCTTTTGGTAAAAAAGAAACTGATATTCCTCTAGTAGCCAGAATTACAGCCGTAGCAGATGTATTTGATGCTTTGGTTTCAAAGCGTCTTTACAAGGAAGCCATGAGCGTTGACGATGCTCTGGCCCTGATGGCTCAGGATGAAGGTACAAAATTTGAACCAGTCATTCTTAAAGTCTTTCTGTCTATGGGCGATGAATTAAAAAAACTTATCAAAGAACTATCCTAGCCTGCCTATCTGACCCAAAACACACAGCATTGAGCTTAATTTCTGATAATCAGCTTTTTTATATATAATACCTTTACATAACTATTTGTTTTTATAATGCTCGAGTTTTATTTGTAAACTCTTCTGATTACACTTATCTGATATGGACAATTCAAATATTATTGAAACCGGACTTAACGATGAGCAGGTATTAAAAAGCCGCATTGAGTTTGGTAATAATCTTTTAACTCCGCAAAAAAAGGCTTCTTTATTAGAACAGTTTCTTTCAAAATTTAAAGATCCGCTGATTATCATTCTGCTTGCAGCTGGCATACTTTCAATCTGTATTTCCATATACAGTTACAGTTTTCAGAATCAGGAGGCATCTGTATTTTTTGAGCCTGTTGGAATTTTCATAGCAATATTACTGGCAACTGGACTTGCATTTATATTTGAAAGTCAGGCTGACAGGGAGTTCTCCATATTAAATCAGGTTAATGATGAAGAACCAGTAAAGGTCAGAAGAAACGGTCAGTGCATTGAGATTGCAAAAAAAGATGTTGTTGTAGGTGATGTGGTTTTCCTTGAAACAGGATGCGAGATACCTGCTGATGGTATTTTGTATGACTCAGTCAACCTGCAGGTTGATGAGTCAAGTCTGACTGGAGAGCCTTGCTGTTTTAAAAGTGCAGATGAAAATGACGCTGATTCAAATGCAACATATAAAACCAACGAGGTATTAAGAGGAACCAAGGTTTTAGAAGGTCACGGTATTTTCATTGTAAAAGCAGTAGGTGACAGAACAGAAAACGGCAAGGTTTACAAAGAAGCTCAAATTGACGACAGCGTAAAAACACCCCTTTCAATTCAGTTAGATGGATTAGGCAGACTCATCACCAACGCAAGCTATCTGTTTGCTGCTGGAATTATTGTCGGCAAGCTGATGCTGTATTTTAATTTTGCTCCACTGTCACTGGTTCTGATACTCCCTGTAGCTATATTCTTCTATCTTGTAATCTTCAGATTCAGGAAATATAAAGCATCTGTCTGCATAAGTCTGATTGTTGCATTTGTGGCTGTCTTCATTTCAATGGTGGCTTATGTATTTACAGCGCTTACACCAGAGGAAAACTTCTCTACACTTTTAAGTTATACCCTGCAGACACTCATGATTGCAGTTACACTGATTGTCGTAGCGGTCCCTGAAGGTCTGCCTATGGCTGTAACCTTAAGTCTTGCCTATAGCATGAAGCGTATGCTTAAGACCAATAACCTTGTAAGAAAGCTGCATGCCTGTGAAACCATGGGAGCTACCACTGTTATCTGTACGGATAAGACAGGAACTTTAACTCAGAACAAAATGACCGTAAGTCAGGCTGTTTTCTATTCAAGAAAAGATAACACAAAAATTCTGTCAGACAGCCCATCAGACACTCTGATTGCAGAAGGTATAGCTGTTAATTCTACCGCTATGCTCAATGGTGATACCGTAATCGGAAATCCAACAGAAGGTGCACTGCTCCTTTATCTTAAAAAGAACGGTCTTGATTATCAAAAGTTCAATGACAGCGTAAAAAGGTTAGCAGAGCTTCCTTTTACAACTCAAAGAAAGTTCATGGCCACACTGGTGTATTCACAGATGCTTGATAAGAAAGTGCTGTATGTTAAAGGTGCACCTGAAATTGTCCTTTCCATGTGCAAAAATATTGAAGGCAATAAAAGTCAGGATGAAGTTTTACCATCCCTATTACAATTCCAGTCTAAAGGCATGAGAACATTAGGTTTTGCCTATATGGAAGTTACTGATGAAAAAGATATAATCTTAAAAGACTCAGTAAAAGCTGACAATCTCACCTTCCTGGGTATTGCAGCCATCAGTGATCCAGTAAGAGATGAAGTACATCATGCACTCACAGAATGTACTGAAGCCGGAATCAACATCAAGATTGTAACAGGTGATACACCTGCAACAGCAAAAGAAATTGCAAGACAGGTAGGTCTTGTAAACAGCACTGATTCAGATAAAAGCATCATTACTGGTCCTGAATTTGAAGAACTTGATGATGATGTCTTAAAAAGCAGGATAAATGAGCTTAAAGTAATTGCTAGAGCAAGACCTGGTGATAAGAAGCGTCTGGTGGAACTTCTGCAGCAGCAGGGACAGGTTGTTGCGGTAACCGGTGACGGCACCAATGACGCTCCTGCTCTGAAAGCTGCTCATGTCGGACTTTCAATGGGTGATGGAACCTCAGTTGCTAAAGACGCTAGTGATATCACCATTATCGACAACTCTTTTAAATCAATATCAAGAGCTGTAATGTGGGGCCGTTCCCTGTTTAAGAACATCCAGCGCTTTGTCCTCTTCCAAATGACTGTAAATGTGGCTGCATGCTTTGTCGTTCTGTGCGGCGCATTTATGGATACAGAATCTCCATTAACTGTAACGCAGATGCTGTGGGTAAATCTGATTATGGATACTTTTGCAGCAATGGCGCTGGCCTCTCTGCCTCCGTCAGAAATGGTTATGAAAGAGAAACCTCGTGATCGAAATGACTTTATTATTTCAAAAGCAATGGCTTCATCAATTGTAGGTGTTGGTTTTGGATTCTTTATTCTGCTTTTAGGTCTTCTTTATGTGTTTGAACACAGCCAGATCAACTCACTTTATGATCTTTCAAGCCTGAGCACAGGGCCAAAAGACGGTCTTTCCCGCTATGAGTTAAGTCTTTTCTTTACCATCTTTGTGATGCTTCAGTTTTTCAATATGTTTAACGCAAGAGCGTTTGCATCAGGCCAATCTGCGTTTAATATCAAAGGATGCAGAGGTTTTATCATAATTATTGCTATGATTCTGACAGGCCAGATTATGATTGTTGAATTTGGTGGTGAATGTTTTAATGTAGTACCATTAAAATTCTCTGACTGGGTCATAATCTTTACAGCAACTTCTTTAGTTCTCTTCATAGGGGAGCTTCAAAGATTATTCTTTCACAGAATCAATAAATGAGGTTTAACATGGATAAGCACAGCAGAAGCCCTCTGAAAAATATTTCATTAAAAAATCCATGGCATTTGATTGCTACGGGATTTGGATCAGGACTGGCTCCAAAAGCACCAGGTACCTTTGGCTCTCTTGCTGCAGTACCACTGTGTGCACTTTTAATTTACTGCCCTGTTTATGTTCAAATCCTTGTTGCTCTAATTACCTTTATCATAGGAACAAAAGCTGCATCAGAGACTGAAAAAGCCATGGGTATGCATGATAACAGCTCTATCGTAATTGATGAGTTTGACGGAATGTTCATCGCTGTTATTGCCTTTCCGCACTTCTGGTACTATTCTCTCTTAGCATTTGTTCTTTTTAGAATCTTTGATATTTTAAAGCCTTGGCCAGTTTCGCTTGCAGATAAAAAGATAGGTGGCGGTCTTGGTGTTATGGTGGATGATGTAATAGCTGGCATTATGGCTTTAGGCTTTGCTCATGTTATCTTCTATATTTGTTCTATCATCTGACATAAACAAACTATCTTAATAAAAAAATCAGCTAGAGAAATTATCCAGCTGATTTTTTATTCTTCTGTAAATCTGCTATCTGGCGATGCACTTACTCTCTCTTTCTTCAACAGAAGAAATATTGATAAAATCATCTATCATCCATTTCTGATCATGTCGTACCAGCTTTACACAGTTCTGGATAAAAGAAGAGCCTTCATTAAGATCCCATGCCGCTCTGAAATAGACACAAGCTTCTTTATCTGACACGGAATAAACATCGTAAATATAATTCTCTGCACGAGGTGAGTCCTGACCGTTAATGATTACATCATAATCAAGAACATCGCCCTCATTTTCACTATACAGTTTCTCTATCTTCTGAATACAGTTTTCTGTCAGGAAATTACCCATATCACGTACATCAAGAATGCTGTGGTCCCCATCAATATAATAAATATAAAATGAATTCACAGCATGGTGAACCTTTACTGATACGTCATCAGCAAAGCTACACAGAGGAAACATAAAAAAAAGTAAAGCCTTGCAAATTGATTTTTTTAACATCTAACACCTGACAGAATTATTATTACATAATTAAGAGTAATACATTTTCAATATAAAAAATTAATGGATCTCACATTTAATCAAATAATGTCTGCAATCTTAAAAACACACTTAAAGAACATAACGCAAGACTCAATATTAATGGAGGATCTGTTTAAAAGAAAAGGATATCCCTAAGATCTCAAAATCCGATCTTACACGTTAATAACATTTTTGATTCTACCACCCATCACTCCCTAATAATCTGATCTTTCTAAGATTTTTTAAA
>ONCB01000049.1 GCA_900316175.1 uncultured Succinatimonas sp.
CTGACGGCACTGCAGGATTGTTTTAACCAGAACAATCTTGCAACCAGCAGCGTTGAAACAGGAATTAGGTTAAAAGATTATAATTATTAACAATTTGTACAATTTTATAGTTTTTTATAGATCCTAATTAGCGGTATAGAATCTCAGTTACCAGAAGAAAAAACAGTTTCCATAAGTCAGAGAGCAAAAGATTTTCTTGCTAACAACACCGTTACTCCAAACAAATCAGAAGTTATTCCTTATATTGAAAATGCTCACAGGCAGTTAGAGCAGAACCTGAAGAATGCTGGCGATAAAATCAGGTTTGCAAATGATTACATCAATGCTGCTGATATGTATAAGGGGAAATGCCTGTCATACGAAGAGGCAGATATTGTTTTCAATTTTCATGTGCTAAATGCTGATGAGCTGGCATATAACCGTCAGATGATTAACAGTCAGATCTCCAATATTCTTGCAAAGAATGACATTAGCTTGCCAGATGATGAGAATTTTCTTTTTTCAGTAGATCCTTATGAGTACAGGATTAAGGTATCAGGCGGTTCTGATGAAATGAATCAGAAAATCGAAGCTGCATTAAATGGCGATACTGACAATGAAGAGCTGTACGATACTAACGGTTTCAACCTTTATACACATATATACAATTGCACTCTGTATACTCAGAGTGAACAGACTTCAAAGGAAACGCAGTTAAAAAGACATGTTCAGAATTTTGTCCTTGAAAAAACAGGTGTGGATCTAAGAGAGTGTACTAAAGCAGAGGATGATTACATTACCAGTGACGGAAAGAGTGTAAAAGAACTGCTTGATAATGTAATTGACACTAATTCAGACGGATGCTCTGCAGGCTTGTCTGAAGAGGATAAGAAGAACTTCAAAAAGGTACAGAGAAGTTACGTGGATTCTGTTCTTCAGTACGATTTTAACGACGGTAATGATCAGGTTCTGTCTATAAGCTACAACAGTTCAACAGGCCTGCATGATATCGGACAGACACATGGTTATGGCACTGGAGATACAGCCTGGATTGATGAGCTTGTACAAACTCAGGAAGCTCAGTATGGCATGATGTCAGGTAGAACTTTTACATACAAGTCTGAATAGTATTGAAAGGCGGCAGTTCCTGTTTGGTAGAGGTTAACATTCTTTTATCATTAAGTGTCGGCCTATATCGTCTGTTTAGTTTCCATTTCTTAAAGCACACTGTTTTTGATAACAGAAAGTGTAGGAGTGTAGTCGTATAGCTTCAAAATTGTTCCTATAAGTGACAACTGCCACTAAAAAAGCCTGTTTAGAAAAGCTCAAACAAAGTTTGAGCTTTTTGGGGGCAACCGTTTCCAGGTTGTTACTTTCTGTTTGAAGCCTGCATGTAAAGCATTTCCAAAGCTATGGTTGCACCTGCAAGTGATGTAAGTTCTGCATGATCATATGGAGGAGAAACCTCAACTACATCCATACCAACTATATTAAGATCTTTTAATGCTCTTAAGATCTTTAATACCTTGTCAGAGCTTAGGCCTCCTAATACTGGAGTTCCTGTGCCCGGCGCATAAGCAGGATCAAGGCAGTCGATATCAAAGGTAAGATAGCAAGGATTATCTTTTACTCTTTGATGAATTCTCTTTGAGATTTCATCAACACTAAGGTCATTGGCTAAAGCTCCATCTAATACCATAAAACCGTCTTTTTCATCAAATTCAGTACGGATACCAACCTGAACAGAGCTCTGAGGATCTATAAGACCTTCCTTTGGTGCATGATAGAACATAGTTCCATGATCATAGGCTGAACCATTAGAATATGTGTCTGCATGGGCATCAAAGTGGATTAAAGACATCTTCCCATAATGCTTTGCATGTGCCCTTAAAAGAGGGAGAGTAATAAAGTGGTCACCACCAAAGGTTAAAAGCTTTTTACCTGATGCAATCAGTTTGTCTGCATGTTCTGTAAGCTTTGAACACATATCCTGATTATCACCAAAGGCGTATACAAGATCACCGCAGTCAATTACATTCAGACGATCAGATAGCTTAAAATTCCATGGGTAGCGCTTTTCTTCCCAGGCAAGCTGAGTTGATACCTGACGCATGCCGTTAGGTCCAAAACGGGTACCAGGACGACCTGAAGTGGCCATATCAAATGGTACACCGGTGATAACAACGTCAGCTTCTGCTGTATATGGACTGAAACATAAAGGCAGTCTTAAAAAGCCAAAAGCATTTGATACTAATGAAATATCGTGTTCGTGATTTAAGGTCTGATCCATCTTATTCTTCCTCAAGATAGGTATAACCATAGAGTCCTGACTTGAACTCTTCAATAAAAGCTCTTTGTGTTGTTTCATCAAGATTATTCTGATTCTCCAGAACCTGTGATGAAAATTCATTTAAAAGCTTTGAAGGATCAAGGAGTACATAGCGAAGCATATCGGCTACAGTACTGCCTTCATCAGACAGTGATGTCTGAATTTTACCATTTTCGTGAACATATACGTCAACTGTTTCAGTGTTGCCAAACAGGTTGTGCATATTGCCTAGAATTTCCTGATAGGCACCAACCATAAAGAAGCCGATAGCAGGTGGATTGTCCTTGTCATACTCCGGGAATGGCATGGTATTAGAGATATCATCACCTTCTACATACTGTGAGATGGCACCATCTGAATCGCATGTGATATCCAGAAGTACTGCTCTTCTTGAAAGCGGTCTGTTAAGACCTTCTAAAGGAAGTACCGGGAAAATCTGATCAATACCCCAGGCATCAGGAATGGACTGGAATAGCGAGAAGTTCAGATACATCTTATCGGCCATACGTTCCTGAAGTTCATCAATTAAAACCTGATGTGAGCGGTTGGCAGGATCAAGCATCTGCTGAATAGCCTTGCATATGCATAGGTATATCTGCTCTGCCTTGGCTCTCTGTTGCAGAGTTACGGTTCCTGACACATATCCGTCATGGATTTCCTGAAGGTCATACTGACTGTCGTGGAGCCATTCACGCAGTGATCTGCGTACGGCATCCTTGTGCATCTCGTCCCAGGTGTTAAAAAGATTGAAAAGAGCGCGAGGAGATTCAGGCAGCGGTTTTTCTGGAACTTTAAAATCATTGCGCTCTACACCTATAACGTTGGTGATGAGTACTGCATGATATACAGTGAGTGCACGACCTGATTCTGTGATTATGGTTGGCTCTGTAAGTCCATGTTCTCTGCAGGCATCACCGATAGTCCAGACTATGTTGTTAGCGTATTCCTTTAAAGAATAGTTGCATGAACAGTCTGTCTGCGATCTTGTGCCTTCATAGTCAACACCAAGACCTCCGCCAACGTCAAAGAATTTGATGTTTACACCCAGTTTTGACAGTTCAACAAAGAACTTTCCGGACTCTCTTACGCCTCTTGTGATGTCACGGATGTTGTTCATCTGCGAACCTAAATGGAAGTGGAGAAGTTCAAGCCATTCAAGTTTGCCATGCTGTTTTAAGGTTTCTACAAGTTCTAAAACCTGAGAGGCTGCAAGTCCGAATTTAGAGGATTCACCTCCAGATGACTGCCATTTTCCTGAACCCTGAGATGCAAGTCTTGCGCGTACGCCAAGTCTTGGGGTTACATCAAGTCTTTCTGATTCTTCAAGAACTATCTGAAGTTCAGACATCTTTTCGATAACCAAAAAGACTTTATGGCCCATCTTTTCGCCATCTAATGCCATTCGGATATACTCTCTGTCCTTATAACCGTTACATACGATCATGGACTGAGTTCGACCTGCATGCGCTAACACTGCCATAAGCTCTGCTTTTGAACCAGCCTCAAGACCAATTGGTTCAATACAGTTAGTAAGTGCTTCTAATACGCGACGATGCTGATTTACCTTTACAGGATATACCAGAAGATAATTTCCTTTATATCCGTATTCTTCACGCGCCTCTTTAAAAGCTTTGTTAATGTCGCGAAGTCGGTTCTGAAGGATCTGCGGAAAACAGAAAAGAGCGGGGAGCTTCTGTCCGTTTTCACATCTTGTTTTTACAAGTTCAGCAAGATCAATTACTGCATCCTTATTATCAGGATTTGGTCTTACAATGACATGTCCCTTGTCATTGATATCGTAGTATTTGGCACCCCACCAGGCAATGTTATAAGCGTTCACAAATGACACCTCCAAACAGCGCAGTTTATTACAGCTGCAGATAAGAAAAAAAATAATCGTGATTGTAACTTAATGAACGGTAAGTGCAATAACTATTTTGATTTTTATCATACTAATAACGATATATGGCTTATATATGCCGTTATTGACTGAATGGCAGAGTGAAAAAAGAAAATTTTTTAAACTGAGCGTAATTTTGCACTTAAGCTGTGCAAAAAAGTGATGAATATAAGATTGTTCGTCTTTTTTATCTGGATCGAAAAAGTGCTTTTCTGTCTCTTTTAAAAGAATAAAGCCTGTAATTTCTTACAGGCTTTAAGGATGTGTAACAGATTGAAAAATTAGAAGTTTTCGTAGTTCTTGATGGTTACCTGCTTGCCGTCAGCACCAACAGGAGCAATCTCACCTAAAACCCAAGCCTTCTCACCAGCTGCATTTAATACTTCAACAGCCTTCTGAGCTTCTTCTTTTGATACAACAGCAATCATACCAACACCGCAGTTGAAGGTACGGAACATTTCGTATGCATCAACATTGCCGTTCTTCTGTAGGAACTTGAATACTTCAGGACGGGTCCATGAATCGCCGTCACAGGCAGCACAGGTGCCCTCTGGAAGTACGCGAGGAATGTTCTCCCAGAAACCGCCACCGGTGATGTGTGCTAAAGCGTGAACATCAACTTCCTTGATTAACTTTAAGATCTGCTTTACATAGATGCGGGTTGGAGCAAGTAAAGCGTCACCTAAGGTACGGCCATCTGATAACTTGTCCTCATTTGGCTTGGCACCAATCTTCTTTAAGATGTGGCGGATTAAAGAGTAGCCGTTTGAGTGTGGACCTGATGATGCGATACCGATAAGAGCGTCACCAACCTTTACCTTTGAACCGTCGATAATTTTGTCTTCATCAACAACACCAACAGCAAAGCCAGCCAGATCGTAATCGCCTACTTCATACATGCCAGGCATTTCTGCAGTCTCACCGCCAACTAATGCGCAACCTGCAAGCTCACAGCCGTCAGCAATACCAGTAACAACTTCTGTTGCAACATCAACGTCAAGTTTGCCGGTGCCGTAGTAATCTAAGAATAAGAATGGTTCTGCACCCTGAACAACGATATCGTTAACGCTCATTGCAACAAGATCCTGACCTACAGTGCCGTGCTTGCCTAAATCAATAGCAAGACGAAGCTTGGTGCCCACACCATCGGTACCAGTTACTAAAACTGGATTGGTGTAGCCCTTTGGAATTCTGGTTAAAGCACCGAATCCACCTAAGCCGCCGATAACTTCAGGACGTCTTGTCTTCTTTACAGGAGCCTTAATTCTCTGAACTAACTCGTCACCTGCGTTAATATCTACACCTGCTTCCTTGTAGGTTAAATTTGAGGCCATACTTTTCTCCGGAAATGGTTTGGAAGAAATAAAAATTCTATGCGTGATTTTACTAAATTGTGAGTTGAATTTCACTATAATTCTAAAAATTATAATAAGAGTATTATGGTAAAATATCTCTGTTTACAAAAGAGAGGCCGAAATGAAACTGAATGCTTTATTAAAAGGTTTAATCCTGTCTGTTGCTGTAAGTGCATCAGCTCATGCACAATTAATTGAAAAAACACTTGAAAATGGTATCGATGCTGCAATTTTAGATGCTTTTAAAGATGCCGTATCAAGTTCAGCAATTGATGATATTTCATCAATTTCTCTGACAGATGTAAAAGGAGCATTAAATTCAATCAAGATTGATGGTGCGAACCTGATTGTAGACTTTGATGATGAAAAGATTTCATCTCTGTTAAACAACAAGGGAATCGCTTCCTGGTCTGGTTTATCAGATCCAGTACTGGTATGGCTTGCCAATGTTAATGAGGAAGGCATGACTGTAATGGGCGGTGATAATGAGTTTGAATTTGCCAAGGCCTTAAACAGTGCCTCTAATCTGAACAGTTATAATTTAATGTTTCCAATCATGGATCTGACTGATATGCAGGAAGTATCAGCTCAGACTATTCTTTCTCACTCTGACTCTCAGCTTGTAAAGGCTTCAAAGCGCTATGATGCAAAATACTTTGTAGCTGGTGCTGTAGAGTACAACGCAGAGACTGAAACTTATTCTGTAAAATGGAATGCCTATTCTGGTGAGGGCAATATTTTAGGTTCAGGATCGCTAGAAGGTGATCTTGATTTGGTGACCCAGAATATGTCCCGTGAAGTAGCCAAGGTTCTGATGATGAACAAGCCTCAGAATACAGTTTCAAAAACCAGCGCCGATGAAGTTGAGGCAATTACCTCAATTCAGTCTGACGGTTCCATCACTTTAGGTCCTGTAGCAGGCGGTGTGCGTGTTCTCGTAACTGGCATCGAAAATGTTGCTGATTATCCAAAGATTCAGAAAATCCTCATTTCTTATGGTTATGAGGCTGATGTTACAGTTTTAGGCTACAGCAGTTCTGGTGTGATTTTCCTTATCCCAACAGGATCATCACCAGCTATTCTTGATGGTACCTTAACTCATGCAAGTGAATTTACCAAGGTATCTGAATGGGTATATACCTTTAACCGTTCTTCAGGAGCAGTCAAAGCAAATCCTGAGATTGGCACCGTTTCCAAAAAGAGCTCAACAACTGTCACTTCAAACCTGAATGGTTTTGGGGGCAAGGCTTTTGTAAAGGATACTGTTTCTGTAACTGTTGAAGAGAGCCTTGAGAAGGCTGCTGTATCAGATAACGGCCCTGAAGTTGTTACCTTAAAGTAGATTTTAATTAGGCTTTTTAATGGCTTTTGATGATTATAAAGAACCGATTCAGCAGGAACTGGGCCTGAAAATAACTGATAAAGAGGATTTTGCCACTTTTGAGGCGGGCTCAGATGCAAGTGCGGTTACACTTTTACGTGATGCTGTAAAAAAAGCGGTAAATGAGTTTTATTTTGTATTAGGTCCGCATGGTTGTGGTAAAACTCATCTTTTAAAAGCACTTTTTCAGGAAAACAGTGAAAATTCAGGAAAATGTCTACTGCTTGATTTAAAGCTTGCCAAGACTTTAGGTCCGATGCTTCTTGAGGTACCGCTGCCAGAGATTATCCTTCTTGATAATGTAGATGAAACAGCAGGTGATCCTGATTTTGAATTAGCTCTGTTTGCTCTGTTTAACCGCTGGTATGACCGTCGTTACGGTACACTGGTGATGACTTCGTCCTCATCCTTTGACAACATCGGTTTTATAAAACCTGATTTGAACACCAGGTTGTCAAGCGGTGTTACTCTTTCTCTTGAATATTTAAATGAGGCTGAGTGCGTAAGTGCATTATCTAAGAGGGCGAAAAACCGTTATCTTAACCTGAATAAAGATACTATTGCTTTTCTTGTACGCCACTTAAACCGCGACATGCCAAGCCTTATTAAGCTTTTAGATGAGCTTGAGAAAGCTCAGATAGAGCTTAAACACGAGCTTACAATACCTTTTGTAAAGAAGATCCTTAATATCTCTTAAAATAAAAAAGGATTCAGCAATTGTATGCTGAATCCTTTAAATTAATTACTTTCTTTTACTTAAATGGTTGAGTTAGCCTCTTCCTTAAAGTTCTTTACGATGCGGTTGTTTTCATCAACTAAAACAACTTTTGGCTTTAAGGTTCTTGCCTCATTTTCATCCATCTGAGCGTATGCAATGATGATTACGATGTCACCTTTCATGGCACAGCGGGCTGCAGCTCCATTCAGGCAGATCACACCAGAATTGCGTTCACCTGCAATAGTGTAGGTTTCAAGTCTGGCACCATTGTTATTGTTAACAATCTGTACTTTCTCACCAGGAAGGATACCGGCTGCATCGAGCAGATCTTCATCAATGGTGATTGAACCTACGTACTCTAAATTCGCTTCAGTGATGGTCGCGCGGTGGATCTTACCGTGCATCATTGTATAAATCATGATTACTCCAGAATGATATTATCTATAAGTCTGGTATTACCGAATCTTACTGCAAGAGCTAAAAGAGAAGGAGCTTTAATCTCATTCTCAAGAGGATAGAGTCCAGGGAGTCCATAGCACTCTACGTATTCAATATTTGATAAAGGCTCTTTACTAATCTTTTCCTTAACCATCTCGCTGATGGCCTTGAGGCTGTGTTCGCCCTTTTTAAATGCTTCAAGAGCATCCTTTAAGGAGGCGCTCAGTACTGTTGCTGCAGCTTTTTCGCTTTCTGAAAGATAGGTGTTTCTTGAGCTTCTTGCAAGACCTGATTCTTCACGATTGATTGGCATGATACGCATTTGAATATCAATGAACATATCTTTTACCATGCGCTTTAAAACTTCAACCTGCTGAGCATCCTTCTGACCGAAGTAAGCTCTGGTAGGAGCAACAATATTAAAGAGCTTTGTTACAACGGTGGTAACGCCTCTGAAGTGAATTGGTCTGGTTCTGCCGCATAATACCTTGGTGATATCACCGGTTACCTCAACCCAGGTCATATCCTCGCTAGGATACATTTCCTTGGCTGATGGGGCAAACACATAGGTGCCGCCGGCATTTTCCACAACCTTAAGGTCACTTTCAAGAGTGCGGGGATAAGCTTCAAAATCCTCATTAGGACCAAACTGAGTTGGATTAACAAACACGCTTACTACAGTGATATCGTTTTCTTTAGCTGAAGCCTCAATCAAAGAGGCGTGACCTGCATGAAGTGCACCCATGGTTGGTACAAGACCTACGGTTTTGCCCTGTGCTTTTAAAGGTTTAATCAGGTTTCTTAATTCTTCTACTGTATGAATGCATGTTGCCATAGTAAACTACCTCTAATATTTATCCGCTAAGTTTACTACAAAATATGATTTTTTGATAAAAATCGCGAAAATTGACCAAAAAAGTCAGTTTATTACTTAACTGACATTCCAGTTTGAATACGAATACGATTATTAGTGACTATTGCATTTTCAATCTTTCGTAAAATTCCTGCTGTTTTGAAATTTTTATGATTTTGGCCTGAGCAATTTCTCTTTCATCTCCTCTGCAGAATCTGATTGCTTCTGTCATGTACATTGTGGCCTTTTTAAAATCTGCTTTCAGCAATTTTTCCCAGGACAGCGACTGATAGGCCATGCATTTGTTCCCGTTCTTGTCGTATGCTTTACTTAAAAGAGAATATGCAAAAGCATCTTTTGGTCTGCTTTTAAGATATTTGTTGATGACTGAAACTGCCTTGTCATAATCGCCTGTAATGATATAAAGGTTGGCAAGATTCATTGCAACTGCGCTGTCTTTTGGCTTTAGTTTAAATAAAGGCTCAAAAATCTCCCTGACTTTTGAATAATTATCCATATCTATATATGCATCTGCCTTTAAATCGATGATAAAGTCATTCTTTGAAAAAGAAGAAAGGTTATCAAGGTATCTTAGGCACTCTAGATAATTCTTCTTTTCATAGCTTATCAGTGCCAGCGCATAGTATTTGTAAAAGCGGTTAACTTCTGTCGAGTCTAGAAGCCTTTTATAAAGCTTATCCAGATCAAGATTCATATAACGGACGTCAATTCTGGCTTTGGCAAACATAAAATCCGGGTTGGAGCTGTTTTTACGCTGAGGATATTTTACAGCTCTGTTGTAGACATCAGAAACACGTTCATCTGAAAGAGGGTGGTCTGAGAGCATGGCGTAGACAGCATTTACATCACCCTGCTGTTTCATCAGAGTTCTGAAAAGCTCGGTCATTGCCATAGGATTGTATCCAGACTCATAGAGTATGGACAGACCTACTCTGTCTGCCTCAGCTTCAAGAGCTCTGGTGTAGCTGATGCTTCGCTGCATGCTGATACTGGTTCCGGCTGACATTACAGCCATTCCGACATCAGCATTGATTAAGGCCAGAATGGCGCCAGCAATAATTGAACCTACAGTTAATGAAGTTTCAGATGATGCATCTTCAAACTGCCTGGCTAGATGTCTTTGTGTAACGTGGGAAATTTCATGGGCAAGAACCGATGCAAATTCATCTTCTGTCTTGGTGTAATGAAAAAGACCTGCGTTAATCTGAACTTTTCCGCCAAGGAACGCACTGGCATTGAGTGTGGTATCAGAGGACAGGTAGAATTCAAAGGGAAATTTTACGTTGGCTGCGTGTAAAACCAGTTTCTGGCCAATGGAATTTATGTATTCATTTAAGACCGGGTCATAGCTCTGAACCGTTCCCTTTGCCACAGCCATATAATAGTTGCCATACTCTCTTTCAAGTTCAATGGTAATACCAGAGGCTCCGGCGCTGCCTATTTCAGGGACACTTATGGAGTTTGCGTGTACTGTAAGAGCCAACAGTGTACTGGATAGCACCATGGTTGCTTTATTTAATATGGTCATAATTATTCCTTATGCATTTAAGGATATATTAACAAAAAGCTTGCAAATAAGTTTAATAAGCGAATTAAAAAAAATTGAGATTATCATAGGTTAATGTTGTGATCTCTTGCATGTATTGGTTTATATTTGCGTGTATTATTGTTTTTGTGTTTTATGATATGAAAATCAACTTAAATAGCGATTTTATATAGGCAAAAATATGATTAGTCTGTTCAGACACTGGTATCTGCGTCATTTTTCTGCTCCAGGAACAGCCGAGTTTGCACTCGTTCTGATTGGAGCTTTTATTATTGTCTACTATTTTATGTGGCTTGTAGGCCCTCTGGTGGTGGCTCTGTGCCTTGCTTACTGCCTGGACTGGGGAGTAAGGCTTCTTATTCGCAGAACCAGACTTTCAAGACGCTGTGCATCAGCTGTGATAATGGGTCTTTTTGTAGGCTTTGTTTCAGGTATTCTGGTGTTTATCGCTCCTAAAGTCCTGCAGCAGGGAAACGATTTTTACCAGACATTACAGCAGGTAGGACTGAATTCCTCTTCAAGTGAGGGCGTAAGTTTTGATGATATGATTAGTTCAAGAATTCATGACTTTATCGTCGAACTTCCGGATCCGATCCCTTCAATGCTGACAAAGGATGATGTTTCCTCTTTTGTGGAAAGGTGCCGTACCGCTCTGCTTGCAAATATTACAAATATTGTTAAGTATCAGATTATGCCATCTGTTGTAAATACTCTGTCATGGCTGATGTATATGGTGATCGTACCTATCTTTATGTTTTTAATGCTGGCAAACAAAGACGAGCTTAAAAAGCGCTTTGGCACTTATCTGATGCCTTCAAATCAGACTCTGATCCATGAGTTCTGGCCAAAGATCAATTCTCAGATTGAAGGTTATATCAGAGGAAAAGTTCTGCACGTAATTATCATTGCGCTGGTCAATACTCTGGCCTTTATGCTTTTGGGGGTAAATTATGCCTTCCTGCTAGGCTTTGGTGTTGGTCTTTCCGTAGTTATTCCATATGTTGGAGCTATCATTATTTCAATACCGGTGCTGCTGGTGGCATTCTTTGAATTTGGTTTTTCAGGATATTTTGGTGCTGTATGTGCAGTTTACATTCTGATTCAGATTTTAGATGGCAATGTATTAACACCAATTCTGTTCTCCAAGGCAATGAACCTTGATGCATTCTCAATTTTAACTGCTATCTTTGTGTTTGGCGGTTTATGGGGATTCTGGGGAGTGTTCTTCTCAATTCCTCTTGCAACATTTATAAGAACACTGTTTGTGTACTGGCCAACCTGTGAGGTTATGCCAGAAAAATCCATGCCGTTGAGGATCTCAGACAAATAATTTCTCAGAATCTAAATTAAAAAAAGAGCAGATGATTTAACCATCTGCTCTTTTTTCGTGTCATATATAAACTAGTACATCAGGGTGTAAAGTTTTCTTCTGTATGTGTTCTGCAGAGGATCACCTGACATAGTGTTTAATAGATCGAGGAATGTTTTTTTTACATCTGCATTTGAGAGATCTTTCTTTAAAGCAGCAAACAGGATCTCAAGGGCTTTTTCTTTCTTTCCTGCATCAGCTAAGGCAGCTGCGTAACGGGTAATGATCTCATTATTGTTAGGATCTTCGTTAAAGCTCTTTTCAAGCTCTTTTAATTCAGGAGAATCGGCAGCCTGTTCAGCAAGGGTAAGGGCTGATACCAGATCCTTGTACTCCTGCATTTCCTGCTCTTCACGGCCTGGGTTGTCAAGAAGAGCGTGTGCTGAAGCCAAATCCTTATTCTTAATGTAAAAACCTGCCAGAGTCAGTTTGTATTCTGCTTTTTTGCAAAGTTCATAGGCCTGTTTTGCCTTTGAAATTGCAGCCCCGAGGTTGCCAGCTTCATCATCAGCGATGGCTTCTTTAATCAGCATTTCTTCTTCTGATGGAGTGTACTTGTTGATGCATTCTTGCAGTTTTGAAATTACATCATCGCCAACAAGAATATCAACTGGCTGACCCTTGCTGATTACAGCAAGTGCAGGCACTGACTGCAGACCTATTTGAGAAGCCAGTGCCAGGGTAATCTGTTCAGAGACATTTGCCTCAACTAAGGAAATATAGTCATTGTTATCTGAAATTGCTGTTTTTACCGTATTGGTTGCTTTCTGACACTCTGGTGCATCAGCGTAAAAGTAGAGGAATACGGTTTTGTTCATGGAAGCGTCAAGTACAACTTCCTTTACATTCTGTTCTGTTAAAAGCATTGTCAGTCCTTAATTAGATGAAACTACCCCTTGAAACGGTTTAATTCGCTCATTGCCTGAATCAGGGTTTCAAGATTAGGATGGATTACAGTTTTTTCCCCATCTTTTTCTATATAAGCTCTACCGTTTTTCCTGTATACGGTAACAGCATTGTTTGAAATCAGTAACAGTGATGCTCCCATATTGGTTACAAAGTAGTCACGGTCAGCTAGTTTTAAAAGAGAATTGCCGATACTGTACTTAGAGGATGGAGTTTTGATTCCAAGAATTTCTTCACCCACGGTAGAAGCAATGTCAAAGTGAGAGGAAACGGTGGTGAATTTAACACCTCTTAATGTATTGCGAGGCCACAGCACGATTAAAGGTACGTGACCCTTTGCCATGGAATATGTTGTTTCCTGTTCTTCCCTGTTCAGGTTTCCCTGTGAAGAGGTAATTAACACCAGAGTGTTTTTAAGCAGGTCTTTTTCTTTGAGCTTATCCATGAACTGACCTAGCATTTCATCTTCAGCTTTAAGGGCAGCCTTTAGATCACCTGAGTTCTCCTGAGTTTCAATGAGACTGCTGGTGGAAATGCTTACAAGGTAATGCTGTCCTGCTCTTTCCTTTTCAATAAATGCCATGGCATTATCAAAAAGTTCCTTATCTGAAGGAAGGTAGCTCAAAGATGACTTGTGAGCTCCTGCAAGCGGTGCTATAGCCTGGCTTAAAACCTTCTTGTTTAAAGATGTGAAAACTCGAAGCTGATATTCCTGATGCTGCATTTCACCAATATTTACAGGAATGATGCGTTTTGAAAGCAGAGATTGCTTATACATGGCAGGAAGACCGTAAGCTGCGGCAAAGATGTTGTCATCGGCATCCTGATATGGGAGATAGTGGTTCTCATAGCTTGTGTATTCATTCTGCAGCGCAAAGAGGTTTTTGGTTGTATATGGGTCAATATCAGAATATGACAGTCCATTTAGCATTATGGTAATGACATTCTTTGGTGATTCATGCGGATCTGACTCAATTGCCTCAAGAGGGTAATTTACAGCAAAATAATCTGAAATATTGCTGCCGCTCTCTTCAATCAGTCCATGGTTTGAGAGGAATGATTTTGCTGTCATTGGATAGTGAGCTGGCAGTACGGAACGGAGGACCGTGATTTTTTCATAACCGGTCGCATCAGCCCAGATATGCAGTGAATGTGAAGTCACAAAGCAGATTCCGACAATACCCATAAGGACAGCAGGGAAATAGTTGTGTCTTGCCTGTTTACGGTAAATCTCTCGGGTTGAAAGTCTGGTGAACAGATACTCAAGACCGATGATAACAGGAACTGCAATATACAGGAAACGGAAATTAAGACCTGAGTTAAAGTCCAGATCTCTAATCATTAAAGAGAGTACGCCCCATGAAAGATGGGCCTTGATGGCAAGAAACAGTTTTGCGTCAACAAGCAGCAGTACATGAACTAAAAGTGCAAAAACAACACTTAATACTCTGTAAAGCTTAAAGTTTCCAATAAAAGATAATGGAAAGAAAAAGATAAGATAAATCAGAAATCCTAAAAAACTCATCTGGCCAAGCCAGGCGAATACAAGATAGACAAAAGAAAGGAAACTCTCTGTCTCAGGGGCTGCATACAGATAGGCTGAACCCACGATAATTGCAAAAATCGTGTTTAAAAACACGAAGTGATGGCCCCAGATGTTTGATCTTGATACCTGCTCTTTGAAGGAGAGGACTTTTGAAAATTCAGGCTTTTGAGTCATAGCAAATCTTCTTTAAAAATTCTGATAATAAAATTTTAACATCATATTGAACTTTTGTCAGTTAAAAGAGCCTTTAAATGAGCCTTGATGGACAATTTTATGTGGAGAAATCTATCAGAATTTGTCTTTTTATAAAAAAATCATACCTAGGATCTTAAGAAATTTATTCTAGGATCCGCATAAATTAAAGGATATGCAACTGTTACCAGTTGCGAGCCGTTGCTGAATTTAATCAGCATAAAAAGTTCTTTAAAAATTTGTAAATGGTCGGAAATAAAAATTTCTGACCTTCCTGTTAAGCCATATTCCATGGCATCAATTCATCAAGGATTTCAGAGGAAATTTTATGGCTCTT
>ONCB01000097.1 GCA_900316175.1 uncultured Succinatimonas sp.
TCTGGTAAGAGGACAGCTGAGAATTGGCGATGTCGTTTACTATCAGCTGAGTGATTTGAGGTGTTTGACTGGACATAAGAAGTTCTCCTTATAAAAAAAACTATACTAACAGTATATTTTTAAAAGGAAAAAACTCTAGATCCGCAATAGCTGACAGTTACGGACATCACAATGTTCTGTGAGGAATGCTGCTGTCAGCGTGATTTCAAAAATCTCAAAAAGAATAAGCGTGTTAATGAAAGTCTGACTGTAGATGGAAGTCTGCAGAGCATAAGAAAGGTTTTAAGCTCTGTGCAACTGGTTAGATGCTGCACCTGTGGAGCACAGTATGAAATCAATCCAGCCGAATATACTCAGGTTGAATTCACCAGAAATTATAACTCCAGAATTGAAAGTTCAGAACAGACTCAGAACGCATCCGGAACTAAATCCGGAGCTGTTCAGAATACGACTAAGACACGTCCTGAGCACGTACAAGACGCATCCAATACAGACGAAACCGCTATTAAATCGGCTTTAGATAATATTCCAGATTCAGTTTCAGACGCTGGTCAAATCAGTAACAGTGCAAAAGTCCAGCGAAAACGAAAAGAGCTTTACAGACAAATCAAACAAGATCACTTTTCAGTCACCGACAATAGTCTACCTGCTAAAAATGCTTTTATCCAGGAAGCTGGACGTCTGCCGGTCATCAATACTTTTGGTTTTAATGCTGAAGTCTTTGGTCACGCTCCTGCATTCCTCAAATCAAAACTATCTACAGCCTTATTTGCTGTCTGTGGAACACAGTTCTCACAGCTAGGAGCCCCTAAGAACAGAGTATTCTGTTACTTTGAAGGCAATGGCTTTGAATTAGGTAGAGAGCATCTGACCGGTTCTATCAATGCCTTTGCCAGAGCCTACCTCCACGCTGTAACAAAACAAATTAAAAAGGATATTCTGCACCACTGTCCTGTCATCATCATGGACGAGAGTACCCTGAGAGTTAACGAGACTGCCAGAGAGAAAAAGGCAGCAGGAAAAAGCATAAAATCTCAAATCTGGACTATGAATACATCCTGGACTTCAGAACTGCAGGCTTCATGGTTCAGGGTATCCCCATCCCGCAGCGCAGATGAGGTTATTGATATCCTAAAGAGTGATTTAAAAGATGAAGACGGCAATGTTGCAGTGAAATATCTGCTTTCAGACGGCTACGCAGGATATGATGCCGGCATTAAGGAATTAAATCAGATTGAGGGGGTATTCCTCAAAAGCTGTCGCTGTATGACTCATGGCAGACGTGGGCTGTGGAAAAACCTAAGAAGCAATGGACTGCTTGATATATACGGTCAGCTGCTGCCTGAAGGCACCTCTTTCTTTGATTTTAAGGATAATCTGGAGAAATTCCGCAATACCAGAAAAGGAAAGAAGCTGCTTACTGATAACAACGTATCTCTGCTGACCATCTTCTATCTGATAAACGCGCTGTTTGTTATTGAATCCAGCGTGGTCAGAAAGCATGGCTATATCTGCACCACTGAAGAATTTAAAAGGGATTTAATCGCTGCAAGAAACAGATATTCACGTCCTATTGTTGAAACTCTGTTTGATAACATCAGACAGTATATTGCTGCTAATCCAAAGCTTATAGTTCCAAGAGTTTCAATGGATGGCTGTATCAGATTCAATAAGAACAACCGTTATCCTGAGTCTGCAGCTTTAATCTACCTGCTCAACTTTGAAACCGAGCTTAAGCGCTTTATTGAGAGTGCTGATATTGAACTTTCCTCATCAAAGGCTGAAAGAAGCCTCAAGTTAGGTATCTGTGCAAGAAAGTCCTTCATGTTCCTGACCTCAGAAGATGGCGGTCAGGCCTTTGCCGACTACCAGACAATTATCAACACCTGCATTTTAAACAGAGTTCCACCTCTGTCTTATATAATCTGGCTGGTTGCCAATATTAAATACAGGACGCAGCTTCTAGAACGTGAAGGTCGAGGCTGTGCTATGGGACTGACCATGCCAAAGAAAGAGAAAATCGTTGTAAAACTGCCTGATGGAACCATGGCAAAAGAGCTTATATCGATGTATGACAAACGAAACATCATAGACTTTGACAATATTGACGTTAAAGGACTGGCTCCATATGACTACAGAAGATACCTGGATGAGCATAATCCAAGACTCTAACTACTCCACTCAAGATTAGAGTGTTACTCTATTACTCAACTATACGCTTAACAACAACTTTTTAAAGAAAAACACCTCACCAGATCCAACCAACCTTATCATTTTGGCTAAAATAATCGAAACAGGCTCCCACCGATTTTAGATCAGATCCTGACAAAAGATCGAGGTACCTAATAGTTTACAGTTACACTTGAATCGATGCATGAATTGAAATGTACTTATGCGGATTTGATGAAATAATAAAACACCCCCAGATCTAGTGACCAGGGGTGTTTGCTTTAGTTCTTAACTGTTTACTGTCTGAAAAATTCAGATCAATTGCCGTTGACAACTACCATTTAAAATAATTTAAATGCTCTTGATCTAACAGCATCTTAAACAATGCAATTTTGCTGAAATTATTGATATATTTATTCTCCAACTTTGAATAAATCCCGAGATACCAGTGAACGTGATCTCCTAACTTATCTCTCAGCAGTTTTAAAGAAAGAACGTCGCTTGTTCCAAGAGAGTGACCGAGGATAATGACTTTATTCACCTCAGAAAGTTTGCGCAGAATCCTAATATTAAAATTGTATAGGTTAAATTCAGAAAGATACGAAGACTTATTTCTGTTTGTAAAGAATGCAAACAATCTGTCACGATCTTCTTTTGAAAATATCGATAATGCATTATCTTTTCCTTTTAGGCTCATTTTGTTAATGCTTTCGCCTTCAGTTTCAACTGACTCTATACAATCTGTATTTTTTTGATAATTTTCTAATACATTGAAATTTGTATCGCCAAAACCCACAAACAATTGTTCTTTGTTATTCTTAGAAAATTTTCCATGAATATGAAAAATCTGCGACTCAGGAATTCCATAACAATCTTCTAAAACAGTTGTATAGTTAAAAGATAAAAACAGAGAATCACTATTTTGAAGTAATAACTCCTTATCAGAAATTTCTTTAGAGATTTTCTCTTGAGCCTTATCTCTAATCCAGTTAAAAATCTTCTGATTCAAGTTTAATTCAATGTAGTAGATTTGGTTAATCAAATCTGCAATAGGAGTTGATGCTGTTTTTTTTGAAACCGAAACATTTTGGTCGTAGGGAATACTTTCACAGTGTTTGAGCCTGTCCTCGAAAGAATTCCAAAGATAGTCTTTATTTCGATCAAGTCCAAAATTGTTTTCAAGAGCATCTAAGAGTTTTGTATCATTATCTTTCAAATAATCCCTAAAATCAGTATATTTAGTACTTAGACTGTGATGGTTATCAAAACCATTTCCAATTATAAACAGGGTGTTAGAGTCCGCAATGCTAAAAACGTCTTCCTTTTTAATTTCATTAACCGAGGGAAGATTGTTTATAAGCTCCTGGACATCTTTACTAGGAGCCTCTATGTCACCAAAGTCTATTTCTAAAGGATCTTTTACTAATTTTTCAACAGAATAGAGCATAATAGCCTCTTTTTTGGCTCTTCGAGCATAGTTATGGGTAAAATTGAAAGTAGAGCACGGTTAGAGCCTAAATCTAAGCCACTTTCAGCCCCTTACCACCTCGATTAGGAATGGTATTAAAATATTTTAACATCCAAGCAAGATCATATCGAGCATATTTTGGATGTTTCTAAATCCATAGGCTTTACGAAGAAACAACTTGATTTTGAATAGTTGTTTATGGACTCAACTCTGGCATTGCTGTGGTATTGAGGCTACTCATGCCGCCTAATTTTATAGGCAAGACAATATGAAACGACATTGAATTTAATAATTTTCGAGAAAGGGGACAGAACAAAAATGAGTGAGAGAAAAGCATTGGTGGTTGGAATTAATGATTATCCAACATGTCCTTTAACTGGATGTTGCAATGATTCTGAAGCAATTAAGGACTTACTTACAAATCATGGAAACGGTGATCCGAATTTTGAGGTATGGAAAAAAGATAATGTAACAACAAAAGGCGAATTAAGAAGTTTGATTGAACAGTGTTTTGAAGGTGATGCAGATGTTGCATTATTTTACTATTCAGGGCATGGCCATATTGATTCTGTAGGGGGATACTTAGTAACACCCGATTTTTCTAGTCATGATTATGGTGTTTCTTTACAGGAAGTGCTTGCTATTGCCAACAATTCGAAGTGTAAAGAACGTATTATTATCTTGGATAGCTGCTATTCAGGATTTATGGGAAGTATTTCTACCGCTGGACAGAATACAGCAATTATTAATGAAGGTGTTACGATTCTTACCGCGAGTAGGAATAGTGAAACATCTATGGAAATTGCTGGACATGGAGTGTTCACATCATTACTTATAGAGGCCCTTAAAGGTGGAGCTGCTGATATTACTGGCCATGTATCTATTGGTGGTATATATGCTTTTATTGATAAAGCACTTGGTCCGTGGGAACAGAGACCAGTATTCAAAACAAATGTGACAAGGTTTACATCTTTGAGAGAGGTTAACCCGCAGGTGGACATAAAGGTTATTCGAAAGCTCTGTGAATACTTTGCAACTGAAAATGATCAGTTTAATTTAGATCCATCATACGAACCAACAAATGCATGTAATGTTGAGCACAAGGTTGTTGAACCATATGCAATAAAAGAAAACACCGAGAAGTTTGCTGATCTGCAGAAGCTTGAAGGAATTGGATTAGTAGTACCTGTAAGCGAGGAACATATGTATTTTGCTGCGATGAACTCAAAATCATGTGAGCTGACTGCGATTGGTAAACAATATTGGCGCTTAGTAAAAAAAGGAAGAATTTGAGGTGTAACATGCCGAATTTAAGAGATTATCATATTCTTATAAGTCATTCATGGGATTATAATCAGTACTACGAAAAAGTGAATAATTGGCTCAATAATACAGGATATTTTAGATGGACAAATTATTCTGTTCCAATTACGAAGCCATTAACAGTATCGTCCAAAAAAGAATTACAAGAGAAAATCCGAACAAGAATTGCAGCGTGCAGCTGTGTCATCATTCTATCTGGAATGTATGTATCTTATAGCGAATGGATAGATTACGAGATTGATACTGCTGTTGCTTATGGTAAACCAATTATTGGAATTAAGCCTTTGGGGCAAGAAAGAATACCAACTAAGGTAAGTAATAATGCAGATATTATGGTGTGGTGGAATTCTGACAGCTTGATACGGGCTATACGTGCGTATGCATTGTAATAAGAATGGGATAATGTATGATATTAAGTCAGTCATTGCTTAGAAGTGCAGCAAAAGAAGCCAAAGAAAACAGGCAATATGATACTTTTTCAAACAAACAAACGTTTCGATATGATGAGGCAGATAAATACGATTTGTTTATTTCGCACAGTTTCTCAGACAAAGAGTTGGTTGTTGGATTACGGTATCTATTTGCGAAGGTCGGTTACAGGGTATATGTTGACTGGATTGATGATCCAACATTAAACCGAAGTAATGTAACAGCTACTACAGCAAATGTAGTCAAAAATAGAATAAAATATCATACCTAAGATCTTTATAATTCATTAAGATTCAATAGGTTACAAAATTACTAAATTTTTTAGTAAAGTTCTTTAGAAATTTGATATACAAATCAGTAAGATACCTTTTTAGATTTTTTCTGAAATAGCTTCATTTTGCAGTGAATTTTGCAGAATTCTGGACTTTTGGAAATTTAGTGGTATTTCTTTGATTTTTTAGGAATTCAGATAATAAGAAAGGGATTGTTTGTGATATAATTAATGCGTTACAAATCAATTAGATACAAACGAATCCCATGAACAAATTATCACTTATTATCACTCCAAAGTCAACCTCTAAAGCAACTTCTTTAACATCTGTCATCTCAAAAGAGAATATTGATTCTATTGCTCGTAATGAGGGAGCTCTCATAAGAGAAAGAAAGTTCTCATTATCTGCATATATTATCAATGCCATCCACAAAGCACTCTGAGTTTACTTTATGTTCTATGCATGAAAGCTACAACAGACTTAATCCAGATAACGCTCTAAGTCATAAGTGCATTCACAAACAGCTACAGAGTAAGGAGTCTTTAAGCACGGTTAAGAGCCTGCCTGGTGAAGCTCTGACACTATTTCAAAGTAAGGCTTTTTACCGTGATTTAAAGAAGACTCTGCCAAATGATTTAGATACGCTTTTATCAGAGCTGAAAGTCAAAGACATTATCCTTATAGACGGTACCGAGATTGACCTGTCCTATTCATGTATTGATAACTTTTCCTGTATGGGAAAAGGCAGATTAAGACTTGATGGCAAACCTCCAAGACCTGGTTTAAAGCTGCATGTTGCCTTCTCATTAGTATCGATAATCAAAACCTACTGTGGTCATAAGGCCAGATTTGAGCACAACATAAACTATCTTTCATGACTTAAACTGCATAAACGCAACTTAAGTTTTAGAAAGCTCTTTGATGCTTTACTCAATAAAGGATCATCTACTGTATATCAAATTTTAAAAGAACTTCTCGATGACATAGCTCTGAACGCAAGGCGTTCAAAAACATCTAATCGAGATCGTGTTTTATTAAAAGATCTGCCATTGTTAATCTGGCAGATCGTTAACCACCCAAGACCTGACAGAAAAGTCGCTTAAGGTCCTAGGTATGTAAAGAAATTGATTTTTAAACGTAACTAGTAAATTTGTGACACTAAAAGTTTCAGAATCAATTTTATAAAATGACCAACGTATGAAGTACCTGTTGTTGGTACTGATGTATAGGTGGTTTTATGAGCTTTGGAAATGGTATAGATTGCTACAAGTGCAGTAAACTGCGCAGGCTGAACTATAGCAACTTAGTCGATATCGACATCTTCAGGACAGACGTCTTGAGATCCTTCATCGTCAAGCATGTACCTATCGTACAAAGCCATGTAATCCCAAACAGAAAGACCTGTCAAGTCAATGTCATCATAGCCGGTGGCATGGTAGGTAGGATCGTAAATTCTCAGTCGACTGATTTCTTTATTCCCGTTCTTATCAGATTTTCCTTCTGTTGTAATGTTCTTTGGCATTACGCAAAGCTGAGTCGGAATATTGTTCTTACATCTGTACTCTTCAAGTCGGTGCTTTTGCTCTTGCACGGCCCATGACAAGTAATCAATAAATGGAACACCGTTAATTTCACAGGTTTTTCTTAAACTCATTAAAGCGGTAAAAGAGTTATAACCAATTTCACTGTTAAAGAATAACTGAGTTTTACGGTGGATCACTGTATCTCTGATTGAACTCTCTGATGCGTTATTGCTACATGGAATATCGCAGTCTTTGAGTATGTTCATAAACTTGTCTTGTGCATTTAGTAAATAGCAAACGTCTTTAGTCCATGGCAATGCACTTGGTGTATAGGTTGTAGTGCCATCTTCAGCTACAGATTTTGAGATTTTATAGTCAGGCTCTTCAGCCAAACAAAGAGCACATGCAAATAAATCAGTTATGCAGTGAGAGCTTTGATTATCCAAAACTTCAGCTCTTACACTTACATCTTCTTCTGAGTATTGAGATTCAAGGTAGAACATATGATTGATATCATTGATCATGCGCATTAGCACATACACGTGTGGTGCTGGCTCAGTATCTTCAGGCATATTGCCAACGACTTCGTAGTATCTATTATCAAATTCTTCAAATGGGGCTCCGCCAATGCTATCAAATAACTTTAAAAGTCCCATGCTTTCTATAGCCTGGAGCAAATATCGTCGGGCATGAGCTAGACAAGCGCATTGCTCAATTGGTGGTTTACCTAAGTCATTTAACTTTTTGTTAATTGCTTTAACTTCACTGTCATAAGCTTGGTAATTATCAGAAACTAGATACCTTAGCGGTCGTTTCTCTATACCATTGTAATCGTCATCCAAATCAAGTAATTTTCTAATATTAGAAGCACTTCTATTTGGAGCTGCAAGGAAACTTACTCCTCGATAACGCTCATGTGGACCTGAGATTAAGGTCCAAACATAGCTCTTTTGATCTTTCTTAACCTTATTACCATTAACAAACTCGAATCTTACAGTACAGGTAGTCTCATCAGCTTGCTGCACCTTGTTGTTCTCAAGCATTATTTTCTTG
>ONCB01000063.1 GCA_900316175.1 uncultured Succinatimonas sp.
TGGTTATATCCTGTCCATGCGCTTTGGGTATTGCAACACCTGCTGCTGTTGTAGCCGCTGTTTACAGAGGAGCAAAATCAGGAATTATCTTCAAGTCACCTGAAGGAATTGAAAAACTCTCAAAGGTTAAACATTTTGCCTTTGATAAAACCGGCACCTTAAGTACAGGTAATTTCAGGGTAAAAAAGGTTGAAGTCTATGACAGTATGCATTGTGAAGACGAGGTGTTAAGACTTGCTGCATCCTTAGAATCTTCAAGTTCACATCAAATTGCCAAGACAATAGTCATGGCATCAAAAAGGCCTTTATACGAAGTGCACAATTATTCATATAAGATCCTTTGCGGTGTATCTGGTTTTATTGGAAAAGATAAATACGTTCTTGGCAATAATAAGGTTTTATCAGATGGTGTTATCCATAATGGTCAAAAGCTCAACTTAAATGATGAAGATAAAAGTTCTTTGAATCTCTACCTTTTAAAGAATGATTCTTTGATTGGATCTATTGCTCTTGTCGATGAGCTTAAAGCCGATGTAGTTAAAACCATCAGTCTTTTACACAGGGAAAAAGCCTCGGCAAGTGTTATATCTGGTGACAGCAAAGACAGAGTCGAGGCTGTTAAAAATGCAGTAGCAGCAGATCTGGCCTTTGCCTCATTAACTGCAGTTGAAAAGGCTGATAAGATAAATCAGCTTAAATCAACCTATGGCGGTGTGGCCATGACAGGTGACGGTATCAATGATGCTGTGGCATTAACTGAGGCTGACATATCAATTTCCATAAAAGGAGCAACAGATATTGCAGTTTCTGCCTGTGATGTGATTTTGTTAAATGCAAAATCCTTAATTGATGTATATAATGCCTTTTATTTAAGTAAAAGAGCTTTAAAGATCATAAAACAGAATCTGTTTTTTGCCTTTGCATACAATGTGCTTTTCATTCCTGTAGCTGCAGGTCTGTTCTACAGAAGTATGAACCTTTGTTTAAGCCCGCTTATATGTTCTGTGTTAATGGGCCTGTCTTCTGTATGCGTGGTATCAAATGCCATGCGTCTTTGTACATTAAAGCTTGAGGATAAAAAAAATATTGAACCTTGCAGGGATTTTAATGTTCCTGTTTGTGATGCAGCAGAAGGTCGAAAAAAGAAAATGAAAGAGATTACTTTAAAAATTGAAGGTATGATGTGCGCTCACTGTGAAGCATCAGTAAAAAAGGCTCTGTCTAAAATTGATGGCCTGGAGGTTATATCAGTATCAGCAAAGGATGGTGAAGCTAAAATAAAAGCCGGGTTTGATGATTTATCTGATAAAATTAAATCTTCAATTGAAGATCTCGATTTTACCTTAAAGGATATTATCAGTGATTGATTTGGATACTTCTGATCTGCAGATAATTCTTGCCCTTCGGGATGACTCAAGACTCTCACTAAGAGATCTTGGTGCAAAGTCAGGTTTAAGTGCACCTGCTGTTTCATCCAGGCTTAAAAGACTTGAAAGCCTTGGGGTTATCAGAGGCTACAGTGTCATTCTCTGTGAGAGCGCTTTTGCCCTTGAAGTTGAAGCCTTAATTTTTACTGATGTAAGATTAAGTGCAAAAGAGAACTTTTTAACTTTTGTTAAATCATCTTTATGTGTATCTGACTGTATGAAAGTTACCGGCGAATATTCATATATGATAAAAGCCGCCTTTGAGAATATAAAACTTTTAAACAGCTTTACAGAAAATTTAGAAAGAGATTTTGGCAGAACCAGAGTAAATCTTATTTTAGAAAAAGAATTTGTTCAAAGACCTCCATTAGGTCTTAATAAAGATTTAATTAAATAAAAAAAGGAACACTTATGTGGGATTATACAGATAAAGTAAAAGATCATTTTCTTAATCCTCGCAATGCACGCGTGATTGAAGATGCCAATGCTGTAGGTGATGTAGGTTCTATCATCTGCGGTGACGCTCTGCGTCTTATGTTAAAGATCGATCCTAATACTGAAGTTATTGAAGATGCTGCTTTCCAGACCTATGGCTGTGGAAGTGCGATTGCTTCATCTTCAGCTTTAACCGAAATGTTAAAGGGCAAGACCTTAAAAGAGGCTGAGAAGATCACCAATCAGGAAATCGTTGACTATTTAGGTGGTCTGCCACCAGAGAAGATGCACTGCTCTGTAATGGGAAGAGAAGCATTGGATGCTGCTATTGCCAACTATCACGGTTTATCTTATGAAAACTCACATGATGATGGCGAGCTTATCTGTCACTGCTTCGGTGTTGGTGTCAACAAGATTAAAAAGGTGGTTTGGGAAAACCATTTAACCACCGTTGAAGAAGTAACCAACTATACCAAAGCCGGTGGCGGCTGCGGCAGCTGCAAGATGAGAATTGAAGAAGTTATTGACGAGGTATGGGTAGATCTTGAAAAGTGTGGTGTGCCTCGTCCTGGTCACAAGCCAACTCCAATTCCATCAATTACCATTTCAACATCATCAGCTCCAGCTGGTACTTTCTCTTCAATCAGCTCTGTTACTTCAGCATCTGCAGCTACTGCTGCAGTGTCTGCATCAATTGATGAGAAGACTAAAAACTCTCCAATCTATGAGGAAGTCAAGGCTATCCTTGAAGAGATTTCAAAGGGCTTTGCAGACGGTTCAAAGGTAAGCTTAAAGTCAATTTCAGGTGCAGATGTATCTGTGACTTTGGAAGGTTCAATTTCTCAGGGCATGATGAAAGATATGACATTAGGCTTTGTAAAACAGAAGCTTTCAGACGGTACCGGCAGACAGATTAACGTAATTGCCTAAGAAAAGGTTTTATATGAATAATATGGATTTGGGAGTAGGTTTAGGCGGAACCTACCTTGATAACAATGCTACAACTCAGATTGATCCAAAAGTAATTGAGGCCATGCAGCCATATTTAAGCGTTTATTTTGGTAACGCTTCAAGTCAGCATGGTTTTGGTGTACCTGTTGAAAAGGCAGTACAAAGAGCCCGTGAGCAGGTAGCTGACTTTTTAGGCGCAGAATATCCTGATGAAATCATTTTTACCTCCTGTGCCACCGAGTCAGACAATACTGCTTTATGGTCAGCTTTATGGTCCCAGAAAGGTAAAACTGAGATTATCACAACTCCAATTGAGCATCCTGCAATTATGCAGACCTGTGATTTCCTCTCATCTCACGGTGCTACCATCAAGTACCTTAAGATGAACAATTTTGGTCAGATTGATCTTAATGAGTTTGAAAGTCTGTTAACTGAAAATACAGCTCTTGCCTCTGTTATGTGGGCTAACAATGAGACTGGCAATATCTATCCTGTGCCAGAGCTAGCTGAAATTGCTCACCGACACGGTGTGATGTTCCATACTGACGCTGTGCAGGCTGTATCAAAGATCCCTGTGGATTTAAAGAGCACCAAGATTAACATGCTCTCCTTCTCAGGTCACAAGATCCACGCTCCAAAGGGTGTTGGTGTGCTTTATGTTCGCCGTGGCACCAGATTTGTTCCATTCATGAAGGGCGGTCATCAGGAGCGCGGCAGACGCGCAGGTACAGAGAATGTTCCTTACATTGTAGGTTTAGGCGTAGCCTGTGAGCTTGCAAAACAGCACTTAAATGAAGTTGCAACCAGAATCAGAGCTTTACGAGACAAACTTCAGGATGGTATCTTAAAGTCAATTCCAGAGTGTTTTGTAACCGGTGATGTAAATAACCGTACAGACAACACTTTAAATGTTGCCTTCAAGTTTGTTGAAGGTGAGGCAATCTTACTGATGCTAAATGAGTTTGGTATTGCCGCATCTTCAGGTTCTGCCTGCTCATCAGAGTCACTTGAGCCTTCACATGTAATGCGTGCCATGAATGTTCCATTTGCAGCCGCTCACGGAACCATTCGTTTCTCCTTATCAAGATTTACCACAGAAGAGGAGATTAACCGCACTTTAGAGGTTCTGCCAGGAATCATTAAGACTCTGCGTTCATTGTCTCCTTACTGGAAGGAAGGCAAGCCATCAATTCAGGGACATGATCATGATTTTGATGCAGACTCTAATGAAGTAAGAGCATAATTATTATTTACTCATCAAAGCGCTTTATTCTAGTAAAGCGCTTTTTTTTAGCGTTTTTTTTGACGTTTTATTATTCCTTTTTCCTAACTATCTACCTGTTTTTTCTTTTATTCTCGTAAAATTATCATATAATTCTGTCAATTTTGTGACATATCCTTATTTATTAAAGTTAAATCGATATGATTTTAAAAAAAAGTTCTAAAATTTAGCTTGATATGTATTTATAAAAAACAGTAACCAGGAAGAACCTTTGGAAGTTATATTCGGAAAGCTATGGCTGATGCTCTTTTGCGGTATCATATTAAGCCCGATGCTTTATAAGATCCTGTCAGAGGATTTAAGATTTCTTAATGTAAGAGTGTTATCCATTCTTTCAGTTTTTGTTGCAAGTCTAACCGACATTGCATACATGAGTGCCATTATTCTTAGTTTCCCTAATCTCCTATGCGATTTATTGCTGGGAATTAAGCTTATAGCTGTTTTAGGCTGCTTTGTCTGTGTGTTTTATCTGGTTCACAACGAGCTTAAATCAAAGTTTCTTCAGTATGTAAAAGCAAAAGACTGGGTATATCTGATCCCGGCTCTGATTGAAACAGCTACTTTGGTATTTTTATGTGCTTCAGCATCCTTTACCAAAACAGCAGATCCTGTATACTTTGCAGCCTTTTTAAGTCTCTATTTTGTAGTCAACTTTTATATTCTTTTAGGAGCATGGCTGTGCTACAAGACATATCTGTTCAATCTTGATTTTGATATCAAGTATCTTGCCAGAAAGCATTTTCTGTATTACCTGGTAATGTGTCTGATGCTGTTCTTGCAGCAGATGATTTTTACTGATGTAAGCTACCCTTTAACCATCAGTATCTTCCTTCTGTTCAATTATTCATCAAGAAACAGAACGCTTATCTCTCAGGATGCGCTCTCAGGTGTCAACAACCGTGTAAGCTTCAACAAGTTTGTAAACAATGCATTTGTAAACCGTGAGCACAAGGGAGCATTTCTGGTTTTTATGGATGTTGACAAGTTCAAGCAGATTAACGACACCTATGGTCATTTAGAAGGTGATGCGGCTATTTCATTAGTCGGCAAGACTTTAAAGAGTATTGCAGGTGAATCTAATTCTTTTGTGGCACGTATCGGCGGTGATGAATTTGTAATGGTGGTACATTCAGATTCAGAAAGCTATGTTAACAAGATTATTGACTCTGTATCTTATGAGCTTGAGGAAAGACTGATTTTCTCTGACAAGCAGTATGAGGTCAGGTTAAGTACAGGTTACGTTTATATAAGCCCTGAAGAACATAACATCAAGTCAGTTATTGCCATGGCAGATGAGAAGATGTATGAGCAGAAGATGGCAAGAAAGAGAATGGAACAGAGCGTGGTAAATTCAGATGAATAGTGTTTTCGATTTATGCATGTTTTATTCTGCGGTAGCATCGATCTTTGTACTTTTCTGCATTCTGTTTAATCAGACCTCAACTAAGACTGCATTAAACTCAGTAAGCTATTATCTGTGCCTGATGCTCTTATGTCACTCTGTTGCGATTAGCTGTTACTCACTGGTTACCATCTGCTTTTTTGAGTATAACCTTGAGTCCATTGCTCACTTCAAGCTTTTAAGAGCTGTGTTCGGTTTTGTGATGGGATTTTTCTCATTCTCATATCCTTATGTGATTTTCTCCCTGATAAGATATTTTATTAAGGGTAAGAAGCCTTTAAACGGTTTTTTAGGCAGAAACACTTTCTTTCTTTATGTGGTAACAGCTTTACTGTACATCATTGGTGCCTATTTTGTAACCTGTGAGTATGTGGCAACAGATGAAGAGCATGCATCACAGTACTATGGTTTCTTCTCAATCACTCCTGTGGTTCTGCTAATCTTCTATGTACTGGTGATAAGAGATTTAAATCAGGTTATCAAGGATGCGGTTACCAATTCTTTCATGTCAAATGGAGTGAGAGTTGCTATTCTGTATGTGATTGTATATCTGCCAGTGATCTTAGGTCCTTTAGGCTGGATTTATAAAACACCGATTTCATTTATCTGTGTGCTCTCTCTAGTCTATGTGATTCAGCTTATAACACATGAAAGGGCAATTTCACTTGATTTTCTGACAGGTCTTAACAACCGTAACGAGCTGCAAAGATACTTAAGCAGACTCTTTGAAAAGGTTGACAGTCTTGATCAGACATTAAATATCATTTTTATCGATATTAACGATTTCAAACTAATTAATGACACCTATGGTCATAATTATGGTGACAAGGCTCTCTTATCAATATCCAACTGTTTAAAGAAGGCGGCCTTTTCCAGCAACTGCTTTATCTGCCGTTATGCTGGAGACGAGTTTACTGTGGTTTTAAAGGAGTCAAACTTAAAGTCTGTGGATGATTACACCAAAGCGCTTTTAGATAATCTAAAACAGGTCAACTGTTCAAAGGAGCATCCATTTGAACTTTCAATCTCCATTGGAAAGACCAGATTTAATCCTAAGTTCAAGAACGTAGCCGAGTTTATCGAGGCTGCCGACAGGAAGATGTACGAGGAAAAGCAAAAGTACAAGGAAGAAAAAGCAAAAGCTCTTAGTGATGCCTAGAAAGATTAAATTTCAATTTACAGAATGCTTACTTAACTAACAGTAACTGCATATGGTTTTGAATATGTTTAGATGCTTCCTAAAACAGGGAGCATCTTTTTATATAAAACTACAGTATTTACAAGTCATGATCTCATATTCATTTTCTATTTCGATATTTGGATGAATAAATTGGTTGTATATTAAATTCAAACAATAATGACTTTGCAAAGATTGTAAGAAAATTATAAGACTATTTATTTGCTGATATAACTGAAAGAATTCAGGATATTTTTGATTATTTGCGTTATTTTGTTGTAAAAGAAATTAGTTTTGAAAAAGAATTTAATTCTGCATTAAAACCATCCAGAAATTAATAAATTAACATAGCTTCAGCGGTTTGAGAAATAAATAGCCTGTCTTTTGAACAATTTGTTTTCATAATGGATGAATTTTTTTTAAATATTACGTAAAGCTCTTGTTATTTATTTGAGCTTTTGTCTTTAAAAATATAAAATTAAACAATATATTTTTACTTATACGGAATGTTAAAGTGCAATCTGCCTTTTTCATGGATTTAAGGCGGTAAGGAATTACAAATGACAGATTTTTCTCAATTAGCAAACGGTGGTGTAACTTTAATTAAACCATATCAGGCAGGTAAACCAATTGAAGAGGTACAGCGCCAGTTAGGATTACAGGATGTAATCAAGCTAGCTTCAAACGAGAACCCATTTGGTATCGGTCCTAAGGCAAAGGAAGCTGCCTTAAAGGCATTAACTGAATCAAATCTGTATCCTGATGCAAACGGATATTATTTAAAGCAGAAGTTACACGATAAGTTTTCATATGATCCAGATACCATTACCTTAGGTGCAGGTTCTAATGAGCTCATCAATCTGTTATTCCAGACTTTTGTAAACAAGGATACCAATGTGGTATTTCCTGAGTATTCTTTCTGTGTATATCCTATGGAAACCACAGTAAATGGAGCAGCGGCAAAAGTTGTTCCTCTTAAGGATTACAATGCTGATTTAGAGGCAATCTTAGAGGCAATTGATGAGAATACCAGAATTGTTGCCTTTGCTAATCCTTCAAATCCTATCGGTACTGCTATCAGCTCAAAGAGCATGTATGAGTTCATAAAACGTGTACCAAAATCAACACTCGTAGTTATTGATGAGGCCTACAATGAGTTTAACTCAGGTGATGACACCTTTGAGGATACTGGTTTGTGGCTTAAGGAATTTGATAATCTCGTAGTAAGTCGTACCTTCTCAAAGGCCTACGGTTTAGCTGGTCTGCGTGTTGGCTATATGCTTGCAAATAAAGAGATCACCTCACTTTTAAACCGTATGAGAGCTCCATTTAATGTGAATATCGTGGCTTTAGCTGCAGCTGTGGCAGCATTAGATGACATAGAGTTCTTAAAGAAGACTGTTGATAACAATACCAAAGAGCGCGATAGATATGCTGCATTCTGTAAGGATCACAATCTTTTCATGATCCCATCAAAAGCTAACTTTGTGGCAATTGACTTTAAGGGATATAACGCTCAGGAAATTGCAGACAAGTTACTGCACCGCGGTGTTATTATCCGTCCTTTATTAGGTTATAAGCTTGAGACAATTTTAAGAATTTCAATTGGCACCAAAGAAGAGAATGACAGACTCTTTACTGAGCTTGATGCAATTTTAAAAGGAAATTAAAAGTGAAAAACACTCTTGAATTAAAAAAGCTTTCAGGTGTAAGCGGCAAGGTGATTCTGCCTGGATCTAAAAGTCTTTCAAACCGCGCTCTTTTGATCTCCGCTTTAGCAAAGGGCAATACCAAGCTTTTAAATGTTTTAAAGTCAGATGATACCTCTCGTATGATTGAGGCTTTAGAGGCTTTAAAAATCAAACTGAATGTAAAGAATACCACTGTTGATGTAAACGGTATTGATGGTGTTTTTGATGAAGGTTTAAATTCTGTTGAGCTGTTCCTTGGTAATGCTGGTACCGCCATGCGTCCTTTATGTGCAGCTTTGGCTGTATCACAAGGTGTATTTACCCTGACTGGTGAGCCACGTATGATGGAAAGACCTATAGGTCCTTTAACCGAGGCTTTAAAGTCACTTGGGTTGAACATTGAGTATTTAAATAATGACGGTTTTCCTCCTTTAAGAATTCGAGGAGGCACTGTCAAAGAGCACGATGTAACTATCTCAGGCGAAACCTCAAGTCAGTTTATTTCTGCTCTGTTAATGGCAGCTCCTTTATGCGGTGGTCTTAACATCAGAATTTCTGGAGATCTGATTTCAAAGCCTTATGTTGACCTCACCATTGCCCTTATTGAAAAGTTTGGCGCCAGGGTAAAGCGTAACGGCTACAGAGAGTTTACCGTAGAAGGCGGCTATGTCTCTCCATCAAGTTATCTTATTGAAGGTGATGCTACCGGTGCCACATATTTTGCGGCAGCAGCTGCAATCGGCGGTGAGCTTGAAATCTACGGCCTGCCAAAAGACAGTGTTCAGGGTGATATCAGGTTCATTGATGTATTAGAGAAGATGGGCGCAAATGTTGAGCGCACTGAAAGCTCAGTAATTGTGAAAAAATCAAAGCTTCATGGTATTGATATTGATATGAATGCAATGCCAGATGCAGCGATGACTCTGGTTCCTCTTGCTCTTTACACCGATGGTCCTGTTACCATCAGAAATATTGCAAGCTGGAGAGTCAAGGAAACTGACCGCATTGATGCTATGGTTAAGGAAATGTCAAAACTTGGCGTTAAGGTGGAAAGTGGGGAAGATTTCATCAGTATTGATGCTAGTTCACGCAATGATGTAACTCCTGCTTTTGATACCTATAACGATCACCGTATGGCAATGTGCATGTCTTTAGTTGCATTTGACAGAGACATTATCATCAATGATCCTGAGTGTATCAACAAGACATTCCCAACTTACTTTACAACTTTAAATTCAGTATCAGTAAGATAATCAGTAAATGATACTAAAAGAGCTTCATATGAAGCTCTGTCAGGAACGCACAATGAATAAGTTAATATTAGCTTTTATGATGCTTTTTTCTACTGCAGCATCAAGTCACGTCATAAGTATCCTCGATACATTTCTTGATATGCCTGTACCTGAAGGATACTGCATAGTAGACAGCAATACTGATTTTTACAGATTCAATCAGACTGCACTTGGAAATTCTGTAAAGATCCTTTATATGGCATCTGACTGCAAGAGTGTTGAGGCTCTAAATTCGGGCAAAGAAAAGACTCTGTCTCATTACATAGCTTTTGAGCAGATTGGCATTAAAAACAGATTTATCAGATTCACCTTTGGAGATCTGTTTTATGTAAATATGATAAGAGCCTTCCGATTAAAGGATTTGAGCAAATATGAAGAAAGAGTAAATGAAAAGCTTGAAGGCATGAATATTACTCTTACAAATCTCAGATCTGAGCTTGTTTCATCAGATGACAGATCTTTAACCTACAGGGCAAGTGCAACTTTAAATGGTTTCAATCAGAATGTGCCTGTAGAGCTTAATGCAGTAACATTTCTGTTCCGTCAGCTTCCTGTGGCTATTCATACATATGACTGCAATCCTGATGAGCACTCATATAAAAAGAGTCAGACTGAAATTTCTGAATTAAAACAGAGACTTCCTTAAGATATCTTACCTAAAAAGATCCAGTACCAAAAGGCGGTACTGGATTTTAAAGGTAAGATAAATAATGAGATTTTAAAAATTTACTTTTAAAAACTCGTTATTAGTATATTAAAAATATCTATTAATTAAAACAGGTATTTTTCTAAAGTTAACTTTTTCTTAAATATATAACAATCAGACAAGATGTTAGAGTTGGTATCAAAATAGAATAATATACAAATTAATATAGTAATTAGGTTAATTTAGTATGTCCGAATTATCTGCACTTAAAAATATGCTCTATTCAAAAGGCAGATTAAAATTAACTGAGCAGATTTCCTTAATTCTTCTGATGACAGCTCCTGCTGTATTAGCTCAGATAAGTTCCGTTTTCATGCAGTATATTGACTGCGCCATGATTGCCAGAGTAGGCTCAACAGAAGCTGCCGCAATTGGACTTGTAGAAAGTACTATCTGGCTTTACAGCTCTGTAGTGCATGCCCTTTTAATCGGATTTTCTGTTTTATGCTCTCATAAGGTCGGCGCAAGAGATCAAGACGGGGCGGTGAAGGTATTTATTCAGTCCCTGCTTTTTATGATGGTTCTGATTTTTGTATTTGTTTTCTTTGGTGTGATTTTTAATCAGAAGCTTCCAATTTTTTTAGGAGGACAGGGAATTATCTTAGAGAAAGCATCTTCTTACTTTTTGATTATTGTTCTTGGCATGCCTTTTTTTGCACTTATGGAGCTTGCTGCCATCATGATGCAGGCACATGGTCTGATGAAGGTAACAGGTTTTTTAAATGTGCTCTCCTGTCTGTTTGATGTCATCTTCAACTACATTCTGATATTTCCATCTCATGAGATAGACATATACTCATTTGTTTTATGTATTCCTGGTTTTAACCTCGGTATTGAGGGTGCAGCCTTAGGTACAGTTTTATCTTATGCTGTAACGGCACTTTTGTTTTTCATATACATTATTAATAGAACCGACTTTTTGAAGTTTAAAAAAGAGCATCTTTTTCCAGACTTCAGGCTAATTAAAAATGCTCTTAAGATCTCGCTTCCAATTGCACTTCAGAATGCTCTGATGATGTCGGCTCTGATAATCTCCACAAAGATTGTGGCGCCACTAGGCAACATCGCTCTTGCCACCAATTCTTTTGCCATAACCGCTGAGAGTATCTGCTTTATGGCAGCCTATGGTCTGCAGGGGGCTGCCTGTGCCATCATTGGTCAGGCCTATGGTGCCAGAAACCGTCGCCTTACCTTAAACTTTGCATGGATCTGTGCCTGTCTTGGTATGCTTATCATGACAGTATCAGGTATCATCATGTTTATCATTGCTCCTTATCTGATGGCTTTATTAACACCTGATGAGTCTATACAGGAGCTTGGTGCCTATATCCTGAGAATTGAAGCTTTTGCTGAACCACTCTTTGGGGCTTCGATAGTGATAGCTGGAGTTTTCAGAGGCACTGGTGATACTTTTATTCCCGGCATTTTAAATCTTGTAAGTATCTATGGAGTAAGACTGCCACTTGCTTACATTCTTGCAATTGACTATGCTCTTACCGGAGTATGGATTGCGATGGCTGTAGAGCTTTGTGT
>ONCB01000051.1:0-7081 GCA_900316175.1 uncultured Succinatimonas sp.
AAAATCAGCCTAAATTTACATGCAGAAAACTCTGCTAAAACTTATTAAAACCGGCTCCAAACACGTTTGTGATTAAGATCAGATCGTGTTGGCGCCATAATTTTGATATTGCTGTACACGCTGAGTACAGCAATTAAAGATAAACAGAAATTGTTTTAGAGATAGAGAACGGGAGGAGCGGTATCTGTCATAAAAAAAACAGACACCAGATTATTACTTATACAGACCAGACACTATCTTTTTTGCGAATTTTTCCTGAGCTTTTATGAAATTAGTAAGTTCCTGGCTATCCATATAATCGATATTAAGCTCAAGCTTGTCGTGTTCTCTTACACATTCAGGATCTGTTAAGGTTTTTCTAAAAGCTTCTTCATAGAACTGGATAACTTCGTCAGGGGTGCCTTTAGGTGCAGCAATCGCTCTTGATGAACCATACCAATGAGGATAAAGATTTTTTTCTGCAAGTGTAGGAATATCTGGAATGCTTGGATCTCTAGTTTCTGAGAATACAGCTAGGATTCTAAGTTCACTGTTGTAATTGGTTGCCAAAGAAATAATGTCTGAAAGCTTGGCGCAGGTAAAGTCAACAGTGCCGTTTCTTAATGCCAGAATCTGATCTGCTGTGCCGTCGCAGTGAAGAGGTTTATATTCTAAATTGGCACTCTGCACAAACAGTTCTGCTGCAGTGTGATTTGAGGCGGTATATCCGTTGGTTGATGCTCTGATGGTATTGTCTGAAGAAAGAGCTGTTAAAAGATCGTCTATGGTGCTGTATTGCGAATCAGCCCTTACAACAATAACAGAAACTTCAGAGATGTGATTAACGATGGGAACAATGTCACTTAACTCAAAAGGAGCATCTCTCATTACAGTGAATGTTGTAAATGTAGGAAGGTTAATATAACCAATGGTCTGACCGTTAGGTGTAGCATTTGCCAGATTGAACCAGCCTTCTTTGCCATCTGCACCAGGAATGTTTACTACATTGATTTTGGTACCAACATATTTTTCTGCATGCTTAGCAAGCAGTCTAGCTCCGATGTCAGTTGCTGTTCCTGCCTTATAGGCAACAATTAAATAAATCTCACCGTGCGGCTCCCAGGCACTGGCAGATAAAGATATAAGGGCAAACAATAATGCCTCGAGTAATTTCTTTAACATATATGCTCCACAGCTTTTCTTTTTGCTGTATTTATTTTCTTCTTATATCGTAATTATTGCTGGTATTTTTAATTAAATCTATAAATGAGATTTCTTAATATAGGATTAATCACAAAAAGTAATTGTTGATTATGTGTTTTGGTTCTGCTCGAATGCATCAGATAGTGATTAATGGAGAAACAGGTTAATCACAGCTTGTATAATCAACTAATTGAATCTTGGTTGATTAATTATTGTTGCAGTGAAAAGGATCGAGTTTTAATTAATAATTGGTAGATATTAATGACATAAAATTGATCTTTATCCCATTAATACTGTATAATCTTGGGTTACCACGAAATATAGAGTGCATTGCACTCGTCAAGTTGCGTATTAATAACGTTAAAGTTGTTCTGAAAATAAATATTTTTGGAATATAGTCTTCTTTTGTGCTAGAATACGTGAACTTTGTTTGACCTATTAATCAAAATGCACTTTGTTGCGTTTTGCGTTTTTTAATTTTTTTTTGGAGTGTGAGCTAACATGTCCAGAGTTTGCCAAGTTACGGGCAAGCGCCCAACCGTGGGTAACCTCCGTTCCCACGCAAAAAATGCCGCTAAGCGTCGTTTTTTACCAAATTTAAAGTATCACCGTTTCTGGGTTGAGAGTGAAGGTCGCTTCGTAAGATTGCGTGTCACCACCAAGGGTATGCGTATTATTGACAAGTGCGGTATTGATGCAGTACTTGCTGATATGCGTGCTAACGGCGTTAGAGTTTAAGGGAGTCAAAAATGGCTAAGAAAGGCGGTCGCGAAAAAATCCGTTTAAATTCAACTGCAGGTACAGGTCATTTCTATACAACTGACAAGAATCGTCGTACCACTCCAGGTAAGATGGAGATGATGAAGTACGATCCAGTTGTACGTAAGCATGTACTCTACAAAGAAGGCAAGATTAAATAATCTTGATGAACTTTTGCAAAAGTTTATAAATAAGCCCCTTTTTGGGGCTTTTTTTTGGACATAAATTAATAATTTGATGGTTATGAAAAAAATTTACACGAAACCGTCAAAATAGTGGTAATATATTATCGCCTTTATGTCGATAAAGGTGTTATTTATCGGATTTTTTCGATAATCACAAGTATATATACAAAGGTAAAAATCATGAGAATAAAGTTATTAGCTATCGCAGCTGCTGTTGCTGCTTTCAGCGCAAACGCTGCTATTGAAGACACCTATTCATTCGGTGTTGGCGCTGGTTGGACTCACGCTTTTGGTCACAACTTATCAAGAGACATTTTCTCTATCGATAGAGAAGATGGCTACCAGGCTTCATTAAATGGTGAGTACAACTTCACCAACTGGTTCGGTATTGGTGCTGCTTACGATTATCAGAATGACATTCTTCTTAAGAAGGATGGTCGTGAAGATTCATTCAAGTTACACACCAATTCAGCAGATCTTTACACCCGTTTTGCTTATCCATTAGATAACAACGGTTCAGACTTATTCTTCAAGGCTGGTGCAGCTTACGTTGCTTCTTCATTCGATGGCGACACTCACAAGCGTTTTGCTCCAGTTGCTGGTATCGGTATTCAGTATGCACTTAACAAGTCTTTAGCTGTTCGTGCAGGTTACGATTACAAGTGGCACGCAACCAAGCTTGAGTCAGGCAAGGTCAATACTGGTACCTTATACTTAGGTGTTCAGTTCACTTTCGGTGCTCCAGAGGCTCCAGTTGTTGCTCCTGCTAAGCAGACCGTACATGTAACCAAGAAGCACACCTTAGAGGCTGGTTTACTGTTCCCATTCGATGGTGCAGTTCTTTCTGCTGAAGGTAAGGAAGCTGTTGCTACCGTTGTATCTTCAACCAAGGATCTTGAGAACGCTGAGTACGAAGTATACGGCTACACCGACCGTATCGGTTCAGACGCATACAACCAGAAGCTTTCTGCTAAGAGAGCTAACGCTGTAGCTCAGGAGCTTTCAGCTGACGGTATCACCACCATTAAGACTGTTGAAGGTCGCGGCAAGGCTGAACCTGTAACTGGCGATAAGTGCGATTCAGTTAAGGGTAGAGATGCTGTTATCAACTGCTTAGCACCAGATCGTCGTGTTGAGATCGTTGTTAACGGTGACACTGTTACTTCTCAGGTTGAATAATTTCAGCTTAGAGCTATAACGAAAGAAGTCACAGCAAATGCTGTGACTTTTTTTATGCAAAAATTTCACAATTTTTGAAATGTATCTGCTTTTTGTAAGCTGATTAAAAATGTTGAATGGAATGTGCTCTGTGCAATATACAAACAAAATTCATGTATATAAAATTAGCAGAAAAAGGAGTACTTATGAAAAATACTGAAAAATGGGATAAAAGATTTCTGGAAATCGCTCATCAGGTAGCTACCTGGTCTAAAGATCCAAGTACTAAAGTTGGTGCAATCATCGTTGGTGACAAGCTTCAGATTGTTTCTCAGGGATATAACGGTTTTCCTAGAAATATTGAGGATAAGGAAGAACGCCTTAATATCCGTGAACTCAAATATAAGTTTACTATTCACGCTGAAGCTAATGCTATCTATAACGCTCTGTACAACGGTTCATCTGTTCAGGACTGTACTTTATACTGCGTAAGCCTCTTCCCTTGTTCTGAGTGCGCTAAGGCTATTATTCAGAGTGGAATAAAGAGAGTTGTATCTGATGCAAACTTTGAGAACAGCCGCTGGAAGGAATCAAATGAATTTGCTCTGGCAATGTTCAAGGAAGCAGGTTTAGAGGTAACTCTCTACGAAGAAGAATCAAAAGCCTAAATACATAATAAAAACTCCAGACTAGTCTGGAGTTTATTTTTATTGAGTTAATATATGTCTTCTGGTTTCTCTATATCATCAATCATCTGCTGATAATAGGCCAGAGTTGACTCACTTGGATTCAAGATAAGTTCATTGAACATATGTCTTATCTGTTCAATCACAGAAGCTCTGCAAATGAACACCAGCTGTGATTTTTTATTGTCTTTAGGCCATTCGCGCAGCTCTGAAAGAGGATACAGGTTGCCAAGTACACCATGGATTACGATTGGCTTTTCCTGACCTTTCAAATCAAGGATACCCTTAATTCTGAGGATAGAATCTCCATAGGTCTGTTGTACCTGAGAAACAGCAGAGAGCAGAGATAATGCCTCTATTGGCTCATCATATTCAACAGCAAAGGAATCAATATCTGAGTGAGCTACAATCTTTGGTTTTGAAACACCAACTGCTCCGGTTACAGTTGCAGGTCTCAGAGAAGATGCAACGCCAATATTCTTTACAGACAGCCAAGATGTAACCTTATTGTCATAGGCCATTTCTGCATTCTTATAAGGGCCTATATCAAAGAGGATTTTTGGACTTAAGTTACCCTTTACTGCAGGGAACAGTTTGCAGCTTGGGTTTATCTTCTGTGCAATCTCATAGATAGCATCAATTTCGTCTGAATCAATCAGATCTGTCTTACTTACGATTACGATATCAGCAAGTGCAATCTGCTTTACAGCTTCATACTGCTTCTTAATCTGATCTCTTACAAACATACCATCTAAAACAGTAATGGTTCCATCGTGATAGTAATGATCCAGGAGGAATTCATCTCCATTTAAGGTACCGATAACGCCAGATGGATCAGCAAGTCCTGTTGTTTCAATAATTACGCGCTTAAACTTAGGGATCTCGCCTCTTTCTGCTTTAATGTAGTTAGTTGCAAGTGAATCAACTAAAGCACCCTGCAGTGAACAGCAGATGCAGCCAGACTGCAGCAGCACCACAGATGAATCAACAGATTCAACCAGTTCATGGTCAAGGCCTACATCACCAAATTCATTGATTAAAACCAGGGTATCTTTAAATTCTTCGCTGTTTACCCAGTGATTTAAAAGAGTGGTTTTTCCACTTCCTAAAAAACCGGTAATAATATTGACAGGAATAGTGTTTTCCTTTGAATTATCTGCTGTATCAGACATATATAAATCCTACTTTGATTTTGCTTTTATTATTCTGCAAATAGAAATGCTAATGCTTTTGAAAGTGATTTTACTCTATATTCATCACTTTCGTTAAGAATATCGTGATAAGCATTCTCAATAATTTCGAATTTAGGAGCCAGTCTGTCAATTGAATGCTGATCAAAGAACTGTTTGGCCATAAGAGTATTAACAACCTTATCGTCGCCTGAGCTTTGTATATAGACTGGTACTTTGAAAGTAAATGAACTGTTTAAGAGCTCAAGTTGCTTTTTTATGCACTCACAGACAAATCCATAGGTAGGGCAGCCAATAGTCAGCTCATTATGGGATGCATAATAGTCGTGATAATACTCATAGCGCTCTTTACAGTGTGAGTGGTGGTTAGTATCAAAAGGTACGCGCTTGTATTCTTTCCCATAAGGTGTATAAAGTGTACTCAAATATGGGAGTGAACCTAAAGAGTATGCAATAAGCATAATCAGATATCGGTTCATCTGAAAATAAGGCCATATATAAGGTGAAATCAAAGCCGCTTTCTGAGGTCTGAACCCCCAGTTTTTGATGATATCAAGACTGATTAGACCACCTAATGAGAAAGAAAGGATCTTATATTTCTTTACCTGAAGATGATTTAAGACCTGCAGAATGTCTTTTGAGAAATTGGAAAAACAGTTTATGTGACACTTGTGGGTATCTTTTAAATATCGGCTGGACTGTCCCTGACCTCTGGCAAATACCACTATCACATCGATATTTAATTTTGAAAGTGAATAGAATAGTTCTGCGTATTTATGAGCGATTTCTCCGCGGCCAGGAATGATTACCAGAGTATCTTCAGGATTTTCTTTTTTGAGCCTGTGTGCTGTGGCAAAATGTCTGCCCCTGCCTATTTTGACCTTAATGAATTCAACATTTTTGTCAAAAAATTCTTCTATCAGAGCTTGTTTTTCAACAAATTCGGATGAGCTTAGAAAAGCCTTTTCTATTGTATTTATATCCATAAGCTTTGAAGAAGATCCGTATAAGGCCTATTTTCTTCTGTAGGCGTTAATCACATTCTTAACCTTAATGACACTGTTGATCACATCATCAAGGTGTTCTAAATCGTGAACAGACACCATCAGTGTGATAAGGAAAGTATGTTCATCCTTAAGATCTGAATTGATACTGTCGATTTTTGATCCGGCTTTATCAATTGCATTAGAGATTTCCGAGACTATACCCTGACGGTTTTCCACTTCAATCTGCAGCCAGGTTTTAAATTCAAGTTTTTTGGCAACACTCATGTTCCAGCTTACGTTAAGTGATTTTCCTGGAACCAGTTCTGACTGACGCAGGTTTTTGCAGTTTAAACTGTGAATTACAATACCCTTACCCTGTGCTACATGAGCTACGATATCATCTCCTGGTATTGGCAGACAGCATTGGGCATAGCGGAACGGAGAGCCACCTGTTCCCTTGACTGGAAGCTCATTATGTCTGTGGGTATTCGGATTTAGGAATTTTGCCACAGTTACAGGCATGATTATGCCCATGGCAATGTCTGCAAACAGATCTTCAATGCTGTCCTTATTGAAATTTGAAAGTAACGATGAAATCTGTTCAGGCAGCAGACCTTCAATCTTCTGTGGTCTTAGAGTATTCTGCAACAGTCTTCTTCCGATTAACTGGCATTCTTTCTCCCTTAAGCCTTTTAAGTACTGCCTGATGTTGGCACGTGCTTTTGAGGTTACAACAGAAGAGAGCCAGATTGCGTTAGGGGTTGCACTGTTGGAAGTAATAATTTCTACTGACTGTCCTGATGAGAGGCTTCTTGCCAGAGGATATACGCGGTGATTTACGCGGGCACCGATACAGTGGTTGCCAATATTTGAATGAAGTGCATAAGCAAAATCTACAGGAGTTGCTCCCTTAGGGAGGTTGTAGATCATGCCAT
>ONCB01000051.1:7111-27328 GCA_900316175.1 uncultured Succinatimonas sp.
CATCAGGAGTAAATACGAAAATTGAATCCGGGAAGAGATCTGTTTTAACGTTCTCTACGAATTCAAGTGAAGATGCGGCACTCTGCTGCAGATCAATAAGATTCTTAATCCAGTCCTGAGCATTCTTTTGTGAGGTTGTTGATACCGCTGTTGATCCCTGTTCTTTATATGCCCAGTGAGCTGCAACGCCTCGTGCAGCCATCTGTTCCATAAACTCAGTTCTAATCTGAATTTCAATAGGTACACCGTGAGGTCCAACCAGAGATGTATGTAAAGACTGATAACCGTTTAGTTTAGGAATGGCAATATAGTCTTTAAATCCGGCAGGACGTGGTTTGAACAGGTTATGGACCTGACCTAGAACTCTATAACAGGTGTCTACGTCATTTAAGATAACTCTAAAGCCGTAAACATCCATGATCTGTCGGAATTGAAGCTTTTTGTTAACCATCTTTTTATAGATGGAGTAAAGTCGCTTTTCTCTGCCGGATACAGAAGCTTCAATTCCAGCTTCTTTAAAGCGGTTTCTTAAGGCCTCTAAAATGGAGTTAACCACTTCTTTTCGGTTTGAGCGGGCTTTATTGATTGCTCCTTTGAGAACGCGGTATCGCATTGGGTAAATGGATGCAAAGCAAAGCTCTTCAAGCTCGGTTCTGATTTCTGTGATACCAAGACGGTTTGCAATAGGAACAAACACATCCAGGGTTTCGCTTGCAATTCTCTTGCGCTTATCAGGTCTTAGAGCACCTAAGGTTCTGATATTGTGAGTTCTGTCTGCAAGCTTGATAAGAATTACTCGGATGTCCTTGGTCATGGCAAGGATCATCTTGCGGAAGTTTTCCATCTGAGCTTCCTTGTAATCGTGGAAGCGCAGTTTGTCGAGCTTGGTTACACCCTGAACAAGATCTTTTACTACAGGACCGAATTCCTCTTCAAGCATTGAGGCTGATATAGGAGTATCCTCTACAACGTCATGCAGTAAGGCTGCCTGTACAGATTCTACGTCCAGATGCATCTGAGCTATTACTGTAGCTACAGCAATAGGGTGGATGATATAAGGTTCACCGGAGGCTCTTTTTTGTGGTCTGTGTGCAATATCGGCCACAAAGAAAGTGTGGTCGATAATTTCGATGTGCTTTTCGGGAAGATAGGAGGTAACGAGCTCTCTTAAACGCTCGTAATAGGCGAAATTAGGAGAAGATAAAGCCTGCTCTAATGGTGTCTTGTCACTCTTAGGAATTAAGCTTTTACCTTCTTCCATAAGCTATCTCCTAGTTGAACATCTCAACGCCGTCGATAGGTGCAAATTCGCTGTCTGCTGGATGAACAGATGAATCCTTTAAGTGCTCTTTACGATCCTGCTTGTCTAAGAATTCTTTGGTAATTAAACCTTCTTCAATCTCGCGCAGAGCAATAACAGTTGGCTTATCCTTTTCTTCTTCAACTAAAGGATTGCTGCCAAGAGCGATCTGACGAGCACGTCTTGCTGCAAGCAGAACTAAATCAAAACGATTACCAACCTTTGAAACTGCATCTTCAACAGTAACTCTAGCCATTTTTATATACCTTCAAACTGTGAGGTTAAAGCATTTACAGAATCAGTCAACTTCAGCTTCATTCTGTAAACAGAATACTATTATGAATAATACCATTACACGCTTTGAAAATGTAAAGGTAATATGCTTTTATTGATCAAAGTGACCTTTTTAGAGCGTAAAGAACACTTACGCTACAAACGCAGTGTGCATTTTTAATAAAGGAACAGTATTTTGAATCGAAAAGCCTGCCCATTATACACCCAATAGGTTAAATTTTCTAATTATTAATCATCAGCGACTATTCATAAGGCAGATCTTTAAATAACAGATCTGCGCTTAAACATCATGTTTTAATCGAGGTTAAACAGAGATTTTACCTGTGCTGTTTGCTTCTGAGTCTTTGCTCTGTTTGCAAGAATAATTGAACGCATGGTTAAAAGACTTTCTTCAAAATCATCATTTACAATTACATAATCATACTCATTGTAGTGAGAGATTTCGTTCATTGCCTTGTTCATTCTGCCTTCAATTACTTCTTTACTGTCGGTTCCGCGGCTTACCAGACGGCGGTTTAATTCCTCTAAGGATGGAGGAATGATAAAGATGCCTTTTGTGCCTGGAGTCTGCTCTCTGATCTGACGGGCTCCCTGCCAGTCAATATCCAAAAGCACGTCCTTGCCTTCATTAAGCCACTGTTCAACGATTTCACGTGAAGTTCCATAGTAGTTGTCAAAGACCTTTGCGTATTCATAAAAAGCATTGCGTTCGATAAGCTTTTCAAACTCAGCCTTGTCTACAAAATGGTAACTTACATGGTCGGTTTCTCCAGGGCGCATGGCTCTGGTTGTATGAGAAATAGATAGTCTCAATGAATCATCAAGATTGAAGCGCTTTAAAAGAGCATCAATAAGTGAAGACTTTCCTGCACCTGATGGAGCAGAAACGATAAATAAGGTGCCTTTAGTCATTTTGTGTATGTTCGTCGCTGTGGGAGAGTGAATACCATTTGCTTAATACAGATCTTACCTCATCTATACCTATCTTTTTTAAAGCAGAGAAAGGGATGATGGTAAAACTGCCGCCAAACTCAGACAGCATATCTCTTACCTGAGCTGCCATTTCCTTGCGTTTGTTGGTTCCAAGCTTATCACATTTGGTTAAGAGGATAAGACATGGCAGATTAGCCGCAATTGACCAGTCAATAATCATACGGTCATGATCACGAAGCGGGGTTCTGATGTCCATGGTAACAACGATACCTGACAGGCATTTGCGTTCCTGAAGATAATCAGACATAGCTTTCTGCCACTGGCGCTTCATGTTTTCCGGAACCTGAGCATAGCCATAGCCTGGCAGATCAACCAAATATTTGCCATCGTCAATTTTAAATAAATTGATGAGTCTTGTTCTACCTGGAGTACGACTGGTCTTGGCTAGATTTTTATTGTCGCAGAGAGCGTTGATGGAAGATGATTTTCCTGAATTAGATCGGCCTATAATCGCAATCTCAGCACCTGTATCAGCTGGAAGTTTGCTGATATCAGGTGCAGAGGTAACAAATGCGGTTTTTCTAAAATTCAAGCCTACTTTGTTAACAGTGTCAGACATTACTTTTCTTGATATTGTTCGAGGATGTCATCAGGATTTAATGCACATTTCATTTCAAAATCCTTGAGTGCAGTAAATGTGGTGTCATCCATTGCAAGTTCTACATAGAATACATTGCCACCTTCAGTGTGGAAGGTAACTTTGCTGAAAGTAGGATTATCCAGGTTAACAGAAATGCTAATCTGAACTTCCCTTGGTAATACTAACATTTTTGGCTGTGATTGGTCGATTCTAATATGCATTTCTTCGCTAACTTCGCGAATAAAATGACCTAAAATCTGGTTCATCAGCTCACCAAGAGTATTACTTACTTCTTCCTGGGTGTAATTCTGAGCGATATCTTTCTTATCGATTCCCATGCTGTTCATGTAGCTGGTGTAAATTTCCATTGCTGTTTCGCGTGGGAAGTTGATGACTACCATTCCTGAGAATGAGCCGGTAAACATCACAAAGGTACCGATATCAGGAGTTAACATGGTTTTTGTAATTTTCTGTACAAGAGGGGTGTATTTGATGTTTCTTCCTGATGCAGTAGACATTACAGCTGCTACACTCTGACATAAAGTTAACATGATGTCGTTACTGTTTACGGTTTTAATTTCTGACATAAGTCCTCCAATTTCATAGGGTACCTTTAAGCATAAGTCATCATTTATGTTTCTGCCTTAAGATTGGAAAAAATGTAGATTAATTTTTAAAATTTGTGACAACAAATAAAAAACAGAAGTTTTTAAACTTCTGTTTTTAGTATGTTTATCAGTAAGTTATACTTAATTTATATTAAGTTCTTTGATTTTTCTTGTAAGAGTGTTTCTACCCCAGCCAAGAAGCTTTGCTGATTCCTGCTTGTGGTTTCCCGTAAAGGTCAGTGTAGCTTCAAGCATAATCCTTTCAAACTCTGGCACTGCTTCTGACAGAATATCCTGTTCACCAGATTTTAACTTCTGATCAACCCAACTTCTTAACATTTCCTGCCAGGTACTGTTCTCTTTACCTGAAGCCTGATTTGAAGCTGCTGGTTTTGATTGAGGTGCATTTGCTCTTAAGAACTCATTTGGCAGATCAACAAGCTGAATGTCTCTACCGGTTACCATGATAGTCAGATATTTGCACAGGTTCTTAAGCTGTCTTACGTTTCCTGTCCAAGGTAGTCGGCACAGGTAAACTAAAACCTCTGATGTAAGTTTCTTTGGTTCAGTGTGACTGTCAAGGGCACTCTGTGACAGGAAGTGTTTTGCAAGCATTGGAATATCATTGTTTCTGTCTCTTAATGGAGGCATATCAATATTGATGATATTCAGACGATAGTACAGATCTGAGTTGAACTGTCCATCCTGGATTTTCTTTTCGATATCGTGTGTTGTAGATGCGATGATTCTGATATCAGCCTTTAAAGGAGATGCTGCGCCTACAGGAGTGTATTCTCCGTCTCTGATAATCTGAAGCAGTCGATTCTGGCAGTCCATTGGGACATCACATATTTCATTGATAAATAAAGTACCGCCGGTTGCTTTTGCAACAGCACATAAAGAAGGATCTCTGCCTTCTCCTCCGAAAAGCTCATACTTTAATGTTTCCTGAGCGATTGAGGACATATTTATCTCAACAAAGCTTGCATTCTTTCTGGCACCATGGTTGTGAAGAGTTCTTGCAACCAGAGATCTGCCAGTTCCAACTTCGCCGTGTATAAGCACAGGGAGATCGGTTTTTGATACTCTGCCGATAAATTTAAATACCTCCTGCATGGCAGGTGACTTGCCGATAATTTCAGCTTCTTCCTGTTGAGGTGCACTTACATCGGTAGACCTTGCTAACTGAGCCTTTCTCTGGTCAAGCATCTGCAGCATATTAAAACGGTGTACGGCTGCTCTTCTGATTACAGAGATTGCCTGTTCAATATCAAATGGCTTTGGCAAATACTCAAAGGTACCCCTTTCATAAGCATCAATTGCAGCTGACAGATCTGAATGGGCTGTCATTATGATAACAGGGATGTTCTCATCAATTTCGTGTACTTTCTTAATCAGAGTCAGACCGTCAATACCAGGCATTCTGATATCAGAAACAATTACGTCCGGAGTCTCTTTATCAAGAGCTTCTAAAGCTGCTTCACCATTTTCAAACAGTCGGTGTGTGATACTGTTAACGACTAATGCCTTGTCAAAAACAAAGCGGATTGCAGCATCATCGTCGATAACCCAGATCATTGGATTCATATTTCATTTCTCCTGGATTCTAGCTCTTGATAGGAAGAATAATTTTAAAGGTTGTACGGTGCTCATCAGACAGACATTCAATTGTTCCTTTATGTCTTTCAATGAGATTTAAAGCTATGGACAGACCAAGTCCGTTTCCGTTGCTCTTGGTTGTTACCATAGGGTAGAAAACTGTTTCCTTAATCTTTTCAGGGATTTCAGGACCATTGTTGCTGATACTGATTACAAATACGCTGGTGTAGCGTCTGTCCCTTATTACTGTTCCAAAGTTTGCTCTGGTGCTGACCTTAACGTATGGATCTTTAGTACCAGCTTCTTTCATTGCCTGTACTGCATTATTGATAATGTTAAGCAGAACCTGCTCAATTGAGTCTGCAACCAGATTTAGCTCAGGCAGTGAAGGATCATAATCCTTGATAAATTCAATACCCTTTGATTCTTCTTCAACCTTAACCAGATTAAGTACTTTTTCAATCAGGTAATGGACATTGGTAGGAACCAGCTCTTTTGGAAGCTGAGGTCCTAAAAGTCGATTGACCAGTGCTTTCAAACGGTCAGACTGTTCGATAATCAGACTGGTGTAGTCCTTTATTCCCTGAATATTCGCATAACTCATTTCAATAAGCTGAGCGGCGCCACGGATCCCTCCTAATGGATTTTTGATCTCATGTGCCAATGATCGGATAAGATCTCGTGCGGCTGTATGCTGATAGCTCTGCTGCATCTGATTGATAAGTTTTGACTGATGAGTGATTACATGCATTTCCACTAAAAAGCCAGAGAATGGATACTGCGAGTAATTGCAGATGGTGACGTCAGCCTGTATGGTTTTGCCTGGAGTTGGTGTAACAACAACTTCTGCAGCCGAAAACCCCTGAAAGTCATTTGAATTTTCAGTATTTTTTAAAGTATTTAATAAAGCTGTCTCACTTTTATCAATCAGATCAATGATGGTGTAGGAATAAAGTCTTGAACGGGAGATTCCGCATAGCTGTTCTGCGGCTGTATTTGCATAGACAATAGAAAACTCTCTGTCTGTGATAAAGACAGCAGTGGTTAAGCTTTCTAAAATTGCCTTTGCAGTTACGGACATACTTTTCCCTCTTACAATAATACAGTTTCTATTTTGCATTACTTTAGCACAAAAATGTGGCGAAGCACAAAAATAGTGCATATTATATTTAAGGAGGGTTTGTTCCTAAATGGATTTGTCCTTTAATTACATATAATTAGTAAATTTTAATTAAAAAAAAAGACCAGCTTTTTTTTAAACTGGTCTTCTATGATCAAAAACAGTGCTTTAATTAATCTTCTTTCTTACCGCCTGCTGCACGGAATGCACGTACACGCTCAAGCTCAGAAAGGTTCTTCTTACGGATACGGATTGATTTTGGAGTTACCTCAACTAATTCGTCTTCGTTAATAAACTCTAAAGCCTGCTCTAAAGACATGTGAACGGCTGGGGTTAAGATGATGTTTTCATCTGAACCTGCTGCACGAACGTTTGTAAGTTTCTTGGTCTTAAGCGGATTTACAGTCAGATCGTTTGAACGAACATGTAAACCGATAACCTCACCTTCGTAAATCTCCTCACCTGGATCTACAAACAGACGGCCACGCTCCTGCAGGAAGAACAGAGCATATGGAACAGCCTTACCGGTATCGTTTGAAATCAGAACGCCGTTCTGTCTTTCACCGATGGTGCCGCCAACATACTCGTCGTAGCTGTCAAAGGTGTGGTACATTAAACCAGTACCTGAAGTTAAGGTCATATATAAAGACTGGAAACCAATCAGACCACGTGCTGGAATACGGTAATCAAGACGTACACGACCCTTTCCATCAGGAACCATGTTCTTTAATTCGCCCTTGCGGATACCTAATTCTTCCATTACAGGACCCTGGTGTTCTTCCTGGAGATCTAAGGTTAATACCTCATATGGCTCCATGGTCTTGCCACCTTCATTGTGGAGAATAACCTCAGGGCGGGAAACACCTAACTCATAACCTTCACGACGCATTTCTTCAATTAAAACAGATAAGTGAAGTTCGCCACGGCCTGATACCTTGAAACGGTCAGTATCATCAGTGTTTTCAACACGCAGTGCCACGTTATGTACGAGCTCCTGACGTAAACGTTCTTCGATGTTTCTTGAAGTAATGAACTTGCCTTCACGACCTGCAAAAGGAGAGGTGTTTACGCAGAAGTTCATAGATACGGTAGGCTCATCAACAGACAGAGCTGGAAGTGCTTCAACTTTTGAGTTATCACAGATGGTATCTGAAATCTTAAGCTCACCAAGACCGGTTACAGCAATAATGTCACCTGCCTGTGCTGATTCAACCTGGGTTCTTCTTAAACCGAGGTAGCCTAAAACCTGACCAATCTTACCTGTTCTGGTCTGACCATCACGATCAATAATGGTAACAGGTGCATTTGCCTTTGCTACACCGCGTTTTACACGGCCAACACCGATAACACCTACGTATGAAGTGTAGTCAAGTGAAGAAATCTGCATCTGGAATGGACCATCAAGATCAGCCTCAGGTGCACTTACACGCTCGATGATAGTCTCAAAAAGAGGCTCCATGGTGTCGCCGTGAGAGTCTGGATCTAAAGATGCCCAGCCCTGGAAGGCAGATGCGTAAACGATAGGGAAGTCAAGCTGTTCATCAGTTGCGCCTAAGTTGTCGAACAGATCGAATACCTGATCAATAACCCAGTCAGGACGTGCGCCTTCACGGTCACATTTGTTGATTACAACGATTGGCTTTAAGCCAGCAGCGAATGCTTTCTGGGTAACGAATCTGGTCTGTGGCATAGGACCGTCAACAGCATCAACAAGCAGAAGCACTGAGTCAACCATGGACATAACGCGCTCAACCTCACCGCCGAAGTCAGCGTGGCCTGGGGTGTCAACGATGTTGATGCGGTAGTCATTCCAGTTGATTGCAGTGTTCTTGGAAAGAATTGTAATACCACGTTCTTTTTCGATGTCATTTGAATCCATGATTCTTTCCTGACCGATTTCATTGCGGTCAAGAGTTCCTGACTGACGCAGTAACTTGTCAACTAAGGTTGTTTTACCATGGTCAACGTGCGCAATAATAGCGATGTTGCGGATCTTCTGAACATCCATAATTAAAATCCTGTGTTTGAATAATCTTCAGTGAGTCTGAATAAAATCAGATGCAAATGAAGGTGAATAAAAAAAACTTGCGCTATTTTATCCTATTTTTGACGGATGTATCATTTTATAGAAAAAAAGATTTAAATTTATTTGCAAATTATAGTAGTGGCAAACACAGAATTAAGAGAGATGTTTTATTAATCAGACAGTTGTCCCCGACATTAAAAAAGAGAATTAATTTCTCATCTTTGTCTTTTTTGTCGCTTTTAGGGCAGAGTACAGAGCATTTTTGTGTGTCAAATCTGTATAATGTGAAGGCTGTACTTAGGAGTTACTGTGAAAGAACTATATATATACTTTTTAAATCGCGTCAAGCGTGACTCAATTGGTCTTGAGGCTTCAGCCTTATCATTTACTTCCATCCTGGCACTTATTCCTGCAATCAGTGTTATTTTTTATTTCTTTGCAGTTTTCCCTGCATTCCAGGATGTCAGAGATTCTCTTCAGCAGTTTGCAAAAGATAATTTTATGCCGGTGTTTTCTGAAACTCTGAGCAACTATGTAGGTTCATTTGTTGAGCATGCAGGAAAGCTTACAGTAACCAGTACCATTGTTTTCTTTGTTATCTCATTACTGCTGGTTCGTTCCATTGATCAGTGCCTGAACAGAATCTGGAGAGGCGGTAAGCGTAAAATCGGATCCATGCTGGCAATTTACTGGACCCTGCTGACCTTAGGTCCTGTAGCTGTTGCCATCATCATCTGGATCTTTACAAGGGTAATGGCATTTGCCATTGCATCAGACGTTACTGTAGGCGGAGCTACAATGATTGCCTACTTTGTTTTCCCAATTTTAATTGAGTGTTCTGTTCTGACTGCAGTCTACATTATCGTTCCAAGAGTAAGAGTTAAGTTTCAGGATGCACTGTTAGGTGCAGTCTTTGTAACCGTGGTGTTTGAAGTTTCGAAAAAAGTCTTTTCCGTATTCGTTCTGAATTTTTCAAACTACGAAGCAATATACGGTGCAATCGCTGTAATCCCGGTTCTCTTTATCTGGATCTATATCACCTGGTGGATTGTATTAATTGGTGCAGAGTTTACTGCCTCTTTAGGTATTGTCCGTTCTGGTTTATCTGAGAATGTACCTAGCTTTATGGTATACCTTGCCAATGCCACAGGTTCAACCTTAGGTTCAGATGGAATTATCAATTCTAAGAAGCGCAAAGCATCGATAAATATTAAAGTATCTTCCAAAAACTGATAAAAGGCATAGACGATTGAATCAAAAACCTGCAGAAGCAGGTTTTTTGTTAATCATGAATAATTGTGGTTGCAGGCGGTGCACTCTTATCGTTCTGTTGAGGAGATATACTTATGTTATCCTCTGATAGTTCCACATTATCAGGAACCTTGCTTTCAGCCTCAGTTATATCCTTATTATCGTCTGCGACAGATCCTGCAGATGAATTGTCAGATGTTTCATCTGTCTTTGGCTCATCAATGTTTATGCCAGGTCTTATTTCTTCGCCACGGGTCAGGGCAGTAATATAGAATTTAAGACTGTCTGGATTTCCTCTGGCACTTAAAAACGAAATACTGTCCTTTGGAAGGGATACTAAAGTAGCTTTTGAAATGAGTTCGCTGCTGTTTAAATCAAAGTCTGAATTTAAGGTTACATGGGAACTTGTAAGATCGCCTGACAGTTTTGTTTTTAAATTACCCTGCAGCAGTTTCCCTTCTGAATTAAGTTTGTAAATAACCAGATCACTGCCTTTAATAGCATTAAGAAAAGAGCTTAAATCAAGAACGTAATCTTTTTTAATACCGCCATTAATAAGATCAAGACCAAGATTTGAAATCAAAAGTCCATCAGAGGTCAGTCTGAAGCTTCCTTCAAGCCTGTTTATCAGATTATCCTGCTGTGCTGTATTTTCCTTTACAGAAGCGAATGATTCATCTTCTGTTGTATCTGTGCCCGCATCAGCATCTGTTTTTTCATCTTTTTCACTATCCTTGTCAATGGTATGAACCTGACCTGTAAGTGTCAGTTTTCCATTAAACAGGTTATTAAACAGGGAAGAGTTTAATTCTCCTGTATCAAAATCTTTGGCGTTTATGAGTGCAGAAAAGTTTTTAAAGTCTCTGTCAAAGCTTGTAGACAAAGATAGTTTTGATTTCTGCAGGGTTAAATCAGGAATGCTGAAGGTTACTTCATCTTCATTTAAGGAGAGGATACTCTCAAGATGACTTATGTATAAATCAAGATAAAAAGCAGAATTGAAACCGAAAATAACTTTTCCGTTCTCAGCTTCAATGCTGTTTGAGACTCTTTCAAACTTAAGATTCTTAGCCTCAAAAGAGATTTCCTTTACGGACAGTGGCAGTGAGTCGATGTGAGAGACAAATTCTGTTGAACAGATTCTTGCAGAGCCTATAAAGGTATTCATTGCAAAGAGTTCACGATGAAGATATTTATAAAGGTGCTCATTAGGTTCAAGTTTTCCACCTTTGAAACTGAAGTCTTTTACGCTCAGATCCTGTTCTTTCTGATTAAAACCTGTAATCGTGGCATCAACACTGTATTTACCGTCAAAGATGTTGCCGTTAAGCTTTAAAGATACCTCATCGGTTTTTACAGAAACCACCATATCTGAATTGTCAGCACTTAAGTGTGCGTTTGGCTTTGATATTTCTCCGGCGTTTCCTTCAAAATCAAAACTTACTGAACCGTTGCCAACAAAAAGGTCATAAACAGTGCCTGTAACCTGACCTAACAGCAGATCGTATTTTGGCAGTGACAGAACGCAGTTGCTTGCGGAAGCTTCCTGTGCAAACAATCTGTATTTTTCAGAAAAATCCTTTAAATTTAAAAAGATGGTATTGATTAAATTAAGTCTTGAGAAATTGATGGATTTACTTTCTCTGTCAATGGAGGCATCGCACATGATTGTGCCTCCAAAGAGGTTCATACTCAGATCTTCAATGCTGATTTTTTCAGGCTCAAACTTTACCTGAGCTTTGAACTTTTTGATGTTATTGCCATCAAGGACGCCTTCTTCAAATTTAATGGATCCTTCTTTAAAGCTTAATTCTCCTGCTTCTGACAGATGGACTTCACTTGCTATGAACTCTGAATTTTTAGCTTTTAAAATTTCAAAGTGTAAACTTGTATCAATGAGGTTAAGCTTATGAATGATGATATCTTTGAAATTAAATTTTTCTTCGGAGAATTTATCGAGATCTTCTTTGTTTATCTGCACCTGCCTTGCATAAAATTCTTTAAGTTCAAGAGTATCTGAAGTTAAAAGCGATGGCAGGTCATATTCAACGTAGATTTCCCCAATCTTTGATTTGTTAAATTTTAGGTTGGTAAGCTTTAATACATTTGGATAAAGAGGGGAAAACTCTACCTTTTCACAATTCATGGTGAAGGATGTTCTGCCCTCGAGGAATTTTAAAAGTGGCGCTTTTACATTCTGACCGTTAAAGTAAAGAATAAAAGCTACACACAAAAGAGTAAGAGTACCAAGCACAAGTGCTACCCATTTTACGAGTCTCTTTAAAAGAGAAGGCTCTTTTGCGTGCTTTAAATTTGCTCTTAGTGCCATAACAGTCTGTACCGGAACTATATTTAAACAAGATTAAACTTAGGGAACCACCTTTTGATTAGGGCAAGGCATACTTCCTTTCTGTTTTCTATGATATCCAAAGCTGCACTGCGTGCATCTTTAATTAATTCAAAGTCGCGATTTACATCAACAATTCTGAAGATATCAAAGCCAGTCTGTCTTTGTCCTATTACTTCACCAGGTCCACGTAATTTCAGATCTTCTGTGGCAATTTTAAAGCCATCTGAAGATCCTTTCATGATTGCAAGTCTCTTCAAGGCTATTTCATTATCATTGCAGTCTTTGTGAAGCAGAATGCAGTAGGATTCCTTCTGACCTCTGCCAACACGACCTCTTAACTGATGGAGCTGTGCAAGTCCCAGTCTGTCCGCTCCTTCAATTATGATAATAGAGGCATTTGGTACGTCAACTCCAACTTCAATAATAGTAGTTGCAACCAGAATATGGATCTTTCCTTCAAGGAAGTTTTTCATTACCTTTGTCTTTTCATTTGTGGCCATCTGACCGTGTAAAAGACCGATTTCAAGATGAGGTAATGCTTTTTTTAGCTCTTTATGGGTTTTTATTACAGAGGCATTTTCGCCGTCTTCATCCTCTTCAATGTTTGGACAAACCCAGTAAACCTGAGTACCTTCGGTACATACCTTGGCAAGACGCCTTATAACGTCGTTTTTCCTTGCGTCATCAAAGACTGTGGTTACAATTGGAACTCGACCTTTTGGCAGTTCATCTAGTGTAGACACATCAAGATCTGAGAATAGTGCCAGCTGCAGTGTTCTTGGGATTGGAGTTGCGGTCATTACCAGCTGATGAAGGGTAAAATTCTTAGGTGCCTTTCTTAAAAGGGCAATTCTCTGATCAATACCAAAACGATGCTGTTCATCAATAATTGCAAGTGCAAGAGACTGATATGTAACCTCGTCCTGAAAGACACTGTGTGTTCCAATAAGCACGTTTACTGTACCGTCAGCAACCTCTTTTAAAATCTTTTCTCTGGCCTTACCTTTTACAGAAGATGTAAGCAGCGCACATTTAATGCCAAAAGGTTCAAGCAGGGGGCTGAACTTGTTATAGTGCTGAGCGCATAAAAGCTCTGTAGGGGCCAGAAGCACACACTGTCTGCCACTATGCACTGTCTGAATGGCGCTTAATATGGCCACCATGGTTTTACCAGAACCTACATCACCATGCAAAAGCCTCATCATAGGTGTGTCTTTATTGAGATCTTCTGAAATCTCTTTGTAGGAGCGTAGCTGTGCTCCGGTAAGAGTAAAAGGAATTGTTTTCAGTAAGGCTTCAATCCTTTCAGGACATAAAGAAAGGTTTATGGCATTACGCTTTTCATTAGCCTTTTTAATAGATAAGAGAGTTAACTGATAGGCAATCAGTTCTTCAAAGCACAGTCGCTTAAAGGCAGCGCTTTTCTCCAGAATAAATTTCTCAGCCGCATCAACAGGAGGCTTTGGGTAATGAACCTTTTCAAGAGCCTGAGTTATAGTCATAGAAAAAGGATTGAGATCCTGAGGCAGCAGCTCTTCAAGTTCCATATTTGAAAGTCTGTCTAAAACCCCGGCGACAGCCTTGCGGATAGTGGTTTGTGGAACCTTGTCTACAGTGTGATATACAGGCGTAAGCCTGTCTTTGGTAACCACTTCATCCTCATCAGATAAGAAAGTAACCGTAGGATGCTGAAGGCTTGCCACACCGTAATTGTTGTATGCAACTTTGCCAAAAGCCATAAGCCTGCGGTTATTTGTGTAGGTATTAATCTGATTAGGATACGGATTGAAGAAAACTGTTGGCAGTTGACCTGTTTCGTCTGCAATCGTGACGTTTAATACTCTGATTCTGGAATTTAAAACCAGCTTGGTACTGGTGATTCTGCCCACAATAAGGTAGTATCTGCCGTCAGGCACGATGTCACAGATCCTTGTCAGTTTGGTCTGATCAAGATATTTGAAAGGGAAATTAAACAGCAGATCAAAAAGGTTGTATATCCCCTTTTTGTAGAAACATTCAGCATAATTATGCCCAAGTCCTCTGATAGTTGAGATATCAGTACTGCTGTAAGTTGAGTCTGGAACCTGGGCCATAGTTAGTAGAATCTGCCTTTAAGAGCATGCCTATAAAAGCTGCTTGATAAATACAGAAGCTCGGAGGCGTTTTACCTTCTTTAAGATCTTCTGAATCTCTTCTGGATAATCATCCACCTGCTCGATACTGTCAGGAGAATGCAGCAGGGTGGTATGTTTTAGCAGGTACTGCTGTTCGTGGGAGAATTTTTCCTGAAGCAGTCCCTTAGGATCACTGATAAAGATTCCGTTTTCAAGATCAAGCTTCCAGGCTCTTGGATTGAGGTTGTTTCCGGTTATCAGCGCATATGTTGAATCTACGAACATTCCTTTAACATGATAGGTATTGATACCATCTTTCCAGAGCATAATCTTAAGTCTTCCAGAATCAATATATTTCTGGTTTTTAAGCATGAACTCTCTTAAATTCTGTTCATAGATGTATGGGATAGCGCCAATAGTTGAGAAATTCTCGCCTGGGTGAATAAAGAAGTCGTTTGAAGTCTTGTCTCCTACAACAAGGGTTATGGAAACATTCTTTTTAAGAGCTTGTTTTTCCCTTGCAGCTCCTAAAAGCCACATTACAGTGCGGTTTAGCAGGTTGTTGCGCTTGCCAATGCCTGCAATAGGACATATACCTACCTGATAGTCATGTATCTTTTCATGCTTTACTGCATACTGTACCTTTGAAAGGTGTTTAGTAAGCATTTTGATTTCATCACGAATATCTTTAGCTGGTTTTACTGTTCCCTGAGAGAAATCCTGAACTGCAAAGTTGGTGTGGAATGCGTTGGTTGCATAGGCACACATTGCATTTGCAAGTTCTTTAGAATGAATTTCATGGTAACGGTCAAGACGGTATTTACCATTCTGCCCCATATATACATCATTGATGCTGGCACCAGAGTAGAGTACGGTATTGTCAAAAACAAAACCCTTTAAATGGAGTACACCAAAAAGCTCACGTCTTTTAACCGGAACACCATAGATGGCAGGAGGGTTTTCTGCGTTTATGGCCTTTTTATAGTAAAGCTCAGAATTTCCAAGAGATGGTCCTTTGCCAATCAGACCTCGCTGAGCGCGATGAAAATCAACATAAACTCTGATATACAGCTTAGGATTTTTCTCCTTTGCCTCATACAGCGCATTCAGTACGTTTCTTCCGGTTTCGTCATCCTGCAGATATAAAGCTGCAATCAGGATCCTTTCCTTTGCAGATTTGATGAGTTCCAAAATTCTCTTATAGGCTCTGTTTGGAGTCTCCAGAATATTGTAGTCAGACACATCTACAGGTAATGTTGGTAACTGTTGCAATCTGGTCTGGCAGTAAAGAGAACCAGGAAGAGATTTTTTCCAAAACAGCATTTATGACTCCTAAATTGCAGCTGTAGCTCTGGAGAGCCAGCCGATTTCTGTATCTGATAAAGTTGTGGCCGCATTGGTTATGACATTATTTACATTCTGGTGATAATTGTTAAGCCACTCGATTTCATTTTGTGATAAAAGATCTTTGACTATCAGTCGATTGTCAAATGGGACCAGGGTAAGTGGTGAGAAGCACAGCATATGAGTCATTCCAGGTTGAGTGCAGTGCATTACCACCAGCAGGTTTTCAAGGCGAATGCCGTATTCGCCTTCCTTGTAGTAACCAGGTTCATTGGAAATAATCATACCAGGCTCTAAAGGTACGGTTGATCGCTTGGTTGAGATTGCCTGTGGTCCTTCATGCACTGAAAGTACGTGGCCTACACCGTGTCCGGTACCATGAGCAAAATCAAGACCGTAATCCCACAGAGGACGTCTTGCAATTGCATCAATCTGTAAACCAGAGGTTCCTCTTGGGAATACTAAGGTTGCAAGCGAGATATGTGCCTTTAATACCAGAGTGTACATGCGCTTTATCTCATCAGTGATATGCGGACCTACAAGCACGGTTCTTGTGATGTCGGTTGTTCCATCCTTAAAGTGAGCGCCAGAATCGATAAGATAGATTGAATCTTCACCAAGCTTTCTTGGTTCAGCAACTTCTTCATGGTTATAGTGGCACATGGCGGCATTTGGGCCGAGGGCGGAAATGGTTGCAAATGACGGTCCCATATAGGCTGCTTCAACCTTTCTGTAGTATTCAGCTCTTTCTGCAAGAGTAGCTTCAGTAATGTTCTCAACGCGTCTTACGAAGATATCCTCATTCTCTGCCTGTTCATTGAGTTTTAAAACATCCACATCAAGCCATGAGAGGAAACGGCACATGGCAATACCGTCCTTGATATGGGCCTTGTACTCTCCGGCTACTTCAACATGGTTCTTGCATGCCTTTGGTGTCTGGCACAGACCTAGACCTTCAACCACGTTGGCTCCACCTTCGTAAAGGCGGTTTAAAACATGAGCTGAAACTTCATTTGGATCAACAAAGACACTTGAACTTGAAGAGCATAAACGCTCTAATACATCATCAAAGCGATCTTCCGGGAAGATATCCACATGTCCTATGTGGTTTGGCATATCTTCAATGATGTTTTCATCGATGTGATTTGGATGGATATACCATTCAAGAGCTTCATTTGAATATGCCACCATACGGCAGTTGATAATCGGAATGTACTTTCTGTCTTCGCCTCTGATGTTTAAGAGCCAGCATATACTTTCAGGATCACAAATGACGGTAGCATCAAGATCTCTGGCACGGAGTTTTTGTGCTAATGCTCTTCTTTTCTGAGGGCTAGGGCAACCGTTGTATTCGTCGGCATACTGGTAGAATTTGGAAATCACAGGTTCTGGCTTGTCTGTCCAGATTGCATCTACAAGATTGGTCTCTGTTTCTTTAAGCTCGATGTTTTCGATTTTAAGATCTTTTTGCAGCTCTTTGTATTCGTTGTAGCTGATACAGTGCAGATCAATTCCTACTTTTGAATTCTTGTCTAAGACAGCACATAAAAACTCGCTTACTGGGGTATGCTGGAAATTAAAATCCATAAACAGATCTGAATCAATCTGTTCTTTTACCTGAACCACATAGCGACCATCTACAAAAACAGCTGCAGTTTTAGTGATGGCAGTTTCCCTGTCAGAGTCTGGAAGGGTAATGAAAGCCTTTCCTTCAGCCATCTTTTTGGATGGTGCCTTTAAAACTACTACATAGCCGGCGCTTCCTGTAAATCCTGAAATATATTTGATCCTTTCCTGGGATTCATTTAATTCATATGACAGGTACTCATCATCATGAGGGATGATGATTGCATCTAAATCAAAACGGTTAAGGTGAGCCTGTAATGCCTCAACTCGCTCCTGATAAATTTGTTTGGTCTGATCAGACATAATTTGGTCCTGATTTAAAACTTTTACCAAAAAAATCTTTATAAAGAAATTGTTAGCATGACTTTACAGCTGCAACATAAGGTAAAAGCCGTATTCCTGCACCACAGAGCTACGCTTCATGCTTGTAATAAATGTGCTCGCTGCAGGATATTAAAGTAACTTTCATAACTATTTATCTTCTAATTTTAGCATATAGCTAGGTCTGGTACAAAAAACAGCTGTTTTTGTATGGAAAAAGGTCTTTTGAGGTTATTTAAAAGTACGGTTTAATCTTTTAACAGCATACCTTTTTTGCTCTAAAACGTAGCAGAACCAATAAAAAGATATGTATATATCCTATTATTGAAAAGATACACATATGTCTCCATTTACAATATAAGCAATAACTTATAAATTAGAGTTAACAAACTATTTAACATCAAAGGAAAATATATGAGCTTTAATGAAAAGAATCCTCTGATCAGCTATTCAGGTCTCCCTCCATTCTCTGAGGTGAAGCCTGAACATGTAAAGGAGGCTTTAGCCTACGCAATTGGAAGATGCAAGGATATTACGGTTGAAGTTTCTGAGAAGTTTAAAGAAGATCCTACCTGGGATAATGCAGTATCTCCAGTTGAAGAGGCTGGTGACCGTCTGTCAAAGGTATGGGGGGTAGTATCTCACTTAAATTCCGTAAATTCAACCAAAGAAATGCGTAAGGCTCATGATGAATGTCTGCCAATGCTCTCTGAGTACAGTTCATGGGCAGGTCAGTACAAGCCATATTTTGATATTTTAAAGACAATTTTAGCCTCTGATGCTTTCTCATTATTATCACTGCCTCAGCAGAAGTCTATTAAAAACTCTATTCGTGATTTTAAACTGTCAGGTATTGATCTTGAAAAGGACAAACAGGAAGAATACGTAAAGATTCAGACCCGTCTTTCAGAGCTGACTTCACAGTTTGCCAACAATGTGCTTGATGCCACCCATAGCTTTACCCTGCACGTTACAGATGAATCTCAGATTAAAGGTCTTCCTCAGACTGCTCTTTCTTTAGCAAGGGATGAGGCCAAGGCAAAAGAACTTGATGGTTATGTATTTACTCTTGAGTATCCATCTTATGGTCCTTTTATGACCTACTGCGAAAACAGAGAACTTCGTGAAAAGATGTACAAGGCCTATGTTTCAAGAGCTTCTGAATTGGGACCTGATGGCGGTAAATGGGATAATGGTCCTGTCATGGAAGAGATCATGTCTTTAAGAGCCAAAAAGGCAAAACTTTTAGGTTTTGAGAGCTATGCCCATCTGTCTTTGGCAACCAAGATGGCTGATACTCCTGAAACAGTGGTTAATTTCCTGGAAGATCTTGCTGCAAAATCTCATGCTCAGGGTGAAAGAGAAGTAAAGGAGTTGTCTGATTATGCTGCTTCCATGGGTCTTTCAAAGTTGGAGCCATGGGATGTTGGTTTTTATTCAGAGAAATTAAAACTTGAAAAGTATTCCTTCTCAGATGAGGAGCTTCGTCCATATTTCCCTGTGGATAAGGCAATTGAGGGCATGTTTGAATGTGCTCACCGCCTGTATTCAATTTCTCTTAAGGAAAGATTGGGTGTAGATGTCTGGAATGAGAATGTAAAGTGCTTTGATGTTTACGAGGACAGATTTGGTTCAAGAATTGGAACCCTGTTTATGGATTTGTACGCACGTCCTTTAAAACGTGGCGGTGCCTGGATGGATGAGTGCCTGACCAGACGCTACAGGGAAGATGGCGTGCTTCAGCTTCCTGTAACCTATCTTGTATGCAATTTTACAAGACCTGTAGATGAGAAAGGTTCTTTATTAACTCATGATGAAGTGGTAACCATGTTCCATGAGTTTGGCCACAGCCTCAATCACCTTTTAACCAAGATAGATATTGCTGATGTATCAGGTATCAATGGTGTGCCTTGGGATGCAGTTGAACTGCCAAGCCAGTTTAATGAAAACTTTGCCTGGCAGGAGGAAGTGTTAAACTTCCTGTCATCTCACGTTGACTCAGGCAAGCCTCTGCCAAAGGAAAAACTTGATGCTCTTATCAGAGCCAAAAACTTTGAGTCAGCAATGGCAATGCTGCGCCAGATTGAGTTTGCTCTCTTCGACTTCAAGCTTCACCTCAATTATGATGAGTCAAAGGGGGCCAGAATCTTTGAAACCTTAGATGAAGTCAAGCAAAAGGTAGCTGTAACTCCTCAGTACAAGGACAGTCGCTTCCCTAACGGATTTACTCATATTTTTGCTGGTGGCTACGCTGCAGGTTACTACAGCTATAAGTGGGCTGAGGTTCTGGCAGCTGATGCTTTCTCCCGTTTTGAAGAGGAAGGTATCTTCTCAAAGAAAGCCGGTCGTGACTTTGAAGAGTTTATTTTAGCCTGTGGCGGTGCATATGACATGATGGACAACTACGAGGATTTCCGTGGACGTCGTCCAACTGTCGATGCTCTGTTAAAGCAGAGCGGGATTGAATGCTGATAGCCTTCTGTCTGTAAGATAAAATAAGGCTCCTTCTGTCTAACACAGGGTTAGTTACAGTTGCGTTAAATGTATAAATTGTTTACAATATCTCATAATATTTATGAGGTATTGTTGACATTTATGAATAAAATCATTTCAATTGGAAAAGCTGCTCAAATCCTGGGAGTTCATGTTCAGACCTTAAGAAACTGGGAAAAATCTGGAAAACTTAAACCT
>ONCB01000184.1 GCA_900316175.1 uncultured Succinatimonas sp.
AATCAGACTGTGTAAATGGCATGTATCAGTTTGATTTAGAAGGATTACAATTGTGGTAAATTAACTATAAATCAAAGAAAAACTAGCTAGAGTAAAATTTCACTCGGAAAATTGAATAAATAAAAAAGAACATCCTTCTTTGTGATAAAGTTATTTTTGCGAAAAACAAAACAAGGGAGGATGTTCTTTTATGGAAGAAATTATAAGCTATTTTTACGAGGTTTTCATCCCTAAAATCATTGATGTTAGGATAAATTTTTATAAAGATGAGCATCATTGTGTTGGAGACCTTGCTTTAGCAACTAAAAATGAGACTGATAAACTAGGAAGGAAGGTTCTTGAAAGCTTTATCTCAGAGCTGGATATGCTAATTAAAGAACTGCCAGAGAGGAAGCGACAGTGGTATGTTGAGCACTCAGCAGATAAGAAAAGCTTAACAACCACACTAGGAGAAATCGTTTTTACAAAGACTTTGTATACATCAAAAACGGAAGTAACTGATGATGGAAAAGAACTTCAATGCTACTTGTTAGATAAATTTCTGGAGTTAGAGGAAAATCAATCAATGACTGAAGATGTAGTTTCAAAAATCTACGAAGAGGCGGTTGATACATCATATCAAAAAGCAGGTGTTGAATGCGCACCTGAAAGGATTACAAAGCAGACGGTAAAGAATCTTCTTCATAAGACACAGTTTCCAAAAAGCTTTCAGATTCCAGAAATGAAAAAGACAGTCGATTATCTTTACATTGATGCTGACGAAGATCATTATCATTTGCAGTTTCATGAGGTTCGAGGTGACATAGAAGTAAATGAGAATGGCAGAAAGAATAATGGTGCTATGACAAAAATGATATACGTGTATGAAGGTATAGAGCCAGAAGCTCCAAAGAGTAAACGTAATAAGTTGATTAACACACACTATTTTTTGAGAGGCTATAACCAGTCTAGTAAAGATATGTGGAAAGAGGTTTTTGAATATATAGATGCGACATATGATGTTGAGAAGATAAAGAAGATTTATATTAATTCAGATGGTGGCCAATGGATAAAGACAGGATATAGAGGGTTAGCTGATACCACATTTGTTTTAGATGAATTTCACTTATCTAAGTATGTGTTCAAAATGATAGCTCACACTAAGGACACTCAAGATGATGCAAGAAATGAGATTTATTCATGCATTAGAAATCAAACAAAGGAAGATTTTTTCAAAGTCGTTGAAAAGCTAAAAGGATGCACAACATCAGAAAAGACTCATAAAAAGATTGATGATGCAGCCAAGTACATAGCTTCCAACTGGACAGCAGCGAAACTAAGATTAAAGAAAAAAGAAGGAGTTGTAGGAAGTTCAACTGAAGGCCATGTTTATCATGCGTTATCCAGAAGGATGAGCACACAAGCTCTTGGGTGGAGCATAGTTGGTGCAAACCAGATGGCAAGGCTTAGAGAATATAAATTGAATGGCGGAGATATGCTTGAGCTTGCGAAATATCAAAAGGAAGATGTTCCTTTAGCTGTTGGTGCTGAAGAAGTTGTTTTAAGTGCAACTGCTATCTTGGCATCAGAGAGAACAAATAGAACCAAACTTCAAAAAGAGTATGGAAAATATGCACAGACTATGAGTTCAAGTTTATCCATACAAAGTTCAAAACGATTAACATTTTATCTTCATGGAAAACTGTAAAAAGGAAACAACACCTTACGGTGTTGCCTTGAATAAAGTGCTACGCACGGACCTAATCTTTCATTTGCTTGATTACAGTGTATCTGCCAAGAAATGGGTGTCAAGGATGCTTTGCACCGAAGGCATAGTCCTTGACACGCATTTCAAGGCAGATAAAATATCAACAAGCCAAACGAAGGATTATTTGTTGTACAAGAAAGTTAGACATTGAGCATTAATCAGCGGCCTGCGGAGCAGGGCTTCCTTTTAAAAGAGAAAAAGAGTAAGATAATTTCAAATCTAATTCTTATCACAAATGCACAGGGATAGTCTTTTCTGTGTTTTCCGAGTACAAATTTACGCTGCCGAAAAACTAAATAAGCTTTTTATGAAAACAATATGTGTGTTATAATATGACCCGAAAGCAATTATGGCTTTATTATAAAGATTCTTATATTGAAGGAGAAAAGCAATGAATTGCGATTTATTCAAAGATAAAAC
>ONCB01000052.1 GCA_900316175.1 uncultured Succinatimonas sp.
TTGTTCACAATGTAATTTTCTAAAGAACTCACTGACTGTGAAAGGCAGCGAAAATGCTCGTAATATTACTCAGAATCCATTAGTTCTGAGTAGTTACAAATAATTAAATATATTAAATAAAATACAAATAACATATTGAATATAAAGAATAAAATATTTGTAAATTTTTTTATTGTCATGACATTTTCTGATGATTTTTAGTATCGTTTTTCAATGTTTTGTCATTCTTGGCAATTGCACAGATCTTTAACAAAAATTTGTTGTAAAATTAAGTGATTTTGAATGGAAACAGGATCTCTTATGCCTAATTTTAGCAACGTATTTCAGACACATCTGCTCTTTGGTCAGAATCAGGAAAGTGAAATTGGCCGTCAGATTAAGTATCTTAGCGGTTCAAAGGTGCTTTTGCATTACGCAAAACCTGGCGGACCTATCGAAGGTCTTTTAGATAATGTCAGGAGATCACTGCGTTCAGCCGGTCTTGATTATGTGGAATTATCAGGAGTTGATGAGAATCCACGAGTTGATACTGTTATTGATGCTGTAAAACTGTGTAAGAGAGAGAATGTTGATTTTATTCTTGGCGTAGGTTCTGTAAATATTTTTTTAAGCTCCAAGATTATTGCAGCCTCGGTAAAACTTGATGGAAACTTTTACAGTCTGTTCAGTCATGAAGTAGATGCTGAGAATGTTCTGCCATTAGGTCTTATCAGCACTACAGTCTGTGGCGGTGTTGCTAACGTCGGAAAAGCTGCAGTATTCAGTAAGCTTGACGATGGCAGTTTAAAATTCTATGAATTTAAGTCTCCTTATATTGTTCCTAAATTCATCGTATATAACCCGGATCTGTGTTTATATGATGACAAGGATTTAAGTTATTCTATTGTTAGAATTCTTACTGTGCTGTTAAGACGTTATTTCACACCAAATATGTGTGAGATGCTTTCTGAGAGAATTATTGAAAGCACTATGAGCTTTGTTCTTAATATTTATGAAAGATTAAGAGAAAGACCATATGAACTGGAACTTGTATCCAATCTGATGTGGGCAAGTATCAATTCCAACATCAACAGAATGTATGATGTATCATCATCTATGTCTCTTGAAATTCTGTCACGCTCCATAAGTGCTGTTTATGACTGTCCTTTTGAACAGTCAGCAATAGTGGTAATGCTGGCATTTTTAGAATTCTCAAAAACAAAGTCTGCAACCAAGCTTGCTCAGCTAGGTTATAACGTCTTTAATGTCCGTTATGATTTTTCCAATGTGGATGATGCAGCTAAAAGAACAGTTAAGGCTATTAAAGATGTGGTAAAAGAGCTTGGTCTTCCAACCTCTCTTCAGGATTTACATGGTTCAGGTCAGGATATCAAACTTATTCTTAATAAGGCTGGTTTCCCTGAAGTTGATACCATTGGTGATTTTGAAAAGTTAAACAAACTTGACTGTGAAGTTATTCTTTCTCTTGCTATCTGATTTTTCATCCTTTTACTCAAAAATCACTCTTCTTCATATCTAATCAAATTATTACTTCTCCTCTTTACAAAGAGGAGTGTATTTAGTTCCTATATATAACCTTAAAAAAATCCAATCTCTCAACATTATTATTTTTTATAAAAATTTATTAACAAAATTTTTGTGTCTAACTTACTTATATACAAAGAAAAAGTGAATTAATAGCTAGAAATTAAAAGAAAAAATAAAAAATGGGTATTTTTTTTTTTCGGACTTATTGTAATTGTTAATTTTAATTAGGATAATATATGGACACAATAAATGAAGAAGTTGAGATAGATTTAGTTCGACTATTTCTTTCTCTCATGCATAAGTGGAAGGCATTGCTGATTTTTAGCATTATTTTCGGTGCGCTTGGATATTGTTACAAGTATTACACAATTGAATATTCATCAATTCCTTTTGAAGAAGTTGATAAGCAATTTAAAATTGAAAGAACAATCATTAAGGATGGTAGAGAACAGAAAGAAACATCTAAAGTCAGCTATAAGCTTTATAAAGAAGACTATTATGCTAAAAAAGCTGATTATGAACAGAAAGTTAAATCTGTTGAACATAATAAATCAGTTTTGAATGATGAAATTGCAGTTTTAGAAAATAATCTCAAGGTTAAAAGGTTTTATCTTGAAAATTCAGTTCTTTATAATTGTGATCCATCAAATTATACTGAAAAGATTTATTACTACACAATACGTGATAACACAAACAGCAAGAATACCAACAGCAAAATTTCTGTAAAAGAAGCCAAAAAAGTTTCTGGTTCCCTAGAAAATCTTGATACAGCATCTTCTGTTATCAATTATGCAAAAACACTTTTGTATACAGCTGAATATATAAAAGATTTTTCTCAGGTATTAAATCTTCCAAATGATTTGACCAAAGCTCATATCGCTGAACTGATAAGTTTTAATGCAATTGATCCATATTCTTTTTCTATTACGTTTAAAGGTAATTCTCAGGAAATGATTTCTTTACTTGAGAATGTAAAAGAAAAATTTGATAAGGCTTTAATCGATTTTTATGGTAATGATTACGTTATCAGACAAGAAATCATTTCATCTGATAAAAATTACAATCAAGGATTGATTAACTATAAGATTGATCAGGATAAAGAACTTAAAGAACTTGAAACAAATCTTGTTTCAAAAAAACTTGCTCTTGATCAGCAAGTTATGCCAATACCATATGAAGGTATGGGGGAGCCTTTAATCGATCTTGAAAAGTTTAAAAACAAGAAAAAGTTAATTTTTGGCTTAGCAGGAATTGCATTGGGTCTTTTCCTTGGTCTTTGTTTCTATACTTTCAAATATCTGTTTTCAGGAAAACTAAGAGATGATACTTATATCAGTAAGTGCACAGGAATAGTTAATCTTGGAACAGTACACAAGTCAGAGTTCTCAAAAGAAAATGCTGATGAAATACATAAGATAACAGAATCGGTATTTATTAAATGTAAAGATTCAAAGAGTGTAGCTGTTGTTTCATCATTAAGAGCGATTGATTGTACCAGTGTTGCTTCAGGAATCAAAAAAATTCTTTCATCTAACAATATTGATATAACCTTCGTAGGTGTTTCAAGTGTTGTAGATGTATCTAAGGCTGATGCAGTAATTTTTATGGAAAAACTTGATATTTCAAATTGCGAAAATGTCCTTAGAGCCGTAAATCATGTGAAGTTTATCGGTAAAGACATTATAGGAATTGTTTACGCTTAATTTTTTGCTCCCAGGTCAATATTAAAATTGACTGATTTTGGTATGTTCATAAGGCAGAATGTAAAAGTTCTGCCTTTTTTTAAGTATCAGTAAATTTTACTGGTACCTGCTTTGGAGCTTACATACAAAAGTACTTAATGATGCTGATGAAAATTAGATTTTTTCAACCTTTTCTTCAGTAGCCTTGTAGTGGCGCTTTTTAATGATGGTTTCAGCAAGTCTGTCATTGTCTACATCATTTATGGACTCTGAATCAGAACTTGTCATAATCTTTGGAATTTCCTGATCTTTACTTTCTTCATCCTTATCACTTCTGTCTCTGTCAGATTTTGCTTTGGATACGTGAAGGGCGGACATAGCCTCATCTTCGGTCTTATCCAGGAAGTTCTGGGCATCGTCAGGTCCAATTTCAAGCATCAGGTTATGGAAGAATCCTAACATATCCTTAAAGAATGTCTTGTCTACATGCTCAAATGCTCTGAACAGATCGCCTCCTTTATAGGAGAAGGTAATACCAGGAGCATTGAGGTTATAGAAAGTTGAAATATCTATAGGACATTCATCTTTTAATGCCTTTAAGGCTACATCAATACCAACTGGTCTGATAAAGCAGTTGTCATTGGCTGGGCACTCATTTTCAATGCTTATCTGGTGCTCATGATCTTTGTTGAATTCTTCAACAGCACGGTTAATCTTGATGTAGACTTCGCGATCGGCTGCATTGTTGCGTCTTAACTGCTGCTGAGGAATAAAGTCGTTACCAAAGAAAATCACAACAGATGGTCTTGGAAGTCTGGCAAGTTCATTAAGACGTTCTATCACAGTCTTAATCACATCGTGTGTTGACAATTCTTCGTTGGCACACTTCTGGATAAGACCTTCAATTGCTGATTTTAAATTACCTTTGTAGTGGTAAGCAGCTCGATTGAACAGATCTGAAAAAGCTATAACCTCAGCTTCACGTGCAGGAATATTAACTTCTTTATCTGCCTGATAGCAGTAGGCTGTCTCTCTGTCTTCCATGTACACTGCAGACTTTTCAATTGCCTTGGCTGCAATCTGTTTTAAGTTCTCAACAAGATCAAGCAGATTAAGATTGATGAACGGGAAGTTAAAACTTAAGTGCACTACATCTGGACTGTTTGGAGAACGGTTATTGTAGGTGTGCAGGTAATTGAATGTTGGTGCAATAGGCTTTGATGAAAGCTTATGTGCAATAGCAGGATTAAGCTCAATTTCCTCGATAATCTTTGATGAAATTAAGGTTGGACTGAATCCTTTGAATGGCTGCTCGTTATCTGTACCTTCGCCGAAAATGTAGAAACCTGCTTCTACCTTGCCCATATTTGCGGTGTATACATTAATAGTATCTGCTTTTACTGGTGCGGTTTCTGGTTTGAAGCTTAAGGCAAGAGACAGTTCAATATTCTGTTCATTAATAAGGTTATGAATATATGGAAGACAGGTACGGATACCTTCATGTCCGTTTAAAGACTCACTGTTGCAGACAAATAACAGATTAACAGGAAGTTCCCAAAGTCTCTCAGTGTAGTACTTAAGCAGGATCAGCATGGCGGCAATAGGTGACTTGTTTTCAAAAGCACCTAAACCGTAGATATTATCTTCGTTTTCTAAATCCTCAGCCTGTTTTTCAGTAAGCTGCAGATTTTTTAACTTTGATTTTAAGTCATCTGCCTTGAATGCATAAGACTTTAAGGTACCGTATACCTCATTTGATGAGGTATCAGTGTTGCACATCACAACCAGAGTCTGAGTAGTTAAAAGATCTCTTCTTACAAATGCGGTAAATGAGTGATTCTTACCATCATCATGAGGAATATAGTTTAAATATTCAGGGTGTACCTTGTAGTAGGTAAACTCAGATACTGTGTTGTAAATGGTGTGGCAGAAGATCTCATCACCTGAAGTTCTTGAGATACTTGGAATTGCAATCAGCCACTTTAAAACAGCAAGTGATTCTTCGGTAAACTCTTTATCGCTTATCACAGAGAAATCCTTATTCTTACTTTGCTACAGCCAGAGAATCTTTATTAAGCTCTGACTTTAAAATATAAACAGTATTCTTGAAAGTTTCACTTAACTTTTTGGCTGTAGCAGGATTTCCTGAAGGTAAATCTACTTTCAGAGGATCTACAGCTCTTCCGTTTACGTGAATTTCATAATGCAGATGAGGTCCGGTTGAGTAACCGGTATTACCTGACTTTGCAATAATCTGACCTAAGTGTACGATATCACCTTTTCTGACATCAAACTTTGACAGGTGCATATAAACCGTTGAATAACCATCCTTGTGGTTAATGATAACTGTATAACCGCCACCGCGCATAAAACTTGCATAGGTAACTACACCATCAGCTGGTGCATATACTGGGGTACCGATGCTAACCTTGAAGTCTACGCCATAGTGAGGTCTGATCTTCTTTTTGATAGGGTGATAACGGGTAAGGTTAAATGGAGAGTTAACCTTAATGTTACCCATCAGAGGGAAGCGTTTGAATTCACCTACAGATGGCTTGTATCCGTTTTCCTCATAGAAGATATGATTCTGAGGATGTCTGTATAAGGTTACCTTTCCCTGAGCAGAATTCAGGCTGATAGCAGTCATGCTTGAGCCCTGACCGATACCATTAAAGAGAATTCTGAATGTGTCACCAGAACGAAGCTTTGAAACATTAACTTTGCCTGCATACTGACTCTTGATGGTGGCAATTTCTGCATTGCTAAGTCCCATTCTTCTAGCTGCACGGTCAAAGTTTTCGCGTGAGCCAATAGTACCGATAACAAGTCTTGGTCGGTTTGATGGGCTGAAATGGTCAAGTTTTTCTTTCTTGTTGGCTGTTAGCAGTTCCTGCTTTTCTTTTTCACGTTTTTGAGCCTCAAGACGGGCAAGTTCTTTACGTTCTTTAGCTTCCTTTTCCTTTAACTCAGCCTCACGCTTTGCTAGCATCGCTTTTTCCTTGTCCTTGCGCTGACGCTCTTTTTCCATCTCAATAAAGCTTGGCAGCATATTGGCATTGAGTAGCTTCTGCTCTATATCGTTAAACTGGGCATTACGCTGCTCATGAGCCATAACGTAAGTGTTTTTTACAGGATCAAGACTGAATCGGGCCTGTTTGTTATTGTTAATTGGAATGGCAATTTCAAGAATAGTATTGTTGTCATCAACAAGGAACTGAATCTTTTCGCCCACAATCAGATTCAGATCGTCAGGATCTGCTCTTGCGATAATTTTCTTTAGTGACTCTTTATCAAGATTCAGGTAATTGAATATCTTTGACAGAGAATCTCCACGCTTGATGGTCTGCTCATACCAAACTGCATTGATTTTGTTCTCATCTCGATTCTGTTCGATAATCTCATCTGAGTTCTGAGTGATCATAGCTGGAGTTGAACTTGGAGTAATCAGACTTGAAATGAACTTTTCTGCCGGAGTCATAGTGTTCATTTCAGAGTTTGCAGTCTGAGCTTCAGCATGAGGTACTGCACTGGTGTCTGGAGTCTGATTCTGTGCCACAACAGAAGATGAAGTAAACTTTTCTCGGTTTGATGCTTCCTCTGATTCTTTTACAACCTGTGGCTGACCATCATAGGTAGCTCCATTTGCCAGAATATCCTGAGGGATCACGATTTCATCATCGTAGTTTTCCTGTGATCCTGCTGTTGATGCTATCTCAATGTTTTCTTCAACAATCTTTTCGTTGTTCTTGATGTATTCTTTTTCGTACTGAGAATTTTTCAGATTGCGGCTGGCTGTAAGAGCAGAGAAAGGTGAATAGTTCTCTGGTACAAGCTGGCCAAATGGAAGGGCAAGCAAAATGGAAATAATACCAATACAGAATATCCCGAACACATGAGCTCCAGGCAGCACAAAGGCGCCTGTCTCGCATTCTACGGCAATGTAGTCTTCGGTTTTATTCTTAAAGGTTACTTTCACATTTATCATATCATTTTATTTTAGCACACAATTGTTACAAACACCGATTTTATCGGTAATTTCAACGATTTTTTGAAACGTTTTCAAGGTATCTCACAACTTTCGTGTTTTTACTTCATTAGTTTTGTTGATAAATGTGAATATCGTTTTTTGATAAAAAAATAAAAATGTTATTAACTTTTTGGAACACAGACATTTTTAGATTCTGTTGAGCGTTAAGTTGTGTTTATAAAATGACTTGCTTAACAATTTTGATGAATTTTGTATGTATAACCATATTTGCATGGAATCTTTTTGCATAATCTCACAAATTCATTTGTCTATTGGTGTTTAAATAGATGAAAGAAAAAGGCATAGTTTAATGCGTCAGATTCTGTTTTTTAGTTTAAATAATTTTGAATATGCGTAATGCCTGTCAAATATTTTAAACTATTAGAAACATTAAAAAAAATTTCTTCTATACTTTTGGGTATAGAAATGGAGGATCATATGGATTTATTTAAGGTTGTCGCTGATTTTGACCCGGAATTAAAAGAATTTCTGGATAAGGAAATAGAAAGACAGAAAAATACTTTATCTTTTATTCCTGATGAGAACAGCATTTCACCAGTCTGCGCTTCAGTTCAGGGCAGTGTTTGGGTAAGCTCATCTAATTCAACAGCTTTAGGTCGTACCGATGATCTTGAAAAGTTAGTAGAGAAAAGACTCTGCGAAGTTTTCAATGCTCCATGTGCTTCAGTTAGAACTGTAACCATTGAAGCTGCTTCACGTATCGTATTTAACGCCTTAACTGAACGTGGTGATGTTGTAATGTCTCTTGATCTTCGTAAAAAAGAGCACTGCAACAGTGAGCACCTTGCATTCCGCTTTGTTAACTTCGGTATCGACAATGATACACGTGAACTAAATTTAAATGAGATTGAAAAGAAGGCTCGTGAGTGCAAACCTCGTTTAATCGTGGTTTCCCCTATTAACTATTCAGCAAATATTGACTATCAGCGCCTTGCCAAGATTGCAAAGAGTGTAGGTGCATACCTTTGGTGTGATATTTCACAGTCTGCAGGTCTTATTGCTTCAGGTGTGTTTGCAAACCCAATGCCTTATGCTGATGTAGTTACCTTCTCAACTCATGGTTCAATGCAGGGACCACAGTCTGCTGTAATTTTATGTCAGAATGAGATTTATGGTGACATCAAGCGTGCAGAGACAATTTCTGGTCACACTGGTCTGTTATCATCTGAACTTGCAGGTCTTGCTGTAAGACTTACTGAAATGAAGTCAAATGAATACAAAGAATACAACAAGGCAGTTGTTGGCAACTCAATTGCTTTAGCTGATGGATTAAAGGCCGGTGGTGTAAAGCTTGTTGATAAGCTTCACGGTTCACACCTTGTAATGGTAGATGCACAAAGCTGCGCATTATCAGCACGTGGTATTCAGGAACTTTTATCCGATGCTGGCATCCATGTAAGAATTACCAATGTTTTAACTTCTGATCCAAAGGTTAAATTTGATGCAGTTCGTTTCTCAACCCTGCCTTTAACTACTCGTGGTATTACTCCTGAGGTGTTAAAGGATTTAGGTAAGGAAATTGCTACAGTTTTATTAAAGCCTGAAGATGATCATGTCAAGGCATTAAAAGAGAAGGTATTAGAAGTAGCTTCTAAGCTAAAAGAAGTTGATCCTAAGTTTGTTCAGCCAATCTTACATCAGCTCCTTGATTAAGATTAATATCTTTTAAATCATTTTAAAATAAGGTAGATTGTAAGATAATCTGCCTTATTTTTTTGCTCTAATATTTTAAATCACGTTTTCTATGCATTATTCAAAAGATTTTAATGAAGCTGACAGATTTTCTGTAGCACCCATGATTGATGTTACCAATCGTACCTTCCGTCGTATGGCAAGGCTTTTTACTAAAAAAGCCATGCTTTACACAGAGATGATAGCAGCTCAGGCTCTCGTGCATGGAAAAGAGCATCTGATTACTCATGATCCTCAGTTTGAAAATCCATGTACTCTGCAGCTTGGCGGATCTGATCCTGAAGTTATGGCAAAGGCTGCCAGAATTGGTGAAAAGTGTGGCTACAGTGCCATTAATTTAAATGCCGGATGTCCATCAGACAAGGTACAGTCAGGATCATTTGGTGCCATTTTAATGAAAACTCCTGAAGTTATAACTGACTGTGTCAAAGCTATGCAGGATGCTGTATCTATTCCTGTAACTGTAAAAACCAGAATCGGTGTGGATGAACTTGATAATTTTGAATATACAAAAAAGATTGTAGATTCTGTATATGTGACAGGTTCTAGACATATTGTGCTGCATGCAAGAAAAGCGTGGTTAAACGGACTTTCGCCAAAAGAAAACCGCACCATTCCTCCACTTGACTATGACAGAGTATATGCTTTAAAAGGCATTTATGAGGATTTGTCCATTACCATCAATGGAGGAATTAAAACCATTGATGAGTGTTTAAATCAGTTAAAGCAAGTTGAGGGTGTGATGCTTGGCAGAGCTATAATGGATGATCCTTATTTACTTGCCAGTGTGGACAGGGAAATTTTTAATGAGCAAGTGCAGGTAAAATCACGTGAGGAGATCTTCTCTGATATCTGTGAATTTGCTGAAGTTTTCTTAAAGGAAGGAAACAAAATTCACTACCTTGGTAACCACATTATTAATCTTTTTAATGGTACTTTTCTGCAAGGATATTGGGCCTACGCAAACGGCGCATGGATAAATTCATCCAACTGGATTACAACCGAAAAAATCCCTTGCAAAGCATCAACAAGTTATACCGTTAGTGCGGATGCAAAGGTGACACTGGCATCGGAGAAAAGGGTGACAAAGGCGATAAGGGAGATAAAGGTGATAAGGGAGAACAGGGTGATGATTATGTTCTCACAGAACAGGATAAACAGGACATTGCCGATATAGCCGAAGCAGACCTCACTCCCACGATTTTAAACGCATTTCCTACTGATATAGCATCGGGCAGTATCGCAAGTTTCAGTGACGGTGCTGACAATCTCCCTCTGAAATCTCTTGTGGTGAATATTAACCCTGTACAGGATTTACACGGACAGGAAAGCCCTTATCCTGCAGGGGGTGGGAAGAATCTGCTTGACCCGTCCAAAATCAGTATTTTTGGTAGCGATGCTTCTCACTATAATATCCATGTTGAGTATCACGATGGCGTATTTACATTTACAGGGACCGCTTCATCAACATCAGAAAATGCCGCATTTAATTTTTGTGAATATGCCGATGCGTCACTTTCTGGAAAATCGTATGTCGTCCAGTATTTTGAAAAAACTGGTATTGGAACGGTTAAAAATGTTTATGGTTTTCGTACCGAATCCGAACGTCTGTGTGCTATCGTACTTGATTTATCGAAGAATCAAACCGTTGACTTCTCTATAAAAGTCAGTGTGGCTGAAACATTGCAGTCGTCTTACGCTCCCTACGAAAACATCTGCCCTATAAGCGGATGGACAGGGATGCAACTCAACGCAAACGGAACTGTAATTCCTATCTCATGGCAGACCGAAGCTGGCACGGTCTACGGCGGCACTCTGGATGTGACCACGGGCAAGCTGACGGTAACGATGGCGATGCGAAGTCTTAACGGAACAGAGAACTGGGCCAGCGCGACAGCAAACGGGCATACAAGACAGCGTGTCAACTCTGTGCTTATTGGTATTAAGCAGATAACTGGTGGTGGGCAAACGCCAAATCTTATTTCTGACATATATCCCACTAAAACGCCAAACGCTACTTATGCGGGTACAGTAGGCATAACGAACCAGCAAAACAGCGCAGACTTGTACATCATGGACAATCGGTATGACTACGTCGGCTCCGCTTCGGACTACAAAACGTGGTTATCTACAAACAACCTGAAGGTTGTTTATGAGCTTGCCGAGCCTGTCACCTACCAGCTTACGCCTACGGAGGTTGCGACGTTGTTAGGCGATAATACAATTTGGGCTGATACAGGGGATACAACGGCAGAGTATCGTGCTGACACGAAACTGTACATCGAACGCTTAACTGCCCCCGATTCGGCAGACATGATAGCGGATGCAAACATCACAAGCGGACAGTATTTTATGGTGGGGAACAGTCTGTATAAGGCAACTGCTAATATCGCAAACGGCTCTGCTATCGTGGTAGGAACTAACTGCACACGCAAGTCACTTTCCGAAGCACTCAACGAGATTAACGCATAAGGAGATATGTTATGTACAACTTTTTTATCGTAAGAATCACCAACAGAGTAGACGGGACATTCGGCAACTCCGTAAAAGCCTACGAAGCAGAACCCGATGCGCTGAAAGAGTTTTTCAGACAGGCAGGACAGGCAGTAGACACAACGCATCTGACCGATTCCGTGACCATGCTCACCAAAGAGGGATTTGAACTCAAGCATGAGGTGTTCCTGCATGATGCACCCGCTCCCGAACCTGAAGAGGTGGAGGATACAACTGAATAAGTAACCGTTAATTAGGGGCGAGAAACCGCCCCTCACATGAGGATAAGAGCCAATGGATGACAAAGACTACATCACACGTTTTGAGGTAGACGAGCGCCTTAAACGTGTGGACGACGAGAACAATCGTCAGAATCACAGAATAGACAAACTGGAAAAGATCGCGGATCAATTAACCGACATGGCGGCATCCATTAAGGCTATGGTTGTCACCATGCAGAGTATGCAGAAGGAACAGGAGCGGCAGGGGGAGCGCCTTGACGATATTGAGCGCAAGCCCGCCGATAACTGGGATAAACTGGTCTACTCAATCATTGCAATGGTAGCTACTGCCGCTGTTACTTATATTCTCACGAAAGGGGGACTTTGATCATGTTCAAGATGAGCAATGAGTTATACGACATTCTGAAAGAGGTTGCACTTACGATCCTGCCTGCTTTGGCAGTCCTGTATGCCACTCTGGGCAAGATTTGGAATCTGCCGTATGTATCGGAACTGCCCGCAACGCTGATGGCTATTGATACATTCTTGGGCGTTTGCCTGCACATCTCAACATCTGAGTATCGCAAGGACGGTGATGCTGATGTTTAAAGCCTTTGTTCCCTCTATCACACTTCCCGAGGGGAAAAGTGACATAAGAAAGGGCGGGGGCATCGGAATAATCTGCAACGGGCAGACCATGCTTTTTGACGGCTTCGAGGGCGGCGAACCCACGAACGGAATGAAAGCGTGGCTTGCTGAAAATGATGTAAGCACGGTGGATGTCGCCGTGCTTTCTCATATCCATTATGACCATTACAACGGGCTTTTGCAGATTGAGGATGATTCCCGATTCCACATTAAGCAAGTACTCATGTACGACCCGCTGACACTGAAACACGGGTGCGATGGATCAGCCAATGGGCGGGCGGTCAAGGACGACATGAACAACGCCTACAAGTTCATAAGGGCAATGCAGGCACACGGCACAAAGGTCAATTGGCTTGACAAGGGCGGCGTGGTGAAATGCGGTGATACCTCATGGAAGGTATACAGAAATCAGCCCCGCAAGTTTACAGACCTTGACGATGGCAACGCTTACGCCTTTGTCAATGACGGATCACTGGTTCTGTATTCTCCAGAAGTCCAGTTGCTTTTCGGCGGTGATGGTTGTATCGACCTCAAGGATGCTATCGCCTACTTCAAGGCGGCAATCATCGCGATGTATGTTCAGCATCACGGAAACGACTGTCCTGAATCAAGCGCACGGGCGGCGGCTGACGCAGGTGTGATCCTCATGTGGGAGACCAATGTTGAGCGTAACGGCGCAGGCACCACGGGCTTTACTATGTATGGCTCCCGCAGGGTTGTGCAGGCGGGCATCCCCGTATGGATGCAGAATCAGCCCATCTATATTGAAGCGGCAAACGGAAAAATCGTGTTTAAGCAAGGGGGTAAGATCGTGACGGCGAATATTCCTTATCAGAGTTATCAGACAGGATGGAACAAGGACGCAAAGGGATGGTTCTATGTCCTTTCGGACGGCAGACGCGCAAAAGGATGGATCAAGGTCGGTTGGAGCAAGCCGCAGTCCAAAGACGGCAAAGATTGGTTCTTCATGGATTCGGATGGCTACATGGTCAGAGGGCTTCACAAGTGCAGTTGGAGCGGCGGCATAGACACTTTCTACTTTGACGAGAATGGCGTCATGCAGTACGGGTGGAAGTATATCAACGGCAAGTGGTATTTCTTCGACAAGAACGGCGCGATGAAAACAGGATGGCTTTACGACAACGGATCATGGTTCTACCTTGGTGCAGACGGCAAGATGGTCACTGGATGGGTCACTTACAAGGGAAAACGATGCTACCTTGAACCCGTGTCGGGCAAAAATCAAGGTCACTGTTACACATCCTGCACGGCGGTTATTGACGGCAAGACATACCGATTCGACAAGGACGGATATGCCACTGAGGAAAAAGGCGGGGGGCAATCGTCACTGAACGGCGTTGATATAGCGTCCTACCAGTCGAGCATCAACCCCGCAAAACTGACGACAACCGACTTCGTGATTGTCAAATTCACGCAGGGCACAACGTACCTCAACCCATACGCGGATCGTCAGTATTCAGTGGCAAAGGCGGCGGGAAAACTGCTTGGTGCGTACCACTATGGCACGGGCAAGAGCGCGAAGGCGGAAGCGCAGTATTTTGTGAAATGCCTTGGAAACCGTGTCGGTGAATGTATCCTTGCCCTCGATTGGGAAGGCAATCAAAATTCCGTTTTCGGCACTGGAAAAGATGTGGCATGGTGCAAAGAGTTCTTGGATGAAGTGTACCGCTTGACAGGTGTTAGACCGCTTATTTACATGAGCAAGTCAGTATGCAGGAAATACAACTGGTCAAGCGTGGCGGCGAATTATCCTTTGTGGTGCGCTCAGTACAAATCCAACTCGACAACCGACTACCAATCAAGCCCGTGGACGGATAACAACGGCTTCGGCGCGTGGGAGCGGGATACAATCCGCCAGTATTCCAGTCACGGCAGGATCGCAGGCTATGATGCGAACATTGATCTTGACCTTGCCTATATGTCAGCGGAAGAATGGCGGGCTATGGCAGGCGGCAAGGCGCTGACCAAAGAAAATCCGATTGACGTTGCAATCTCTATCGCCGAATCCTATTTGGGATACCATGAGGGCGCGAACAACAAGACAATCTTCGGGGATACCATGCACGCTATTCAGCCCCGCAACATGGACGCGAACGCGCCATGGTGCGATGCCTTTGTAGATTTTGTCATCCTCAAGACCTGCGAACACTTCGGAAAGGGCGCAGAAACCGCGAGAATGGTGCTCTGCGGCGATTTTGACGACTACACCTACAATTCCGTAGCTCTGTATAAAAAAGCGGGCAGATGGTCAAATACGCCCCATAGAGGCGATCAGATTTTCTTCGGCGGGAGCGGTCACACGGGAATCGTAACATCAGTCAGCGGCGGCACTGTCCACACAATCGAGGGGAACAAGGCTGACGAGGTACGGCGCGGAAGTTACTCTGTCAACTCCCCGTCAATAATCGGCTACGGCAGACCGAGGTATGAACTGATTGACGGCAAGGTGACTGCGGACGATATGCCGCTTATCAAAAAGGGCAGTAAGGGCGATGCAGTTAGGAAGTTGCAGGAAATGCTCAATGCAAAAGGGTATAAGCTGAATGTTGATTCAGACTTTGGCCCGGCCACAGATGCAGCAGTTAGGGCATACCAGAAAGCCAATCATTTAGAGGTGGATGGTGAAGTCGGACCTAAAACATGGAGTTCGCTTTTCGCGTAATATGGTATAATAAAAGAGTGGAGAGCGGAGAAAAGCATCACTACTAGCACATGTTTTTCACAATAAAATAGCGGCTTGCTTCCGCAGGATGCAGAAGTTTCAAGCCGCAGGCGTTCTTCCACTTAGAATTATAACACGGAGGGCAGCATGGGACAAGACAAAACAATTCCTTTTTATGCACATGAGGGAACCGTGGCCCGCATGGAACGTTCAAACCGGAGATTGTGGATACTCTGCATAATTCTGATCGTGCTTCTGGCAGTCACAAACGGCGCCTGGATTTGGTACGAGAATCAATTTATTGACGAGGTTACTGTCACACAAGAAAATGGCGATGGCTACAATAATTACGTTGATGGAGATGGAACGATAAACAATTAAATTCCTTATTGCTTTATTATCTCTAATTGTGATATAATAAAGCAAAAAGGAGATTTAATATGGAAAATTGGAAAGACATTGACGGTTATGGTGGAAAATATCAAGTCAGCGACCACGGTAGGGTTCGGTCATTAAGTGCTTGGAGCAAAGGTAAAGAATTAAAAGGCGGTTTGACAAAAGGTAAGCCTCATCAATATAGATGTGTATTGCTTGTTGGAAAAGGCCGAAAGGATATAAAAACAAAATATATTCATCGGCTTGTTGCAGAAGCCTTTATAGAAAACCCAAACGATTACGAAGAAGTCAATCATAAAGATGGCAACACATTAAACAATTTTGCAGACAATTTGGAATGGTGTACCCACAAGAAAGGTAGAAAAAACCCACATTCAAAAGCGGTCTTGCAATTTACAAAGGATGGAGATTTCGTAAAAGAATGGGGAAGCGTACACGAAATAATGAGAACGACTGGCATCCCTGCAAGCACAATCTTTCGTGTATGTAATCCAAAATACAAACACGAACACACAGCTCATGGTTATATATGGAGATATAAAAATGGCGAAGCAAACAATACGTAAGACACGCAGACGCAAAACCGGCGGCAGCTCCGCCTACATCCGGTGCAACGTTTGCGGTGGTACCGGCAGGATC
>ONCB01000177.1 GCA_900316175.1 uncultured Succinatimonas sp.
TTTTTTAGTAGAAATCGTATATACGTCTGGTTCATTATACCAATTTTTCTTCTTCAGAGTACAATGTTCCTAAGTTGACCGTTGTTTGACCACGTTGGTACACGGTACCTGAATCGTAATCACGCTCCGAAATCTAATATTCAAATCGATCTATGTCTTCTAATTCATGTTAATTAATACATATAATGGGACTCGAGCCGGGCACACGCCGGCTCTATCTCAACTGCCTCGAAAAATTGCGCTAGTCCTTCTTCTTTGGACATTGGATATTCTTAATTCAATAATCTTATTTTGCTCCACTTCCAGTTTCTGTAATCGGATCCTCCGCGCCTGCATCTTTTGGTTTTTCTTCTTTTACAGTATCTATATCTGAATCCTCCGCGCCTGCATTTATTGAAAAAGGGATATCAATATAACTACCTTTCCACATGAAATAGCCCATACTAAAAATAAGGATTAAATCGACAATAATAATAATTAAACTGCGCCAAATCTTTGCTCCTATTTTTGTACTACTCTCTGTATGACTTATATCTCTTAAAAATTCGATCAAATATGCTATCAGATTAAAGAATGCTAAACCTATGAATAAGGCTATTATCATTAATCTTTCGAAGTCAACTTTCGCAATGTTACTTAGAACAGATGTACTAAATGTAAACGATCCAACAAATGCAATGATTATTGAAGCAAAAATGCCTAAAATCGTTATATACTCTTTTTCAATAGCTTTTGTCTGCTCACGAAATGACGCCATCTCTTCATTTATACTAGTTTTAAAAATGCTTTTATTACTCTCAATCTGATAATTGACCAATTGTGTATGATCATATATTTTTATAATAAGTTTCTTTACATCATCTTTTAAGCCAATAGACTCGCTCGTTACAGAAGTAGCATCAGTTGCAGGTTGCCCATCCGTCTCTGGTTCTAGTGCAGCATCAGGCGCTTGTTGCCCGGTTGTCTCTTGTCCTAGTGCAGCATCATGTGTAGGTTGCCCAGCTGTCTCTGGCCCTGATGCAGCATCAGGTGCAGGTTGCCCAGCTGTCTCTGGTCCTGATGCAGCATCAGGTACTTGTTGCTTCTTACTATTTTTAGTATTACCACCACCGAAAAAGCGATTTTTCAAACTAAGAAAGAAACATTTTTTTTGTTTCGTAATAGTTTTATCTTCTGCTGGAACAGCGGATCCATTTCTATCCTCTGTTTCCGGGTCACTATTTTCAGATTTATCCAATGAAGAGCACAATAGATCGTCGATATTTGAGAGAAAATTCCCCCGCTCTTTTTCAGACCGACTAAATAGATAGTTACTTATTTCCGAATACAAAATCCTTTGCATTCTATCTTCGGATTTTAAATAGTCAACTAAAATCTTAACCGTCTTCTCGGGGTCATAACTTTTGGACGGTTTACTAAGCGACTTACAGATTTCATTTATTGTTGCTTTTGTTTTTTGGAATTCTTTAGAGTCTTCCTTTTTAAACTTATTATCATCTGATTTAGCTAATGTATTTACAATCTCATTTGTTTCCTGCATTGAAGTACTCCGCTATATCATTGACTTTTATCTCACTATTTCTACCTAAATCATATGCAGACTTCCATGGTTTTTGATTGTGTGTTAGACGAACAAGATCCGCAGCAGTATAATCCGAGAATGCATCTATAACTTGCTTTATTCTCTCTTGATCATCCTCAGAAATAGAGTAGGTTTTATCCTTTCCAACACTAAACAGACGACGGATTCTGTGTTCTGGCTTTACAGGGTAGTGTGTGGAAGGGATGTTTCCACCTCCATATTGTTTATACTCTCTATATGCTTTCGGGACCACTGGACCAAAGTCCCAGGCTTCAATCCTTTCATCAAAACACCTATGCGATGATTTAGACAAAAAATAGGCCTGAATGAGGTATAAGATCTTCTGAAGTTTTAAATTGGATATCCCATAATTCATTTCATTGCTATAGTCTATGACAAGACGGCAAACATCTGATACTCTATACATGATAGATTTCTCCCTTTTTTTACTTATCTATCTTCATCTTACCTTAATATCAATATGATGAAAATAGCACTTTCTGCTAAAGTTGCTTTTTCGTTCTTTATACCGCAGACATCGAACAGTATTCTGGCTTCTTTTTTCCAGCTTATAGACAACTCCCTGATACGTTAAATTGACAGATACCGTCACAGTATTCACTTAAGATCTGCAGCTATTTTTTATTGCATCCTGATATAACAGTCCTTGGCCACCATCCTCTTCAATCATTGTCAAATGATCAAACAGCTGTCGGATCTCTCGGCTCCTCTCAGTTGATCAACTCCTGTATATTTGTAATCATTCCGCAAAGGTACACGGTACCTGATTCATGGGCATAACCTTAGTAACACAGCGTCGCATTAGAGTAGTATCTCTCGTTTATTGAAAAATCGCCTATAAATCCCACTTAACCTTTGTTTTATCTATG
>ONCB01000057.1 GCA_900316175.1 uncultured Succinatimonas sp.
TGATTTGTCCTTACTTAAAGTCCATACATACAATGTCCTATACGAAAAGCTTTTATTTGCCTTTGCATATAGAAACAGATCAACTATATATCAAGTTTTATAGACAATGTTGCAAATATTTTAAATAACTCATACAATATGAAAAGAGGGGCAAATCAAAAGACTTACCCCCCCTAAAAGAAGTAGCTCGTTATACTACCATACGTTTGGCGACCATAGCAGTAATAATAGAGCTATTATTACAATTAAAAGTTTCATTATGAAACTCCTTTAATTGATTATTATAAAATAAGGCTCTAACTGCTTGAACCATGTTGCGTATGGCTCAATCAGTTATTGAGCCACCCTACAGGATCAACCTGCAACTATGCTATACTAATTTTTCCTCTAAAATTCAATAATTAATCATATATAATCTAATATATTTTCATTATCTTTTAATAAGTTTTGTCTTATTTTTCAGATTATTATTACATTTTACTTGACTGCCATTTACCTCTTCATAATCAACATCAGAATTGTAATTAACATTATCATCTCTTAATCCGACAGCTAAATCATACTTCCTTCCAACGTCAGTTACACATTTAACTGTTTTGTATCTAAATCAAATGCAATAAACTTTATGCACTTTTTATCATCAATCTTCTTCATAACTATACTTTTCAATATGTGCAGGATCTAAACCATTAAGTTTATTTTTTCTTAACAGAGTCTTTAAATAATCAGAATAATAGAAACCATCTTCTTCGTTTTGATTATCATCATTTTCTAAAAAGTGCCAAAGGGTAATATTTTCCATAAACCAGCGATTTCGATGAAGAATAAGGTATGTAGCAAAAAACTTACCATAATCATCCTTATGATTATTTCCTAAATAATACAAAGATCGATCTTCAACTTTTTTTCTAAAGCCATAATGATTGAAAAGTCTATCTATAGTCGCAATAAGATCCTCTATCTTATACTGACCTTTCTTTGCGATATACTGTTCATTCAAACGAATTTCCATACCAAACATATAAATAACCTCTTTACTCTACATTTACAGTAATAACTATAACATACAAAATAGATATTTTTGGGTCTGTACAGAAAAGTGTGGGATGGTAATAAGAGCGTGAAAAAAAGGGCTACACAAGTGCGTTGTTAAGGATATAGATAAAGCAAGACTGTAAGGCCTTTACGTAACATTAGATAAGGACGGAAAAAAGACCTTAATAAAACCAGAACAGCAGGCTAGATTTATAGGCATAGATGAGTTTAAGATAACCAACACGAGATCGTGTTTTAATAAAAGATCTGCCATTGTTAATCTGGCAGATCGTTAACCACCCTAGACCTGACAGAAAAGTCGCTTAAGGTCCTAGGTATGTTAAAAATTATAAATCCAATTAGCCGATTCAGTTAACTGGATTTTTTTTACTTAATCCTAACTAATGCATTGCCTTCGTTGCCTCTGGCTCTGACAAAATTAACTTTTTTGGTGAAGTTTTTTGGGGCTTTGCCCTGCTTGTATAAAAAAGCCTGATTATCAACCTTTACACTTATTGAACCTTTACCGCCTTCAAGCTTCTTGCCATTTGAGAACTCAGCATAAAGGTAATAGATATCATTATTTGATGGAAGCTTAATCTCTGCGGTCTGTTTTGAATCCACATTGTACCATCCGTCTACAACCCATTCATTGTCAACCTCATCAAGATATGAGAAAGCCAGTACCACTTTGGCCTGAGTTAAATTCTCTACTTTAACATCAAGCGCACTGGCACTGCCGTTTAGTATCATCAAAAGAGCTGTGACTGTAAAAAACTGTTTTATGCTATTCATTTTTAACACTTACTGTTTAAAGTTCATTAAGCTGAGAATGAACCTGGGTGATTGTTATTATGCTTATCCTGATGCTTCTCAGGCTCGCTATAGTCATTATGGGCAGCCTCATCCTGACCGTCACTCCTAGCCTGCTGGTTTGAAGTAGAATTAAGACCGTCAGTGTACTCAGATAAATCCCTGCGTTCCTTATCTTCCTGCTTTCTTACTCTGGTGCCGGCAGGTGCATATTTGTGCACAAATTCATCAATACCACCACTTTCAAGTTCCTTTCTGAAGTACTTGATAAACGCTACCATATAGCCTAACTGAATCAGAATAAGTATCAAATCAGATAACTGAATGCTTAATAAGGCCTGAATGATAATTGCAAGGCCTACAGCTGTAGATGCAAAAACATTCAGACGAAGAATATTTGAAAAACCGGTTTTCATCTTGCCTAAAATCACAAACATGAATTTAGTAAGAAGTGCTGAAATAAGACTTAAGAACAGAATCTTAAGACAGATGATGGCAACTACAATCACATAGGTAAAATAAACTGAAATATTCAGCACAAGATCAACCACTCTTGAATGAACCACAGGATTGAAGTTACTGCCCTTTTCAAAGGAGTCTGTATATCTGTTAGAAATTCTCTGATCTAGAACAGACAGCACATATGTATCTGAATACAGTTCAACCTTTAAAGGTGTTTTTGTTGAGTTAACTTCTTTATTTTCAACATTAAAGACAATAGATACAAAGCCATCGGCAGAGACTATTTCCTTATATGGGGTTTCACCGCCTGCTACAGATAAAATTCCATTCTCATTGAGATAACAAGAAGGGATCTGCATTACCATGGCAGGAAATTCAGCTGTCTTTAATGCTTTAACAACATCATTGGCTCTGTATGAGATTGGAAGAGCGACTATCAGGGACAGGAACAACAGGTACAAGAAACCTATTCCCTTCATTTTAAAAAGCACCTCAAAATAGAAGTTTATTGAGAAAAGTGCTTTTAAAGGGTAGTTAAAAAGCGATTTAACTGTATTTATAAACTGCAATTTATCACCTTAATATTCTGTTTACCTTAGAATATCACAAGTAAGATAAAAAGAACGAATTACATTAGTAATTGTAAGGTACTTATTTCACACTTTTTGTGAAAAAAGTGCTTATTTTGACAATAAACATGATATTTATGCGTAAAACAAACTTGAACATGAGCATAAATTTGTAAATGAATTTGACTTTACATCTACAACAACCTCAATTTATATATTTAAAACGACCTGTTCATTAGAGGTTTAAGACTAATACCTTACATACGATGATTATAAGATTACCTTCTTGTAAAGTTTCGCAGTGAGACAACCGCTACTGTAACGTTTGTTACAAGATGAAATCTGCAAAAATGTGATTTATTTGCAATTCAACTATTACAAATTGCCTCAAATAATTTAGTCTTTTTAATAAAGTAAAACATCTTATTGCACATTATCAGCGTCTTTTTTGCGCTTTATACATAGGTAATTGAAATAAGGTAAACACAAAGATAATATATAGACAACAATCTACTGCATATAAAAGGATTATATGGATATTTCAAATACTGCTAAGTTAGCTCAAAAGCTTGTAAGAATTCCTTCTGTAACCCCAAATGACAACGGCTGTCAGGAAATTGTTAAAGACATCTTAAAACCTCTTGGTTTTACCTGCTATACCATTGAAGAACAGGGAACCACAAATCTTCTGGCGCTGCACGGTCACGGAGCCCCATTCACCCTGTTTTTAGGCCATACGGATGTTGTTCCAACTGGAGATGAAAGTGCCTGGGAGCATCCTCCATTTTGTGGCGATATCATTGAATACGATGGAGAGCCTTATCTCTACGGCAGAGGCAGTTCAGATATGAAAGGTGGCGATGCTGCCATGATTATGGCTATGCATGAGTATATTAGTGCCAATCAGAACCATAGAGGCACTATTGGTCTTTTGCTTACCTCAAACGAGGAAGGAGACGCTGTTGGCGGAACTCCATATGTAATTGACTATATGCAGCAACGTCATATGATCCCTGATTACTGCATCATTGGCGAATGTTCATGCGACAATGTATTTGGTGATTCAATTAAAAACGGTCGACGTGGTGATTTAAATGCTACTATCGTGGTAAAAGGCATTCAGGGGCACGCTGCTTTAGAGCAGTACGCCAAAAACTCTGTTTTTGAAGCCTCAAGATTCATCAATCTGATGCTTGAAAACCCTATTGACAATGGCACCGCATTCTTCCCTCCAACCTCTTTCCAGGTATCTAATATCAAGGCAGGTACCGGCGCTGATAATGTTATTCCAGGATCATGTACTTTGCGTTGCAACTTCAGATGGAACGATCTGCAGACCCCTGAAAGTATTGAGCAGCATGTCAGAAGTATTGCAAAACAGGCTGACATTGACTGTGAAATGGATTTTAGAGAGGAAGGAAAGCCATTTTTAACCAAGGATGGAAAACTTATAGATGCTCTTTATCATGCCATTGAAGAGGTTACTGGATTAAGTCCTGATTTAGGCACTTCAGGCGGTACCTCAGATGGACGTTTTGTAAGACCATTAGGCACAGAAACCGTTGAATTCGGACCAATCTCAAGCCGTATTCACAAGGTTGATGAAAGGGTGAGTGTAAAGGATTTAGATGCACTTACTTCCATCTATGTCAAAGCACTGCATGAACTGATGGACAAGTAATATAAAAGGCTTTGCATTGTACCGAGCAAAGCCTTTTTATCATTATCTTTCGAAGAAAAATCTTGCTTTAACTTCTCTGTTGCCTTCACCTAAGTAAGCTTTTAACAGTAAAATTCCGCCATCACAGGCATCTTCTGGTGAAGATATTGACATATTGCTTAAGGCTTTTTTTAATCTTAATGACTCGGACTCTGGCAGATTTAAAAGCTCCCTGTCTATAAACATTGTAATTTCATCAGCTACAGACTGTCTTTGTGCATCTGTCATTCGCTTATAACTCTTATCATTGAAATTTCTGTTTAGGGCCATTAAAAGAGCAATTTTGCGATTTTCTATCATATCTTTAATGTCATCAATACTCATCTCATTAAAGATTTCTGAAGTGATCTTTTTTAAAGTCTTAATATCGGATATGGAGCTATTTCCGGTAATAAATGCTTTACAATCATTAAAGTAACGATGTTTTTTGTAAAACTCGAGTTTAAAGAGAAAATTTTCAATTTCCTTAATCTGATACTCTGACTGCATAAGCTTCATTGAGGATGCTGAAATTTCCTGAGGCAGGTTCAAAGAGAGCTGTTCCATATTCTTTAAAAAATCATCTTTACTCTTTGCATAGCCATCCTTATCAACCACGGCCATAGTTCTCAGCTTTGCATAAATAAGTTTCTGAAAATCCTCATTCTTAAGAAAATCCTGTAAAAAAAGCTTAAATACTGCTTCTTTTTCTTCATTCACATTAAAGCTGCTTTTTACAATCTTATTTATATATTCATCATTTGAAGCAGATGTGAGCCTTTTAGAGACAAACTCCTCCTCTGTACCAACATAGTATTTTTGAGAAAAAGGATGAGTGATAAAGGAAAAGATCTTCTGATCAAGTGAATCTGGTGAACTTCCGAAAAAGAATGGCTTTATCGCAAGGAAAATAAACAGAGTTAACAGCAGAATGAGAATGTTTTTTATCATATTCATGTAAAAACAAAGCCAACACAGTATGTTGGCTTTGTAAATATATTGTAGTTTTAATTAAGCGTTTTCTTCAATGAACTTTGCAATAGCCTTATCAAGCAGGAGCATAGCCTTGTTTACAGCAGATTTCTTAATATTTAAGGCTGGAGCCAAACGCAGAACGTCACCATGAGCTACCAGAGTTAAAAGTTTCTGCTCAAAACACTTTTTCTGAAGCACGCCAGACTTGCCAGAGAACTTATCATCAAGAACAAGACCTAACAGTAAGCCTTCACCTCTTACACCCTTGAATACGTGATACTTCTCATTGAGTTTATCAATGCACTGACGGATATACAAAGAGGTCTCGTTAACCTTATCTAAAAACTTCTTGTCAGATACAACATCGACAACATATGAGCCTACAGCACATGCAAGTGGATTACCGCCAAAGGTTGAACCATGGGAGCCAGGACCGAAGTGAGATGCAAACTTATCCATAGTAAGCACTGCACCAATAGGAATACCAGCTGCAAGACCCTTTGCTGATGTTAAAATATCAGGCTTTACAGGAGTCTGCTCATAAGCATAGAAAGTACCAGATCTTGAAACGCCTGTCTGTACCTCATCAAAGATTAAAGCGGCATTATGCTTGTCACAAAGCTCGCGAACTGTCTTTAAAAAGTCATCATCTGCCTTTAAAATACCACCTTCACCCTGGATAGGCTCTAAAATTACCGCACAGGTTTTATCTGAAATGGTCTTTTTAAAGGTTTCAGTATCATTAAAAGGAATATGAGTAATCGCAGCAGGCTTTGGACCGAAACCATTTGAATAGCTTTCCTGACCACCTACGGTTACAGAAAAAAAGGTTCTGCCATGGAAGCTGTTGTCAAAGGAAATGATTTCGTTCTTATCTTCGCCATAAACATCATAGGCAACGCGACGAGCAAGCTTTAAAGCGGCCTCATTAGCCTCAGCACCTGAGTTTACAAAGAAAACCTTCTCATAACCTGTAAGCTTTACAAGCTTTGAAGCTAAGGTTAGAGTGAACTCATTGCAGAAGATATTTGAACAGTGAATAAGCTTTGAGCTTACCTTTTTGATTACTTTCTGAACGCCACGAGGTGTATGACCTAAACAGTTTACAGCAATACCAGAGGTTAAATCGATATACTTGTTACCCTCTGTATCATAAACATTAACGCCGTGAGCCTTTTTAATAACCATGCTCATTGGGTTGTAGCATGGGAACATTACCTTATCAAAGGTACTTCTTGAAATTTTCATTTCTAATCCTTCATATTATAAATATATGCCACTTCATCACACTTGTCGCGCTTAGGACAGTTCTCGCAATCCTTTAAGATCTTCTCTGGCAGTGCTTCAATTACAGTCTTCTGGAAACCAACCTTTGAGAAGAATTCAGGGCTTCTGGTTAACACGAATACGCGTTTAATGAACATCTTCTGGGCACGCTTTAAAAGATAATTAACAATTGCTCTGCCCTGACCCTGTCGCTGGATCACCGGAGAAACTCCTAAAGATCGGATTTCAGCAAGACCAGAATCATAAACGTATAAACAGGCACAACCTACAACCTGTTCGTCCTTTACGCAAACAGCAAAGGTCTGAATACCTCGTACAATATCATTACGCTTTCTTGGCAGGTTCTGGCCCTGTTTTGCCCAGTATTCAATCATTTCCATGAGTGAATCAACGTCAGCAAGAGTAGCCTGGCGAACTGTAAAGTTACGCTCTTCAAGCTTTAAAAAGACCTTATTGATATTGATTAAAGACTCATTAAGCTTTACATAATCATCATCAGAAATCTTCTGGGAATCATGTAAATCAACAACCTTGTCATAGATATCTTCTAAAGTACTCTGCTTTAACTCATCGAGTAAAACAAAGGATGCATTATTATTGTGTAGCATATTTTCTGGCAACTAAACTTAAAACTGAAATTAACTATAAAATTTAAATATTAAGATGTTAAAGATTATTTAACATTAAACACAGTTCCAAGCCGCTGCCGTGAAACTAAACATGAACAGAGATTAGGATCTTTGTATGAAGCAATATAAACCGGTTTCTTAATCAGTCTGGTTGCGTCTAAAGCACTCTTTACCTTAACAATCATACCGCCAGAAATAGTGCCGTCGTCAATCAGAGCCTTAACAGAAGACTCATCAAGTTCGTCAATAAGATTACCATTCTTATCAAGCACACCTGGAACATCTGAAATGTAATATAAAGGAGCCTCAAGCACTCTTGCAATGGCTAAAGCAGCGTCATCTGCATTAACATTGTAAAGTTCACCATTTTCATCATGAGCAAGTGAAGCAATTACAGGAGTGTATCCGTTATCTAAAAGCATATTTAAAAAGTCTGGAGATGCTGGCTCTACAACACCTACCATACCTAAATCTTCAGACATCTGCTTTACAGAAATGGTATTACCATCAGAACATAACAGACCTAAAGTCTTAGAACCGCTCTTGATGCCAAGAGCCTGCAGACCTTTATTGCACATACCAGCCAAAGCTGCGCTGATATAAGGCATCTGCTCTTTTGGACTTACTCTTAAACCGTCCTTCTTTGTGACTTCTAAATTTAATGCTTTAAATAAGGCATCAACTTCAACGCCACCACCATGAACAACTACCAGTCTCTGATCTTTACATGATTTAAAAAGATTTGACAGTTCCTCAACGCCACCTAAGGCCTTTCCGCTGAGTTTTACAACAATAGTATTATCTTTCATAGTGGATACTTATAAAAAAATGAATATACACAGAAAAAAGCTTCTGTGTATATCGATTATACAAACTCACAATGTTTTAACACAAGATATTTTTGTTAAAACAGTCCCTTTGTTTCGTTAAATCCATAATATAAGTTAAGGATCTGCATAGCCTGAGCAGAAGCACCTTTTAAAAGGTTGTCAATGCAAGAGCAGACTACGATATATCCATCCTTCATGGCAAAACCAATATCACAGAATGGCAGGTACTGTACATCCTGAAGTTTAGGCATACCCTTCTTAACACGAACCAGAGGCTTGTTTTCGTATGCAGCATTAAATGCAGCTGCAACCTGCTCATTAGTTACCCCATCCTTTAATTTGGCATTGATGGTTGCATGGATACCACGCTTGAAATCGCCTAAATGAGGAGTAAAGATAACCTCTGTACCTAAGTGTTCAGCAATTTCAGGCTGATGACGGTGAGTAAATACACCATAGGCATTTAAACTTACTTCACAGAATGAATTGGTAAGCTTAGCCTTTCTGCCTGCACCTGAAACGCCGGATACAGCATTAATCGAAGGACGATAGTTTAAATCAAGAAGATCATTGTCAATCAATGGACGCAGAGCAAGCTGAGATGCAGTTGGATAACAGCCAGGAAGTGAAATCATCTTGGTGGCCTGAAGAGCCTTTACATCAACAAACTCACCTAATGCATATACAGCACTCTTTAAAAGATCTTTGTATTCATGAGCAAAACCGTATGCTTTTTCAAATACGTCTGTATCAGACAATCTGAAGGCACCAGAAAGATCAAATACAGCAACTCCGGCATCTGTTAAAGCTGGAGCGATGTCATGACTTACCTTGTGGTCAGTTGCTAAAAATACTGCATCTGCAAGACCTATAATGTCCTTGGCACCAGTTAATGGTGTTAAGGTCATATCACATCTTCCCTCTAAAGTGCCGTACAGTTCTGATACCTTCTTACCCTTATCAGCTGAGTTCTCAGATACAAAAAGACCAGTAAGTTCTAAATCATCATGCTGTGACACCATACGGCACAGTTCTGCACCTGCATAGCCACTTGCACCAACAATTGCAACCTTAACCATTTAATATGCTCCAAACTTTAAAGTAGTTATAAATACGTAATATTCAGTAATTTTACAATAAAAAAGTGCATTTTATGATCGAATAAAAAATGTCATTAAAATGCACCATTATTGATAGAAATCAAAAAGCTGTCAGCTCTTTTTTTTGTTAAACAGGATCTTACACTGCTTAGGAATAACTTTTTTGGGTTTTACCTGTGGCTTCTTAGGCTTAGAAGACTTAGGAACGATGCTAGGATCAATCCAGGAGTCAACCTCATAACCGCATCCATAATCTTCTAAAACAGGATTTGGCTTCTGCTTTACACAGTAAGGACTATCTTTTGGGCAACCAAGTCGTACATGCATATGGCCTCTGTGACCAAACCAAGGGCGAACTTTAGAAAGCCAGGTTAAATCCATATCTTTATCAAGATAAAGCTGACACATTCTCTTCTTGATGCCAGGAGCCACAAAGATACGTTCAACACGAGGATCAATGGCTGCAAGATAGATTAAAGTTGCTCTGTCCTGATTAAAATATGAAGTAGGACGATTTTTGGTATCAACAATGTAGATATCATCAGGATGAGTTAATTCATACTGAGTCTTTTTTGGGGTGGCAAAATCAAAGGAAATGTCAACATCAAGACCTGACTGATGAGAACCGTGAGAAGATTTGGCAAATGCACCGCCTACAGGACCAGACATATCACCAATCAGAAGATCAGGAAGATTATGCTTCTTGGCATCCTTAACCAGATCAAGAATGAAATCTACAAGTTCAGGATGACCATAGTGACGGTTTTTACCCCATATCTGAAGCTGATAGTTGCGACCTGCCTTAAGCTCTACAGCTCCATCAATACAGCCGTTGGCATACTCTCCATAAATCTGAGTACTAGACTCAGCAACAGAGCATGCAGAAAAGAGCACAACAAAGGTGAAAAATAATTTTTTTATCATTCTAATGAAGACTGAATAGTTTTCTTAACAGGCCTCGGTTTGATGGAGGCTCAATTACAATTTCAAAAGAACAACCCTGGAAAACAAACTGAATAGGATCAAACTTGTTCAGACTTGCCCCCTGATTGATTGTAAGAATCGCATTTCTGAGCTTCTCGTAGAATTCCTTTAAATAAGGTTTTGTTGATTCTTCAATAAGCTGTCTCAAGCTTACTCTGATACTGTTCAAATACTCAGAATCAGTACTTCTCTGAGGACTTACAATACTTAAGAAATCAACATCAAGAATATACTGAATCCACAGTTGCAGAGAATGTGGCAACCAGAAATTTGAAAATGGGTTTCTGGCATCAGAGAAAACCCTGTTTAAATGAAGATTTACACCATTGATGTAATCCTCACGCTCCCTGCCTCTGCCCTTGATGTCAAAACGCATATAAACCACGTTGTAACCAGATCTGATTCCTCTTACACATGGAATTTCGCTGTTCTCATTGGTTGGATAGAGTTTTGGATCATCATGATGCGACTTATTTACTACAGCATCATAATCGTAATGCTCAAATGGAATTCTTGCATTCTTCTGTAAAGACATATCAAGAAGGGCCTTGATAAGACCTAACTTCTGAGCTGGATTTAAGAAATACTCAATATTTGCAATGACAAAGTTTGTAAAAGTCTCAACTACAGCCATTGACAAGATAGCAAAATTACCTCTTGCTGCAGCAATTTTCTGTGCAACATCAGGACGATAAAAGTACACAGAACAAAAAATCAGTACCCACATCTGCATCTTGAAAGATAAAATGTGATTGAAAATGAAATCACAGATTTCTTTTTTAGACTGAAGATCCTGAGTAATTCTCTGCTTAGGTCGCTTATAAATCCAGTCGCAGGCATACATGTTCATCTCATACCAGTTGATTCTGTCTGCGATATTAGATGAGAAAAATTCAATAATCTCTTCATTTGAGAGATCATTAAATGAATTAGGTCTAGAATCGAACCATTCTTCCTTGGTTGGAGGTAAAGGCCAGATATAGCTTAACTGCATACCGCCACCTAAAGAAGACTTCTTTTTGGCCTTTGGGTTTGACTGAATATTGTCAAGAAGCTGCCAGAGTGCAACCATCTGGTGAAGACGCTTTAACAGAGGTGTGTAATTCTTGTTCTCATCATTATCTGGAGGAAGCCCCAAAAAATCACACATCTGAGCGATGGTTGTACAGTTTAAAGCCTTCTCGTCGTCCTCAAATATTTCATTCCAGACGTGTTTTACTGAAATAACACCAGAGGCTCTGCGAGCTAAGGTTACGTATGGTTCAATTGACGCATCAAAACATACCAGTTTTTTCTGGTCAAGATAACTCTCTGCGAGCATATCATCCATTTCAGGAAGATCACCCTTGTTGTCAATCAGATTGCGGGTAATCTTCATTTCAATGGAGGCAACAGGCCACTTCACACGTGAAGGAGTTGCAGGCTTGAGATAAGTATGAACATAGACATTAGGTCTGTCATTCTCTCTGGTTGACCAGCGAAGAACTCCATACTCTAGTGATAAAGCAGGCTCACCCTCATTTGGAGTGTAAGCCTCAACAAAAAACAGTGTTGCGCTTTTCTTTGGCATAGCGGTACAAAACTATATTCTTTACAAAAGTTTTTTTGATTACACCCTATAAAGGTGCTGCAGGAGCACTTGGTGATAACAGATTATCATCATCCTCTAAAACTGCACCACCGTTATCTACAGCATTATCAGTCTCAATGCTTGAAGAACTCTGAGTTAAACTTGCAGAAGAAACAGTGTTAGCGGTTGTAACTGGTGCACCATCAGTTGAATTAGGAGTTCCTGAGGCATCCATATAGTCGAAAATAGGATGGATCTTCTTAATGCCGTTAACCTTTCTAGCCTGATTGATAGCTCTCTGACCTTCTTCCTTGGTTACATAGCCTAAAAGGTAAACTACAGAATCCTCGGTATAAACCTTGAAACGGCCTGAACTGATCTTTGAACCAAACAGCAGCGCACTCTTAACCTTTGATGTAATAATAGTATCATTAGCAACAACACCTGTACCAACAGGTGCCTTGATCTCAACCTGATTGAAAATACGCTTGATACCTTTTACGTGTCTAATCTTTTCAATACATTCATTTAAATATGAAGTATCAAGTGTCTGGCCTACAATCAGAACATTACCGTTTACTGATACTGCATCAACTCTGAAATTCTCATACTTTGATCTCTGAGCATCTGATTTTAAAATCTTAATAACATTATATTCGATCTTCTCGTCATCAACCTGAACGTCAATAGGACGGCTATCAGAACCAACAACAGCACCAGCACCTAATGCTGCACCGCCTACCAGAGCAGTTACACAGCCATTTAATAAAAGAGTAGAACCTGAAAGAGCTAATACTAAGAATAATTTATTGAATTTGTTTGATGTAGACATTATTTTTGACCCCTGGAAAGGTAAAAATTATTTTAAATAGTAAATAAAACACATTTATACATTTTATATTTTAACAGAATAAAGATTTAGTTATTCAAAAGGATTTAAAAAAGTTGAGAGGCAGAAAAGAAAAATCCCCTGAGGAATAAATCTCAGGGGACAACAATCAAACAAACATAAGGAGTACGTGA
>ONCB01000053.1 GCA_900316175.1 uncultured Succinatimonas sp.
CTTATCGTAAATCCAGGTGTCTTTAAAGTATGGCTCTACTCCATACTCAAACAGGGTGCCGATGGTATCTAATGTTAATGACTTACCAAATCTTCTTGGGCGGGAGATGAAAACTCTTTCATACAAGCGCAAAAGAGAAAAGATATACTCTGTCTTATCGACATAGATTCTGTCTCTTAATATAAGATTTGCAAAGGACTGACCTTCTGCAATTGTCTTCATCATGATGAACCTGTTGTTACTGTTTTTCACTGTTCTTACTTCATTATACACGTTATTATCCTCTGCATAGTCAGTTAAAATCACTATTAGAAATTGACTGAATTATATGAGCACAAAAGCAAGGACAGATTTTCAACATGATCAATTGATCATGATCCTCATTTTTTATTTTTTCAACAAAATGATTATGGATAATAATTTTTAGCAGGTCTGTTTAATACTGATAATCAAGTAAAAAAACTTGTTCAATTACAGAGCCAAAAGTTTATAATATACTTACTTTAGGATCTTATTCCTTTAGATATTTTTGTCTTAAAATCAATCAGGTAGTATTTCCATGGCTGACATGAAGCTTTTTGCTGGTAATGCAACACCAGAGCTTGCAAAGAAAATTGCGGACAGACTTTATACAAGATTAGGCGATGCAGTAGTTGATCGTTTCTCTGACGGTGAGGTTCACGTTCAGATTAACGAGAATGTACGTGGCTGTGATGTTTTTATCATTCAGTCAACCTGTGCACCTACTAACGACAATCTGATGGAACTGGTGGTAATGATTGATGCTTTAAGAAGAGCTTCAGCAGGCAGAATTACAGCTGTTGTTCCATACTTTGGATATGCCCGTCAGGACAGACGTCTGCGCTCTCAGAGAGTTCCTATCACTGCAAAGGTTGTTGCAGACTTCTTATCAGCTGTTGGTGTTGACCACGTTATGACAGTTGATCTTCATGCAGAGCAGATTCAGGGATTTTTTGATGTACCTGTAGACAACTGCTTTAGTTCTCAGATTTTCGTTGATGACATGAAGACCTTAAATCTTGAGAATCCATGCGTGGTATCTCCAGATATGGGTGGTGTTGTAAGAGCAAGAGCAATTGCCAAGCTTTTAGATAACGCCGACATTGCTATTATCGACAAGCGCCGTCCTCGTCCTAATGTTTCTGAAGTTATGAATCTTATCGGTGAGGTTGAAGGCAGAGAATGTATCATCGTTGATGATATCATCGATACCGGCGGAACCTTATGCAAGGCTGCAGCAGCATTAAAAGAGCGTGGAGCAAAGAGTGTAATTGCCTATGGCACTCATGCTGTATTATCAGGCAATGCCTACAAGAATATATCTGAGTCTGTAATTGACCGTCTTGTTGTATCAGACTCAATTCCTGCATCAGAAAATTTCAGATCTCTGCCAATCTTTAAGCAGCTGACACTGGCAGATGTTTTAGCTGAGGCCATCCGCCGCATCAATAACGAAGAGTCAATCTCTGCAATGTTCGAGCAGAACTAACTTATCTCTTTTGATGATTTATATAGCAATCTGCCACCTTCAGGGTGGCAGTTTTGTTTGAGCATAATCAAATTTAAAGATTTTAAAAAACAATCTTAATTTCATTAGGTGTCAGGATCTTGTGGACAAGATCTATAGCGCTCATCGACATTCTTGAAACATCAAGATCAAATGGTGAAATTCCCCAGAAAACAATGTTTCCACAAGTACCCTGGGTTAACAAATTCTCCATCTGAATTTCAGAAATTTCAATATGATCCATATACATATGCTGCACCAGTTTTGGAGTGCTGAAAATAATAATTTTAGATCCACCATAACTCTTTTTACAGCAAACAGAATGAAACTTACTAACTGCTCCCTTATCATCAGTAAGAACACATAATTTACCGTCATTCAATCCTGGCATATAAGACAGTATATTTATACATACTGCCATAAGTTCTTCTCCAAGATTATCATGACGTTCCTTGTTGGATCTGACCGCAGAAAAGATCTTTTTATACAATCCTGACTGTTTTAGATTCTCTCCTTCAATTAACTCAGCTGACAGCTTTTTATCAAGCCTTAGAGTCTTGTGAATGGTTCCAACAGGAGATTTTACTGTTCTTACTGACCACATTAGGTATTCATTTACTTTTTCATTTGTAGAAAAACACTCTGACAGAATGTCATAGGTATATTCTTCATCAAAAATACCTATCCTAATTCCGTTTGCTTTAAGTGCTTTTAGAAAGCATACAAATTCATCTTTTAGCAAATGACTGTCAGAAGAGATTTCCATCAAAATACACCGTGTAAGAAAAATCGCACTTTCTCTTACTTTAAAATAATTAATTAGAATGTTTTTTTCTTCATCAGGTAAATTTGAATGTCTCTGAAAAGAACAGGCATCATAGAAAAAGATCTGTTTTGCTGAAAAGAAAATCTCCTTTATCGATTCTGCTTCAGATTCAACTAATTCACTGACCTCATAAAAATTATCTGGATTCTCAGTATAAGAGGTAACCATTTCTTACTTACCTTTTATCCTGATGAATAAATTACGCATATTTTCAAGAATCTTACTCAATACATGCTCAGTTATGTAACCAGCCTGAATGAATTCCCTCCCTCTGCTCTCTACCAGTTCTTCTATATGACGATAATCATCCTTTCCAGATGAGTTCATAATGGTATCATCAAGCCACAGTTCGGACATCTTCTGCTTTATAACTTTACTGTCATAATTGAATAAATCAGCAGGCAAAGAATTATATGAGAATAAATTCAGCTCAAGGCATCTAATCAAAACAGCCATATATGGCACCTGAAAATATGACATCAGACGAATTAAGGTATCAAACTCATTTGTTCCTGATTCAATCTTAAATTTTGCATACATTCTTCTAAAGCCAGACTCTGGTAGCAGCAGAATTCCAGCAAATATGTTTGCTTCAAATTCCTCTTCGCGCTCATAATAATGCTCATCAAAGAATTCTACTTTTGATACAAATTCATCATTGCCAAAGAACACATGATAGATTTCATGTGCAATAGCAAAATTAACATTAACCCTTGGCAGTGATGTATTTAAAACAACATACCCAAGACCTGTTCTCTTATAACAGAGAGCTCCAATTTCATAGTCTTCAACAGGTATTTCAAATACGAAGTATCCTTTTTTTTCAAATGCAGATCTGGCAATCTGTAAAATATTAAGAACCGGAGAGTCAGTTTCTAAAGAAACAAAAGAACAGAAGTTTTTTACACGGGTATGGATGCTGTCCCGATTGTTTTCACTATAGGCGATAATTTTTCTTAAACGGTCTAAATTCATAATTTAGCCTCTAGTCACATTATCAAATCTGCTTTTAGCACTCATCACTTCATCAATGTTTTCCATAAGTTCCATTAACAAAGCAGCCACTTTCTCCTGCTTTTTAGATGGGGAGCCGGCATAAAAAGCAATTCTGGAATTATCCAAAGTTCTAATATCAGGGATCACTAAAGTATCCTGTAAAAAGAATTCCACTGTTTTACCAAGAGCGGAAGCAATTCTCTCCATATCAGAACCGTTTTCTTCCTGTGCACCAGTCAGTATTCTCGAGAGCTTATTCTTATCAATACCACTTATCAGACTAAGATAAGTCTGTTTTATTTTCATTTCCGATAGATATGCATTAACATTACTTACAAACTTTGTCATACCTTAACTCCATCTCATATTTTGATATTTTATTATATCTTATATATAAGTATAGATCTATTTTATAATATAACTTATACATCATCTTAATTTTTGGGATTTTATCGATAATACTTTAAACTAAAAACGTTTCAATAGTGTATCTTTAATTTTGGAGGGTGCCTAATAGTTAGGAGGTACTATTATCTTCTGTACTGTACAATACAGCTTGATCAAATTGACATTTTGAACATTAAATTAAATGATGAATTCAGTCCTCAAACACATATGATAGTCTTTTCATTGTCCTTTCATACCTGCTTTTAATGTTTGAATTCCAGTCTTTATCGGTCATTACATAGTGAAAGGCGCCAATTTTATCATTTAATATCTGATACTCATCAGATATAAAGACAGGATCTTTAAAACCGAGGCAGACCTCATTATACTGTTTTGCGTTTAAATTATTCTCTAACACTTCAATATTAAGAGTTTTAAATTTTAAAGTTTCAAAATAGTTGGTAATTGCAATCTGTCCTAAAACAGCACCGATTCCAGGTCGAGTATCAATTGAATAAAGACCATATTCTCCAGAGAGCTCTTCATAATTTAATTTCACGTAATTTATTACACCAGATGGTACACCATCTACAAGAGCCATATAGTAAATACAGTCTTTTCTATCCTTTAAGGATAAACAGAACTTAAGATGTGAAGATTCAGAGATAATCTCCTGATTTATCATTTTTACTCTGATGTCATCACGATTTCGCCACTTTAAAACCGTAAGCAGAGTATCTTTATCAAGATTTACAAAATTAACAAATCTAATATGCATTTTTAATCACAACTTAATTCTTCAACAAGTTCGTACCTGTCCTGTTTCCATGAAAATGAAAGAGCAAAACCAGTTTCCTCAACTCTTAAGATCTTAAGACCAGTATCATTTTTTGAGAGTCTTGAGTGAAGCTCTTCCTTTAATCCCCTGTCGCAGACTACAGTCTGATACAGATCATTAACAGAAAAAAGCTCATCAAGGTTGTCGCATCTTTTCTCTACAAGAAGACCTAAGCCCACATTAAAGCTAAAGGTATCCTCATTAAGACCACAACATAATACAGTGAGCCTGTCATAGTCATAAATCTCAACAGGACCGATTGCTTTTGCGCTGTTTAACTGGGCATTGGTAAATCTGTCAAAAGAGTAGCCAAGAAAATCATCAGGCATTTTTGATGATAAGCGTTTATAGAAATCTTCTTTTGCAGACTTATCATCCTCTCCTGAAAAGATAATATGAGTAGGAGATGCACAGGCTAAAGATCCAAATGGAGACAAATCCTTTTCAATGGATTCAATAAATTTTTGCTTTTCTTCCTCGCTTAAAGACTTATATCTTAATAAATCAACGATACAGGCTGAATGCCGGTTTGGGAAGGTTACATCCCTGCAGCCGACCTTTGCCTTAATGGAGGTAATAGCCTCTACTGTTTTATCCCCTCCCCAGATCACTCTTGATGAGGCAAGAGAAGAGATACTCTGAGTAATGTTACTGTCATGAGAGTATCTTATAAAAATCAGAGATGAAGAAAGAGCTTTAAACCTGTCAGTGTTTAAAAGATCTTTTACTATCTCAAGCTGAGCATCAAGCACAGGCGATACTCGGTCTGATATTCTTGCAACAACTCTGTTTCCTGCAACTAAAGCACATAAAGCTGAATACAGTGCAACCGTAGGCACGTTTGATGGAATTATATGAAATGAAAGACCAATTCCATGTCTTGATGAATTAAAAGCCTTCTTTTTCAGATATGCCTTTACATTAGCCTTTCTAAAGAAAAAGCCTAAAGCACATATATCTTTGTTTCTTAGAGGATTTGCAATCAGTCTGTCTGAAAGCTCTGATACAAATTCCAGAACCTCGGAAGAACAGAATGTATTATCTGAAACGCTGAAATCCAGACTGCCAAGTACTTCTTTATCAGTCGAGACGACTTCAATTTTTGAAGAGCATAATATATCTTTTAAAGTCATCTTATTTACCCTCAAAAGTATCAGAGCAGCCTCTTACTTCAGATTTCTTTGCTCTTCCTAAAACCCTGAAGAATCTTCCATGTCTTCCGCATGGACATAAATCGTCGCCTTCCACAATTCCAAGATCTTCTGTCAGGATGTTAAATCCTGGGTAGCTTTTAGGCAGCAGTGACACCACCTGCACGAGGCCTGACTTTCCGTTTTCAACTTCTTTAAAGGTTACAGGATCTCTTATTATCACATCTGAGTAGGCAGGAGTATGTAAATGACCGCATTCACATTCAACATAGATTGAACCTGTCTGCTCAGCCATACCATAGAAGTTATGAACAGAAACATCAGGAAAAATCTTCTTTAGCATGAACTTGAATTCATCATTTGAAACTGCCTCTGCCTGAAGTTTTTTCCATCCACCTCCGTGAATTACGTAAACCTTTTTAAATGGATAGGTCTTTCCTTTATTAACAAGCTCCTTAATAAAAAACTTATAGAGCATAAAGGTAAAACCAAAGAGGATGATTTCTTCGTCTTTAAACTGATTGAAAAACTCATCAAGAGCCGACTCATCAAGCACCATATCCTCATTTAAAAGATAGGTGTGCTTTCTTCCTAAAAAAGAAAAACCGATGGCTCCGGCACTTCTTGCTGAAAATGAGGCTTTGTTTTTGACAAGAGCATTACTCTCACAAAGGAGCATTGGAAGGCGTCTTGTCCCCACAAAATTCTGCATAATGGTAAGCAGAGTCTTAGACTGTAAGGCAGCAAGATCCTTATCAAGATAAATCTTAGAAACGTTGCCAGAGGTTCCAGATGATGTTACTGTTTTAAAGATCTCATCATCCTTTACACTTTTTAGATTTAAAAGTTTAAACAGTCTGACTGATATGTATGGAAAAGACTCAATGGAGGAATACTCTTTTAAGCCCCCTTCTTTTGCATCAATTATCTTCCGGTACTCAGGACAGTTCTGATAATGATGAGCGTGAAGAGAATTCAGCTCTTTAATCATAAGCTCAGTCTTCTCTTCCTTTGAAATAGAAAAGACCTTCTCTGGATAGAGCATACCATTTAAAGACAAATCTTCCATATGTCCTCAGGATTATGAATCTTTCAGTACAATACCGAATATACGTAACGGAGTATAAAGAAAAGTAAAACCAGCAATATCAGCTACTTTGAAGCAGCATACATTTTACTTAACGATTTATAGTCAATCTTACCATTAGATGTGTATAGATAATCATCAACCTTTTTAATCACGTATGATTTATAAATCTTAATCACATTGTTGATGTATTCTTCAACTAAAAGCTCTTCACCGGACTTTAAGAGGATCACAAGCAGTTCATCCTGACCTACAGCAACAGTGTCACAGCCCTTTTCTTTTAAATCCTTTTCAATTGAGTCTAATGAGAGGCGGTGTCCTGTAATTTTGATGATGCGTTTTTTTCTGCCTGAGATATATAAAAGACCATTATCATCAAAATACCCAAGATCACCTGTCTTTAAATACTCAGGAGTATCAAGTGCTTTTAAGTCATCTAAACACTGAGCATATCCTGCCATTACATTAGGTCCTGAATATACAATCTCACCTTCGGTGTTAATGCTATCAGTTAAGGAACCATCCTCTTTTAAAATGAAGAATTTACCTCGGGGTATGGCTATACCGATGCTGTCAGGATGCTCTGCTGCCAGGTTATATGGAAGATAACTCATTCTTGCTGTAGCCTCAGTCTGACCATACATAACATAGAATCTTTTACCCAAGGCATCAGCACTTAGAGCAAACTCTTTGACGATAGCTGGATCAAGATGGCCGCCAGCCTGTGTTAGGAGTCTTAAGGATGGATACTTCTCCATTTTGCGTCTGAAACGCAGCCTTTCAAGCATCGCATAACTGAAAGGAACACCTGCTAAATGGGTAATATCAAGTTCCATTAAATCCCAGAATTCCTTCTGCATCATGGTGGCATTGGTAAAACAAAGTGAGCCGCCGGACATCAGCAGGGAATTTATAACAGACAGACCATATGAGTAGTTAAATGGTAAAGATGTAATTGCCCTGTCATTTTCTGTTAACTCAAGATACTCTTTAATTGACCTTGCGTTCTCGTAAAGGTTTTCATAAGTTATCTTAACCAGCTTTGAATTGCCGACAGAACCTGATGTTGTAAGTAAAAGGGCGATATTATCATCAATTTCGTGATGATAAATATATGTATTTTGAAGGGAACCATTAACATCATCTGTCTTATCAGCAGAATAAAGAGCTTCTTTTCTTAAGACAAAGGATATCCTGTAGGTACTGCAAAGCTCCTTTACAAATGGGCTTAATACTTCTTCTGTATCAGATTGAGACTCCAGCAGGATAAACTTAATCTTCAGGTTAATTAAAGACAGATAATTTAATAAGGTTTCATAGCTGTTATCTGCAAGCAGGATGACAAGATTTGTCCCATCACATAAATCATGCGAAAGTTTACTAATCCTTACTTTAAGATCAGAATTTAAGGTATCAAAGCTTACCTTTAAACCGCCATCTAAAGCTGCAGTACCCTTGTGAGAGGTAAGCGCAGAAAACAGCATCTGATTCATCAGATAACCATGCCTCCATCTACACCTATCACCTGACCTGTAATATATGAAGACATCTCAGATGCTAAAAACAAAGCCATATTAGCAACATCTTCAGGAGAACCAATTCTTTTCATTCCGATTGAAGAGAGTCTTTCTTCATAGAGCTTTTCATCAATACCTCTTGCCATATCAGTATCGATAAAACCTGGAGCTATGGCATTTACCCTGATATTCTTTGAGGCTACTTCTTTTGACAGGGACTTAGTAAAACCTATAACAGCCGCCTTGCTGGCACTGTAGGAAGACATTCCTGATGCACCATTTACGCCCATAATGGAAGAAAGATTGATAATAGAACCAGATCCTTTTCTTAACATCAGTTTTACAGCAAGCTGTGTGATGTTGATTAAAGACAGGACATTAGTGTTAAAGGTTGCTTCAATAACCTTTGGATCTGTAAAACCCGCAAGACCTGATGGAGCAATACCTGCATTATTTACAAGCACATCTATTTTCTTGTGCAAAGAATATACTTTTCTTATACCGTCAGATACAGCTTCATAATCATTGATATCAAAGCTTAATGCAAAAACGCGCTCATTTTTACTCTCTTCTCTGATAATTGAAACTGCCCTGTCTACTTTATCTTCCTTTGAAGAGTTTACATAAACAACTGCACCATTAATGGCAAAAAGCCTTGCTATGACAAAGCCTATGCCAGAGGATGCACCTGTTATCAGGCAAACCTTGTCAGTCAGGAGATTAAGAGAGTTATTCAAATTCTGCTCCGTATTTTTTCAGGATATTCCTGCAGACAGCAATAGAATTCATACCGATAACATCATCCATATCAAGCATCAGATCAAAGGCATCTTCTAAAGCTGCAATCAAGTTCATATGGCCTACGCTGTCCCACTGAGGAATCCCCTGATATTTAAGATCATCTGTAATTAAAGATGCATCAACAGAAAAAGTTTCTGCAATCAGTTGTTTTAAATTAACCATATTAAATCCTTATGGCTGTATCTAATAGACTCGTTAATGTCGTAACTTAGATGAATTTAACTTTCTAATCTTTATGTAAAAGTTTACCCTAATAAAAATGTTATAACAAACTTCATTCAGTATGAATATGATCTTCGTTTCTATAAGGTGATAAAGGTTACATCACAACCATCTAATTTAGAGCATAAATCCTGTTTAATTTCATTTCCATAAGCCTGAGAGGCAATCAGAATCACATCTCCTGACCTGACCAGCTCAGCTCTGAAATTAACTATATTAAAACCAAACCTTGTACCTTCATTTCGGTCAAAAATTGATTTTACTTTAATGTCCTGTTTAGACAGAACATACAGCATTTTTTCGCAAAGCTCACCTGCAGCATAGATATGAATGTCACCCAGAGACCTATCAGAATTTCTTTCTTTAACACCAGAAATAATGTTAAAAACCTTTTTGCAGGCATTATTGATACAGTCCGGAATATCACTATCCTTAAACTTTGATAGATAATCCATTCCTTCAGATAATTCTGTTTCATAGATTAAAGGAAGGTGCTTTACTATCCTGCCATCAGCTTTTGCTTTTTCTATAAAAGCAGCAATCAGAATCTCTGAGATATAGCCAAACACTCTTAACTGATTTGAGTTTCTGTATGAAAGAGATATTCTTTTCTCAAGTTCAAAGAGAACATCGAAAACATACCCGCAGCACTCATTAAACAATTCCCTTTTCATAATAAACATATTAAAAAGATAATTGTCATTTGTTGTTAAAGCTTTATTAAGTGCTTTTTTATATTCTGGATATATTAAATCTGATGCCTTAATTGCCTCATCAATATCTGTCTTTTTAAAGAGATCTGATCTTACTGAAAATTTATCATACTGAGACAAATCAGATCTGATATATGGGGCTACTATATCTGCATCACAAACAGAAGACTCTATCTTACTGCCGTCAAAAAGACAGTCTATTTCCTCTTTAGTAAAGTCTTTAAAGCTCTGAATGAAATTTAATGGGGAGATATCCTTAAGCTTATTGCCATGCTCTGACAGAATTTTTTTGAATAGAACCTCATCAAAGCAGAACTGACGACGGTAATGCATAAGACCTATGTAATCAGGATTATCAAGTTTCTCCTGATTTTTCCAGGCAAAATAAATAGCTGTAAGTTCTGAGTAGTTACGGTTTTTTTCAGAGATATTATCTCCTGTATCATCGCCAATCAGATTTTCAAGCAGCCAATCTCTGTCACTATCCTTAAGATTTCCATCCTTTGATGGGGTTGCCATTACAGCTCTGCCTACATGTATAGGGGTTATTATGTCAGTTTTTAAAAGCAGAGCTTTTTTATGATAGGCTGTAACGATTTTTATCTTCATATTGAAATAAACCTTATGTTTATAAAAACAGAACCATTACAGGAGTTATTAAAGAATGGTTTGTAGTAAAAAGCCGGAGCTTAACAATACTGTTTAAAAATACTTATTGCTTGAGCAACCACAGCATCCATATCAAAGTATCTGTACTGAGCAAGACGTCCGCCAAAGATTACTTTCTCCTCAAGAGATGCTAACTCTTTGTACTTATTATAAAGTTCTGAATTCTTAGTATCATTAAGAGGATAATAAGGTTCGTCCCCCTGTTTCCACTCTTGCGAATATTCACGGCTTACCACACTCTTAGGTATATCATTGCCATTTTCATCAAGACCGAATTCAAACCATTTATGCTCAATGATTCTTGTAAAAGGTGTATCTATATCTGTGTAATTGACAACAGCATTTCCCTGATAATTATCTGTCTCTAATACTTCATTTTCAAAGCGTACTGTTCTGTATTCAAGAGCACCCAGAGAAAAGTTGAAATATGCATCAACAGGACCTGTATATACAATCCTGTCAGCAAGCGAATCATAATATGATTTATCTTTTAGATAATCCCAACCTAATCTTACTTCTATTCCATCGAGCATTTTTTCAACCATCTTAGTGTATCCTCCAATAGGAACGCCCTGATAAAGTGCATTAAAATAGTTGTTATCATATGTAAATCTTACAGGAAGCCTTTTAATAATTGATGGAGGCAGCTCTTTACAGCTTCTGCCCCACTGTTTTTCCGTATATCCTTTAATCAGCTTTTCATAGATATCTGTACCTACTAATGATATTGCCTGCTCTTCAAGGTTCTTAGGATTTACAATACCTGCTTTTTTCTTTTGCTCTTTAATCTTTTTAAATGCTTCTTCTGGTGTAATTATCCCCCACATTTTATTAAATGTGTACATATTAAAAGGAAGTGAGTAAAGTTCTCCCTTAAAATTTGCTACAGGTGAGTTAGTAAAGCGATTAAAAGTTGTAAACTTACTTAGATAATCAAAGACTTCTTTGTTATTGGTGTGAAAGATATGAGCTCCATAAACATGGACATTGATGTTCTCTATCTTTTTGGAATAAACATTACCTGCAATATGATCTCTTTTATCAATTACAAGAACAGACTTGCCTGAAGCCTTTGCTAAATTTGCAAAAGTTGCCCCAAATAAACCAGCGCCAACAATTAAATAATCGTACATCTTATAAACTTATATCCCAAAATGAGTAGACATTGCTTTATATTAAAAGCTGTTTAACAGTCATTCAACTATATAACACAGATAATGTTATAAAGGACTTCAAAGAAACTTTTATTCTGATTTTTCATATCCATAGATTTTTAACAAATCTGTTGTATGACTGAGCATAGTTGGGAGATTCTGATACGAATTAAAATATCTGGTTAAAAGTTCAGGCTTCTCGACAAGCATTGTTATCTTCTCAACACACTGTTTAACATTTCCTGCTTCAAAAGCAAAAAAGTGATTAGAACTCAACTCTTTTGCGCCACCTCTGTCCGAACATAAAACGGGAACTCCGTTGCAAGCCATTTCAATTGCGACTTGTGGAAGATTATCTTCCCACAACACAGGAACCAAACCTAAATGAGCCTTAGACAACAGTAAAGATATTTCATCTCTTGTATAGCCGTTTTGATATATGACACTGGCAAATTTATCTTTATTTAAATTCCACTGTGCTTCAGTTGCCTGACTTCCTCTTGCAGCTAAAATTACCTTAACTTTTTTTGAGATTCTCTCTTCTAAAGCATTTAGAACATCGATAAAAAAGAAAAAGCCTTTATCTTTCCTCTGGTATCCCATAAAAATAATTGTAAAAGGCTCGTCTTTCTTTGGCACATTCATACAGTGAGCTAACTGATGCTCAGCTTGTCTGGTGCCAATATACTGCACAATCAGTTTTTCCCTGTCTACCCCGCAACAAAGAGCAATTTCACCGACCCTCCTAGACACAGCTATAACAGTATCAACATACCTATTTATCTTAGAGACAAAATCTTTTCTATATGAAGAAAAAAGTGATTCAAAATCTCTTTGCTGCTCAAAAGAAAGAGCTTTTGATTCTTCTGGCAGATACTTTCGGTCAAGCTCAGATGAGATCTTTGAAAACAACTCTTTCTTTTGTTCAGAAAAGTCAGTTTCAAGCTCTCTCCTCATTGATAATTTTCTGAATAGCTTTTCATTAGGAGCTTTAAGACCTATGCAGCCAATACAGGTTTTACCGGTATCTCTGCATTCACAGCACTCATCAGTACTTTTCCAGAAAGTTGCGATTGGACAGAATGGATAATAGTTATGAAGACTGTAGATAAATTTTGTATTTTTATGTTTTTCTTTGCAGTCTAAAACATCAAAAGAGAGACCTTCGAGGTTTTGAAAATGAACTGCATCAAAGCTGCCATACTCTGTCAAAAAATCATCAAAGATTTCTTTTAGTTCTCTACACTCAAATACAGATTTAATATTAAAAATATTTAGGTAGGCAGGAGCAAATACTGGTGAATTTATGAGTGTAAATGAATGACATTTGTAATTGCCATTGTTCTTTACTTCTTCAATTCTGACTGTTCTGTTATGTTCATCATAATCACGACCAGATGACAGGAAGTAAATCTCTACATCTAGATAATTACGATTTAAAGACTCAATTAAATTTTTTATATATACAGTAACACCGCCACCGATGCTTTCGTTGTCAAAAGGAGTCCAGTTGTAAAACAGTATTCTCATTTTTCTTTGTTTAATTTCTTGTAACAGTTCAGCCCCCTTCAGAGGGGTTTAACTAATTTTAACTCAAATACTGTCTTTTACAGGCAGTATGTTCTTTGTAATTTTATATTGTGAGTTACACCTCATTACTCGTTAAAAGAGCTTTTTTTTTGAATCCTTATCAAAAGGTGATCTAATTGCTAATGTGGATATTAGGATCTATGTGAGCACTGTCTAGGATCATATGAGCATTGATTTTAGGAGGTTGTGAGCAGTAACTTTAGGTAGGACTGAAGCATGAGCTCCAGTCCAAATCTCATTTGTTATTATTCTCCCGATCCTTTAGTTCCATAATAGTTGAGACACCAGATCATAATGATCTGATCTTAAATATTAGGAATGAAAATGAGAAAATATTTTACCCTGGAATTTAAAGAAAAAGTTGTAACCTCATACATGAAGGAATTTAAGAAAAATCCTTACCTTGAATTTATACCTTATGTCAGAGAAAATTTTCCTGAAGTAAGAGAAAAGACAGCTTATAATTGGCTGATACTTTACAAAGATGCAATAGGAAAATCACAAGTAACTTATAACTCGAGTTTCCCAGATATAAAATCTAACTAAACCTAGATAAGATCTAGCGTTGACGCTCTTTAAAAACTTACATTGATTTATTTAACCTAAGTT
>ONCB01000054.1 GCA_900316175.1 uncultured Succinatimonas sp.
GCCAAGAAGCATGGCATAAATGCATTCGAAGCATTGGCTCTTGCTTTCAAAGGCGAAACTGAGAAAGTTTTAATTTAATAGTGGTTCTGAGCAGTTACAAAATATCAAATATGATTGAACTGCATGTATATAAGGGAAACAAAAATGGCAAAACAAGTTATATTTAAAAACAGAGATTTAAATGGCACAAAAAAATCCCCCTGCTTTACTCTGTCAAAACTTGCACTGTCGGTTAGTGTCGCCATTTCAATTTTCTACCCAGCTCATGCAGAAAAACTGTATGGTGCTTCCAAAAACAGTGTTTCAGGCTACCTCTACATCACGGATTCATATACAGGAAGTAACACTCCTGCTTTAACCGATTTTGTTAAAACAAATAATAATACTTATGTTTCATTAAATATTACATACTCAGGACAGAAAGATTCAGAATTTACAGTCTTAGGCGGTAAATGGGATGAAATATACGGTGGTTATTTTAAAAATGACGGCAGTTTCAGCACTGTAAACCCGAATGTCAAAAACAATGTCGTTTATTATAATAATTTCGCTTTTAATGAGTCTTCGTCTTTCTTTGGTGGCTATACAGAAAATGGCGCTATTACAGATAACCATTTCATTATTGATAATGCCAATATTGCCAAAAGTACAGTTTCTGCAGCATCAGGCTCATACACAGCAGTAATCAATGAGAGTGAAAAAATCTCAGGAAACAGACTTATTATCAATGACGGTACCATAAAGAACAGTAAACTTGCAGCTGTAAATCTTAATAATTCTGGAGCTGATGCCGATTTTATCAATGTTTCAGGAAACATCCTTGAAATTTTAACTGGCACTTTTATCAACAGCGATTCAGATCATGTCTACTGGAACAGAATTTATGCGGTTAACGTTGAATCTGGAAATGCCAATATAAGCAATAATGAACTTAATATTTACGGTGGTTACTTTCGTTTAAATACTCAGTTCAGACTTGTTGAAACTCAGACTGGCTTTACAGGTACAGTAGATAATAATTCTCTTAGCATTTGCGGAAATGCTGATATCAACGAAGCATCACTGATAGGTTACAAAGACACAGATGTATCCCACTCAGGAAACACACTTTACTTTGGTAATTACACAAAGGACGGAAAACTTGTATCTTGGAACAGTTCATTTGCTGATGGAAACGTTTTAAACGTAATCAAAAATTTTGACAACATTGAATTTAGATCCCTAGAATGGAACAGACCTGTAACTGTAAGCTACAATCTTGTACTGAATGACACTACTGTAAAGACCTCAGATGTAATGCAAATCTCTGGTTTATCTGAGACAGATCTTTTATCACACATCGCAACTCCAGTTCCATCACATGTTATCTTTAAGGCTTCTGACAGTGCAACCATTTATAAAAGTGATGCAACTGTAGACGGACAGGAAAATTACTTTATCTTAAAAAATCAGGGGCCACAGAAACTCTATGGCAAGGGCAAACTTACAGGGACTGCAGATTTTAAGAGCATAAGCTACAACATCAATCCTAATGAAATTTATTCAGGAGTGCGCACCTTAAACAGTATCCTTAACACCTATGATTTTTCAAAAGTAGGTTTTGAAGGAAAATCTGAGGTTGGACACAAGACAGGAACAGAACTTAGATTTGAAAACTGGGAACATGGCGACAACAACATCAAATCCATCGAAGGCTTTGACAAAATTACTCTGGTTTCAGGAAATTATCTTAATAATCATATAAAGGTTACCAAACTTGATTTATCCGGTACTACATTAAATGCAGGACACGAGTTTTTTAAAAATCTGCAGATTTCTGAAAATTCTGCATTAAATGGTGAAAATCTAAGCCTGATACAGTCAGAATCTGATGTAATTACCAATATTTCAACCAGAATTGGTGATATCAAGAATTTATTCACTTTATCTGATGGTCAAAGAAAGATCTATGGCTATGGTTCCCTCAACCTTCAGGACAATCATAAAAACATCGGCTTTAAAATCGACAATAACTCCCTGTATTCTCAATTAAGAATTCTTACTGGAAACTATGATTTAAGTAACATCGGTTTTGAAAACAGCATCTATAAGAACGAATTACAAGGAAATGATTTTTCTCTTACCTTCAGCAACTGGAACAGTGACAGCAATAAAATCAAATCCATCGAGGGATTTACTGATTTAAGGTTTGACGCAGGAGACTATCTTTTAAAACCAGTTACTGTAACAGGAACTCTTGATGTAAGAGGAACAAATATTAAAGTGTCCTCAACATATAAACTTCCAGCTAATGCAACTGAAAATGATGTTTTAGACAGCAGAGTTTTTGCACTTATAAAATCAGATAACAAGATTATTGCAGACAATAAAACTGCTTATGATAAAACTTTCAGGCCATTTGAGCTTAACCATGGAGAAAGACAGCTCTATGGTTTTGCAGCTATTAGTTTGTCTGATAATGGAAAAGAGATTGGTGTTGCTGCTTTACAAGATCAGATCTACTCAAAGCTTAGAACTCTAAACGGTAATGCTGATTTTTCAAAGATAAAATTTGAGGCTGTGTCAGATATAGGAAATGCAGCTGGTACTACCCTTACCTTCAATGGCTGGACAGATCATAAAAATAATGAAATTGCTGGTATTGAAGGCTTTGACTATTTAAGATTCACATCATCTGACTACCTTTTAAATCCGGTTTATGTAACAGGAACAGCTGATTTAAGAGGAACAACAGTAAGTACAAAGAGCTTTACAATTCCTGCTTATGTATCAGATGAATACATACTGAACGGAAATTCTATTCCATTTTTAGTATCTAAAAATGGATTTCTGACTGACTCAAAAACCACCCTTTCAAATAACAGCATCTTTTCCATGCCTGAAGGAAAATTAAAGCTTTATGGTGAAGCATACATAAGATTTGATAATAAGGATAATTTCCACGCTATTTCCTATGCTGCTAATCCTGATGCAATCTACTCACAGCTAAGAACACTCTCAGGATTTATGGATCTTTCAAAGGTTGGCTTTGAAGCAAACAGTGAACTTGGCGCAGCTGCCGGTAAAACCTTAAAATTTGATGACTGGTACAATCCTAGCTATTCAAAAGGATATCCTGATTTTGATAATTCAATCCGATCTATCGAAGGTTTTGACAAAATTATCTTCACATCAGTAGACATTGATGATTATATCCACGTAAAGCAAAAGCTTGATCTCTCTGGTACCACCATTGAGGCAGGAGACATCTATTTTAATATCGGCACTGAAGATCTTGATCCTTACACATTCAATGGCTACACCTATCTTATAAAAGCAGACGATGAATTTAACTGTTCTGATATTTATAAAAGCACAGGTATAGGCAGATTTGAAATTGCTACAGGTTTTGAAGGCTATGGCATATGGGTACCTGTCAAAGACGGTATTCAGTATATTGCAATAGATCTGAATGATGATCCTGAGCCAGATAATATCTCTCCGATTGTGATCCCCGTAATCACTGAAGAAAATAACGAAAAAGACAAATCAAAAAAGATCTACTACATCGTATATGATCAATTAACAGGTAAAGCACGTATACATGATACAGGCATAGACAACAAGCCTCTGCCACTAAATGCAAAAATTTTATCTCCAGTTATAACAGGTGTATCCAACCTGGCAGCTGTTTATAGAAACGGCGCCTCATTCCTTAACACAAAAGCTCAGACTCATAGTGTACTGATGGCGGCAAAAGCACCTTCCATTGCGCTAAAAACATCAGCTGAGAACTATGAGAAAGCTCTTGATTCAGTTATGAGTAATTCTGATGGTTCTGGCTTTAATGCATTGCTAAATATGGGAGGATCTTCTGTATCAGAAAAAACAGGTTCATCTGTCAAGGCAAAACTCTACTCTCTTGCTCTTGGTACCGGATATAAGATAATAACTGATAAGGTAAAAGCCGTTCTTGCACTTGGATTTGAGTACACTAAAGGAAACTTTAAGAACAGATTCGATGCAGGCAACACCGACGAGAAGATCAACAAAAAAGGAAACGTAAAAGCATTTGCCATGAATTTATCTGCCAATGCAGCCTTAGATAACGGTGTTCATGTAAATACTTCATTAAGATTTGGAAGAACCATTACCAAACTTAATTCAGCTTTATATGGCAACGATACCTTCTATGATGTGCATATGAACAGTCCTTTCTTCTCTGTAAAGTTTGGTGGCGGGTATGAATTTAATTTATCTGCAGATACATCTGTTGATCTGTTCTCAAACTATACCTTTACCCATATAAACTCATCATCTTTTGATGCAGACGGCAGCTATAAAGTAGACGATCTTAATTCAGCAGAACTTGAGGCTGGCACTAAACTTACAATGAAGTTCAATTTAAGAGTCAAAGGTTACAGCGCCATAAGATATTCCTATGAATTTGACAATCAGAGCAAAGGTTCATTTAAAGCTTTAGAACAGGAAGTAAACTTAAGACCATGCAAAGGAAAAGGAGGAACAGGCAAACTAGATATTGGCGGTATTTACTATCCAACTGACAATGAAAACCTGTACATAGACTTATCCTTATCAGGAATGACAGGAAAAATGAAAGGTGTCTCAGGAACAATAAGCGGAAAATACCTGTTCTAAGAAAAAATTAGATGTATGGCTTCATAAAAAAAGCTTCAGAGTTTTATCCTCTGAAGCTTGCTAAACAATAATAGTTCTAATATCCAAACTCTACGGACAGAGCAGCAAAATCACACCTTTTTGTAAGTTATTGGTTCAAGCTTTAAATAATCATCAAGAATTCTTGCTGCCGATCCTATAATTTCTTTACACGGACGTTTCTTATAGTACTGCTCTGTTCTGGCTTCAGGTGTTGGAACATCATGTCTGATGTTCTTCAAGCCTAAAAGCTCCCTGCATACAATAGAACCACCGTTTTGCTCTTCAAATCTGCGTGCCAGCTCCTGGATCCTGCTGTAATGATCTTTCTTTACAGAACCTGTTTCTGGAGTTGCATAACCATATAAAAGTCCTGTAATCATGAACATAGAACTTACAGCACCGCAAACCTCTCTTAACCTGCCCATGCCTCCACCAAAAGAGCTTGACAGCATGACCAGCCTGTCGGTATCAAGATCAAGCAGATCACTGAAAGCCAACATTACAGACTGAGCACAATTATAACCTTTCAAAAAGTTCTGCATCGCAATTTCGCTGCGAGATAAGTTACTTTCTGTCATTTATACGGCCTTTAAAACACCAAGCCATATCAAGGCTTATGATCAGTATTTCCTAATTTGATGTATCAAGCGGATCAAAAGACTTAACAAGATCATCAATTGCCTTGCACTGAGCAAGGAATGGTTCAAGTTTATCAAGAGGAAGTGCTGATGGACCGTCACACTTTGCCTTATTAGGTTCAGGATGAGCCTCTAAGAACAGCCCACCTAGTCCTACGGCCATACCAGCACGCGCAAGTTCAGTTACCTGAGCTCGACGACCACCTGAGGCTGCACCAGTGCTGTCTCGACACTGCAGTGAGTGGGTAACATCAAAAATAACCGGATAGTTTCCGCAAACCTGCTTCATTACACCAAAGCCTAACATATCAACTACAAGATTATCGTAGCCAAAATTAGAACCACGGTCACACAGTAAGAGATTTGAGTTTCCACACTCTTCAAACTTCTGAGTGATATTGATCATCTGAGATGGTGACAGGAACTGTGGTTTTTTGATATTTACAACTTTACCGGTTTGAGCAATAGCCTTAACCAAATCTGTCTGACGGGCAAGAAAAGCGGGGATCTGCAGAACATCTGCATACTCTGCTACAACCTTTGCCTGTTCATTTTCATGAACATCGGTAATTACAGGTACATTAAAAGTCTTTTTGATTTCTTCAAAGATCTTCATACCTTCATCAAGACCAGGGCCACGATAAGAGAAAACTGAAGAGCGATTAGCCTTATCAAAGCTTGCCTTAAATACATAAGGAATATTGAGCTTATCTGTTACCTCAACATATTTTTCACATACCTTCAAAGCAAGATCTCTGCTTTCTAAAACATTCATGCCACCAAAGAGCACAAATGGCTTTGAATTTGAAACTTCGATATTACCAATCTTTACGATCTTATCGCTCATACAATCTCCAGTTTTTGCAATTGAAATTTATTAATTCATTCTACCAAAAACAATCGAGTAGGAGGAGAGATTGCTCTCACTCCTCTCACAACACCGTACGTGCCGTTCGGCATACGGCGTTTCCCAAACAATGAAAGGTTGGAGCCCATATGTCAGCTCTGACCTTCAACTAGTCCAATACTGAACCAACCTTCTTTAAGTAGCGTATCATTGCTCAAAGCACTATTGATTAAAGGTGTCGTAGACATACGCCAATACCTGTTCGAGCTGTATGCATACTCTCCAATAGCAGGGGCATAACTGCACCTTCTCTTGATTTCTTCATATCTCTTGTCAGGCTTCTTCCACTGCTTCCACAGTAGCTGTCGTATTCTCCGTCTAATCCACTTATCAGTCTGTTTGGACCACATTATAGGGATAGCCCCTTTAAAGTAGTTAACCCAACCTCTAATAACGGTTTTCAGACGTTCCTTGACCTTTTCAACTCCACCTTTGGCTCTCCGGTCTAATATCTCTTTTATATGCTTAGAGAATTTAACACGTTTCTTTTCATGGACAATAGCAAAGTACTTTTGCGTGGGACGCAACTCTTTCTTCTTCTGACTTACCCTAGTTGTAAACCCGAAGCCTAGGAACTGCGATTTCTCACAAGCTTGAAGTATCTTGGTTTTCTCTTTGTTAACTTTGAGAAACAGCTTTTCTTCAACATACTTTGTCACATTTGCCAATATGCGTTCAGCTGCTTTTCGACTGCCACATAATATAACCATATCATCGGCATATCTAACGAACTTAATGCCTCTACTGTCTAGCAGTTGGTCTAGTTCATTAAGCATTATGTTTGCAAGTATGGGACTTATGACACCACCTTGAGGGGTACCAATCGTTACCTTCTTACTCACTTTGCCATTTTCGCTTATTGGTGCTCTTAGGAAGCGATGTATCAGAGATATGACTCTTCCGTCTTTAATTCTGTCTGATAACAGTTGAAGGAGCTTACTGTGATTTACAGTGTCAAAGAATTTGCTGAGGTCAAGGTCTATTACCCATTCAAGTCCACTGTTTATGTACTCTAACGCTCTCGTTATCGCACCATTACAGCTTCTTGTTGGTCTGAAACCAAAGCTATTGTCAGAAAATACCTTTTCGTACTCTTCAGACAGTACTAAGGTTATTGCCTGTTGTACTAATCTGTCCTTTACTGTTGGTATGCCTAGCGGACGTTGTTCACCATTGTCCTTTGGTATGTACACTCTCTTAATTGGTTGCGGTCTGTATTTTCCTTCTAGAATCGACTTGGAAATTTCATAGGGATGATTCTCGATATAGCTTGCAAGCTCTGATGTTTGCATATCATCAACACCGGCTGAGCTTTTCTTGCTAACAACCTTCTTGAAGGCTTTATTGAGATTGCCCCTGGCGACTATTCTCTCCAATGTTATCGGTTCAATGTTAATGCTACTCATCCGTTTCTATCCACAACAGCTCGACCCCTACCACTGTAGTATCCTTACGTACTGCGTTACTTTCCTACCTTGGCGTGCACTTCTGCCCTTATATTCTCGGCGTGCAATCCTTACTGCGGCTACATTATGTTGCGGTTCCTCCGTTTTTCACACTTGTTGGGTTCGGTCCTTCACGCTTAGTCCTCGTTACTACGACCTCGGCTGACTTCTTGCCATTCGTTGTTACTACGGTTTCCCGCTGACAAGACCTCCTCAGGTAAGAACATTTCCTTTCCCTCCATCTATCCGCCACCTTTACACTATATGTTCCGTCTAACTATTGGACTTTACCTTATTATGCAGGTTTATCCACATATCGTGCCTGAGGTGATTTCTGTACGTCGGACCAGAGTTTTGCTACCCACTTCTTTCAGCTATCACGTCACCGTGACCACCTTGTGGTTCGCTAAGACTTCCCGTTAGCGGGCATCTTCGGGACTTACACCCTATAGAAAATGCTCATGCTGAGCACACATAAAAGGGAAACTAAATTTCTTTAGTTTCCCCTAGAATTAAGCTGGTTAAATTCTTATACCTTAATCTTGGCAACTAAGCCTGTCAGTTCGTTTACGTCCTCTGCAGCGCTGTTTACAACACTCTGAGTAGTTGAAACTTCTGCTGCGAAGCCCTGAGCTGAATTGGTAATTGACTGCATGTTGGTAGAAATCTCTGAGGTAGCAGCTGTCTGCTCTTCAGCAGCGGTAGCAATCTGACCAATCTGAGCATTTACAACATCAACCTTGTCGATAATGCCGTTTAACAGCTCTTCAATTGCTGATGCATCCTGAGCTAAGACATCCATTGACTCTACAGACTTGGTCATAGACTCATTAGCCTGATTTGCCTCTGTCTGAACCTGAGATACCATGCTGGTGATTTCCTGAGTTGACTTAGAGGTACGTGATGCTAAGGCACGAACTTCATCAGCTACCACAGCGAAGCCCTTACCAGCCTCACCTGCACGAGCAGCCTCAATTGCAGCGTTAAGAGCAAGGAGGTTAGTCTGAGATGCAATCTCATCAATGGTCTGAACGATAGTACCAATCTTCTGAGCTCTGTCAACAAGTGAACGGATCTGCTCTGCGTCTTCTTTTGACTTAACAACCTGATTCTGAATAGCATCGATGGTTAAGCGAACTTTAGCAACACCTTCACGGGTGGTGTTGTTAGAATCTTCAGCATTAACTGCAGCTTCCTGACAGTTCTTAGCAATATCTGAAGTGGTTGATACCATCTGGTCAGCAGCTGCTGCAACTGTAAGAGCACGGCTTTCAGTCTGACGAGCTGATTCTTCAATTTCAGAAGTTGACTGACGGATAGAATCGAAGTTTGAATTTAAGCGATTCTCAGTGCTCTTAATTGCACCAACGATACCCTGCCATTCCTGACGCATTGACTCTAAAGAATTTAAGAGGTGACCAAAGTCGTCCTTTAAGTTGGTCTTAACAGACTGAGTTAAATCGCCATGTGCGAAAGCATCGGTAACTCTGATTGCCTTGCCGATAGCACCGGTGAAGATTGATGCTAAGAAGAAGGAAACGAACAGAGATAAAACTACTACAGCTACAGATGTTAAGGTAACAATTACTGCAGGAGCATTAGAATTTAACTCATTTAAGTTAGTCATAATGGAACCTAAAATGTCACCATTAATCTTAACTAAGCAGCGCTGAGCCTGAATAAATTTTGGATAAATTTCTACAGTATAGATACCACGTGCCATTGGCTGGAAGTTACGCTCTAAAACTGGAATCAAGCGACTGCGATAGTTATCAGCAGCTTCGGTAACAGCCTGCTTTAACTGAGCTGCTTCTGGTGAAGCGTGATTCTTTTCAATATCGTTAACAGCCTTAACAATCTTATCTAATGTAGCGTTAACTTTTGAACGGTTATCAGGAGTAAATTCACGAATGTTACTTACGAAAATGAACAACTGGTTATTAACGTCGCTGATATCTGCATTAACAACTACGTTTGGATCGTAGTCATTCTTTAGGGTGTTATCAGCGTAACCGATTGAATTCTGAATACTGTTAAGATTAAACAGTGCTACTGCTGCAATTAAAATAGATAAAACGATAACGGCTATAAATGCAGAAAGCAACTTGGCACGAACCGCAAGATTGTTAAACCAGCCTAACATATACTTATCCCTTATTAATATTAAATACAGTTATGAAAACAAACCGCATTATGTTTGAACATGCTTAATTATCGACAAAAAACTGATTTTCTGCGTATAGTAAATTCAAATAATTTGACACAATTCAAATAAATATGTCACATAATTAAAGCTACATAACACAAATATATAACACATATGTTGCATGGTTATATAAAGTATCAGCTATTTTAATAAAAAGCATACATTTTGAATAATAGGTCTTACACAGAGGATAAATTGTGACTTTTATAAAGGTTTACAATATCCTCAAGTTTTTAACGGACAGAACTCGAGGATATTAAATGAATCAAGAGTGTTTTTTGACAGAAAGCTACTTTTGAGCAGCTTTCATTGCTTCAATTGCAGCTGGAGATGGAGGCAGCGTGTAAACAGATTCATCTTCAGCTAAAGCCAGATCTTCTCTATCAGATCTGAATGCCTGACCTAATACAGGAGACTGAAGCTGACTTGAAGCCAGGTCCGCGGCATTAGCATCCCCTGATACGATCTGAGCTAAGGCTCGTTCCTGAGTAAGCACTGATACATAGCGGTTAGCCATATCTCGCATACACTGCAGGAAGTTTAAGTACATTTCTGATGAATGCATAGATACATGCTCGCGACCAATAATGGAAACAAGCTCAATCTGACACTTGTCGATATCACGGTTAAGCTTCTTTGAATGCTTAATCATGAATTCAACATTATGCAGATCATTTACAACACCAATTGATTGTACATCATCGCCAATCTGTTCAAGTCGCTTTAGAAGCTCGTAAATACTGTCCTTCATATAGCGTACAGCAAACACGCTGTGACGGTTTGCAATATGATTTACAGCAGAATCTAAAGTGTAATGAACTGATTTTGCAGCTTCAAGCATATTTGAATATACAAGATAGAAGAAGAACTTAGCATCCGAAGTACTGCCGGTAACAGACTTCATATTCTTGTTCATATATGCTCTTGAAGAAGTGTTAGCAAGAGAATAGTAAGCAGATCTTGCATCTGCAATCTCATCATGAATATTTGATGCCTTATTGCGATATTTTCTTAAAGCAAACTCGTTGTCATCAAAGAACGCATCCACTGCGTTTCTGATACACTTTAAATCCCTCTCAAAGTAGCCAGGAACTGATGATGATACAACATCCAGAATCTCCTTATCTGAAGTTGCCTTCTGAATCAGGCTTGAGGTCTGGCTCTTTGGCTTTCTGATGAAGTTTGTATAGATGATGACCATAAACACTAAAGGCATGGCTACAAATACTGCACCATAACCTGTGTAACAGAGGATAAAGTTTACAAAACAGGCAAAGGTAAAAGCGCAAATACCGGTTAAGAACCAGCCAGCAATAACGGTAATTACACCTGAAATTCTGTAAACAGCACTTTCTCTGTCCCAGGCACCATCAGCAAATGATGAGCCCATTGCCACCATAAAACATACATAGGTGGTAGATAAAGGCAGCTTGTAGGAAGTTGCAATTGAAATTAAAGCTGCTGACACTACAAGATTGATAGACGCTCTTACATAATCAAATGGAAGCGGCTCCTGACCTTTTACAACTGGAGGTTTTCTGTAACGACTTCTGATAAAACCGCGGCTTATCTCAGGAATAACTCTGTATACAGACTTTGACACAATCAGACCCATTCGGGTAATAATTCTGCCTAAGGTTGAAGCACCAAACTGCTCTTTTGAACCTGTGGTTGAATTAGAAAGATTAATCGAAGTCTGAACTACCTGACGGGCTTTCTTACTGAACCATAAGGTTACGCACATAATAAAGCCTGCAGCAAACAGCCAGATAGTACTGGTTACGCTTGAGCTGTTAAGGCTGTCCATGGTGTAAACAGAAGCGTCAAGGCCACTTTCAGACCAGTGGTTAAAACTGTCTAGGGCAGCAAGTGGCACACCAACGAAGTTTACAAGGTCGTTTCCTGCAAAAGAGAAAGCAAGTGCAAAGGTACCAGATAGAATAATCATCTTGAATACGTTGAGTTTTGCAAAAACCATCAGCTGACCGATTATGGCAAAACCAGCAAATACAGACCACATAATCTCACTTACATGTGCATCCATATACGCAATATATTCAGGCTTCATAAATGAAGCGCCTTTGGCACCCTTCATAATCAGGAAGTAAGCAATTGCACTTAAAGACAGTCCTGCATATAAACCGCCCAAATATTTAACAGATCTGTTAAAGCGGAATGTAAAGAGCACACGGCTGATAAACTGTGTAACCATGCCTGTGATAAAGGCAAGTACAACAGATAAAAGAATAGCCGAAACAATAGTTGCTGTTCTGTCCAGTTTTATATAGTTGAATATCTCGGCAAGAGACATATCTGCCTGTGAAACCTTATAGAAAGAACAGAATGTTGCAGCACCTAAAAGCTCAAAAACAATAGAAACGGTTGTGGAAGTAGGAAGTCCAAAGGAATTAAACAGGTTTAATAAAAGCACATCTGAAATAACTACTGCGGCAAATACCAGAATAATTTCCTTAAACGTGAAGAGATCAGGATGTAGCATACCCTTTCTGGCAATTTCCATCATTCCCGACGAGAAGGTCGCACCTAACAGAACACCTGCAGAGGCCACAATCATCACCACAAATAAAGGGGCAATGCGCGTACCCACAGCTGAACTTAAAAAGTTTGCTGCATCGTTACTTACCCCCACAAACAGATCTAGGGCTGCAAGGAGCAGTAACATAACTACAAGAATAAAAACAAGAGTTTCAAACATATGTATACTCAGTTATTAATACACTCGTTTTAATTTTAGCAAAAAACATCATTAATTCTCTACTCTAGAACATAGCTATTTTGAATTGCTCCAAAATAATTCTTTTTTGTAAAAAATTTAAATTCATATTTTTAGCTTTCTGTTTTGTGTTATGAAGCCAGGACTTTTGGTTATTACAGATATACTCAAAGCAGATATCTATAAATCTTGTGAACATCATCAAAATCTGTAGGCTATACTATGATTAATAAAATATATAAAAGCTATTTTGTAACGATTATATATATAATGCTTTAAGCTTTTGCAATTAAATAAACTGCTATGGACAACAATTTACAAAAAGACATTATTTATCAGCGAATCAAAGAGATGATCGAAAACGGCACCTTTGCAATGGGTGCAAAAATCTCAGAGAGAACACTGGAGCTGAATCTTGGAGCCAATAAAGCCCCAATCCGTGATGCCTTAAAGCGTCTTCAGGCGGAGGGGTTAGTTGTCCGTAAAGCAAAAAGTGGCACTTATGTGTTTTCACTTACCCATAAAGAACTGCTCAATCTTTTAAATTTCCGATTTGTAATTGAGTCTCAGGGGGTAATTCTCTCCTTCTCTATCAATCAGAATAAGCTTATTGAACAGATAGAAAAAATCATTTTACAGATGCGTCTTGCACTTGCATTAAATCAGGGTGATGAATATTTAAAGCAGGATTCTCTTTTTCATGAGACTTTAGTGTCCTTATGCGACAATTCATACTTTATTACTTCTTTCAACCGCATCAGCGCAATTATGAATACAGCCAGAAATTTCCTTGGAAACAATCTTGAGCACATGCAAAAGTCAATTATTGAACATCAGGAAATTGCCAATGCCATTAAGGAAAAAGATATAGGCAGGGTTGTAGAGTTGTTAAGAGAGCATATTCTTCCTGAATTTGGAGCATACTGGAAGAATTTCAGTTCAGAAAAATAAAATTACTCTTCTTTTCTAAAAAGAATTCCTATAATTCAAATAATCATAAACAGAATTGAATTTGTATGCATTTAGAATATATTGCAAATTCTTTTTTATAGGTTTTTAACTTTTATTGTATAAAGGCTATAGAAAAAACAGTTCTTCTGCACAGCTTACTGCCCGTAATAGCTGCAGACAAAATCTGCATAAAAGGGAGATCAATAATGATTTCAGCATGCCGTTTAAATGATGACGATACTCTTTCAGTTATCGCCATTTCCACTAAGGAGCCAATTCCTTCAGACGTTATCTGGCTTGATGTTAATCAGCCTGATGATGACGAAAGATCATGGCTTGAAACACTGTTCGTTGAAGACGTTCCTGAAGAAGACGAAATGGATGACATTGAGTCATCATCTCGTTTCAGAGTAGGACCTGACGGTGTACATATTCTCTCTTTATTCCCACAGAGACTTGCAAACGAAACCCGTGGCGTCAATATGTCATTTACAATGAGAAAGAATCTTTTGATTTCTTTCCGTGAAGATGATATTTCTATTGTTCGTCTTTTAAGATACTACATTAGACACAATAAGATAGATATAAGATGTGCCCTTGATATTCTTTTGACTCTGCAGGAATTAAAAGTTGATCAGTTATCAGATTTAATCGAGGATGCATACAGCACTCTGGAAAGAACATCTGATCAGATTATCGATGACACCCGAGTAGAACAGACTCTTGAGGAACTTGTCATGCAGGAGGAGTTAAACTCCCATATCCTGCAGGCTTTGTACGATACCAGAAGAGCTTTAAGGTTCATCAGAAAAACCTTTGAAAGCACATTAGATGACAGACAAACCAGAACTGTAGATGAAGTTTTAAACGATATTGAATCTATTCTGCCTCATACATCGTTTATTTCCAACAAGATTAACTTCCAGCTAGAAGCTTCCATGGGATACACCAATCAGAAGCAGAACAGTATCATCAAGATCTTTTCTGTGGCAGCTGTTGTGTTCATGCCTCCAACCTGGATTGCATCTGTGTATGGCATGAACTTCAAGTTCATGCCAGAACTTGACTGGTACTACGGTTATCCTCTGTCCATTGGACTTATGATCCTGTCAGCCGCGATCACTTACATCTTCTTCAAAAAGAAAGGTTGGCTTTAAAAAATCAAAAAAACCGAGCTATTGCTCGGTTTTTGCTTATTTTGAGAACTTTTTAATAAATTCCCTTTTCTTTTGCTCTTGATACGATTTCTTTAAAGGCAGTCACACTGTCCTTAGTGCATGATTCCTGAAGCCTTAGGATTTCACTTTCTTCAATAAACATTACACCAGATACTTCTGAGATCTGACGAACTGTAATTACATCAGCAACTGCATAATATAGGTAGGCATAAACATATTTACCGTTTGAAGAAGGAAGGCAGTATGTTCCAAGTGCAGTAAAAGAAACCTTATCAGAATCTGCGTTTACTCCAACTTCTTCTAAAAGTTCACGCTTGGCACTTTCAATCTCATCCTCTCCATGCTGCATGACTCCACCGATACATGCATCAAACAGGCCTGGAGCGTAATCCATGCATAAGGTTCTTATCTCAACAAGGAATTTTCCCTGACGATCACGAAGTGCAATATATGAAGCTCTGTGAGGCAGAGAATCTCTTCTCATGATGTGTCGTTCAACAGTTTCTATAACGTTATTGTTCTCATCGATAATATCGACTAATTCATGTGCTGACATATTTTTCCTGCTTTTAAACAAATTATGATGATTTCCATTATAATTGACCTCACTTTAAAATTGCATAAAAAAGAAGTTTAATAATATGGATAAAGACGCAAAAATCATCGCTCTAGAAGAGAAAATCTCCTGGCTTGAAGAACAGCTTGATTCACAGAGTATGGAACTTACCAATCTTTATGACAGGCTAGATAAACTGGAAAGACAGTTTAAAATTCTCTATTCAAAAGTTGGTGATCCATATGCAACACGTTCTGAGAAGGATGAGGTTCCACCTCCACATTATTAAATTTGACTGATGCTCTTTTAATGTCCTCAAATCAGCAAATATAAAAATTAATATTTAAAAGGAAAAAATCATGAAATTATTAAAACTTTTACTGTGTACAGCAGTAACTTGTCTATTCTTTACAGGCTGTACCAGCAGCAATTATGTACTTGACCTAAAAGGCGCACCTGTTATTTCAAATGGCAATGTAGTTCAGGAAAAGATTGTCTATGTTGCGGATGTAACCGATAACCGCATGTTTGTTAACAATTCTGAGGATTTATCAATTCCTAACGGACTGCAGTTAAGCAAAGAGTACAAATCAAGAGCATACGCAACATTCACCCCTGTTTTGGCAAAAGAAAAGGCTGGTATTTTAGTAGCTCCAGGAAAAGATATTGCGCAGCTTGTTAAAGAACACCTTGTAAAAGCATTCTCTGATGCTGGTTACGCGGTAGTTACAGATATGGCTGCTGACGCAGATGAGTCAGATGTAATAGTTGTTGCAGCAAGCATCAAGAACTTCTGGGCCTGGACTGAGATGTCAAAGGTTACCTGTAATATGAAAGTTGATGTAACTACTGATGTATACATGCAGAACAGAAATCTTCAAAGACATATGTATTTGAGTTCAAAGTTTGGTCGTGAGGTTATTACTGATACCAAAGAGCAGTACCAGAAAATCACAAATGAAGCTTTGGAAAACTACACTAAGGCAGCTACTGAAAAAATAAAGCTTTCAGGCTTGTTTTAAACAGTAACACAATCTGAGATTATTTATGTAAGAGAAAGCAACTGTACAAGCTTTCTCTTTTTTTATGTAACTGGCTAAAAAAAGACATTTTCAAAACAAAAAAAAGAACTTTTGGCAGACAAAATGTTTACTCCATTAAAAAAACAAAATATTTATTGTGTTCAATATTCAAATTTCTGTTAATCGATCTATCCATACCTTTTTTTTAAATCGAAAATTATAACAACTTAATTTAGGTAATTAAATTACCTTCTTTTGGAGTAACTATGAAAAAAAGTCTATTTAAGCTGTTCTTAATGGGAATTTTCTGTGCCTTTATTGCAGCTCTTCCTGTAATGTTTCCACAGACACTTGCGCTTTCACCTGTACAGCACATTGTACTTGTGATTTTCGTATTCGGTGCTTTATGCTGGTTATTTGAGCCAATCCCTGTTTATGCAACAGCTCTGGTTATCATTTCATCATTATGTATTCTGGTATCAGATTCAGCTGTATTCCCTTTAAGAGGAATCTTAAAAGAAGTTGACGGCGAGCATATGCTGTCTTTCAAGAACATTTTAAACTGCTTCTCATCACCAGTTATCATTCTGTTCTTAGGTGGTTTCGGTCTTGCCATTGGTGCAACCAAATACAAGCTTGATGTTAACCTTGCAAGAATCCTTTTAAAGCCTTTTGGAAATAATCCAAAATTCTTAATGCTGGGTATTATGGCAATTACCGCATGCTTTGGTATGTTTATGTCAAATACTGCAACCACAGTTATGATGCTTGCAATGGTAGCTCCTGTACTTTCTATCATCAAGAAAGATGATCCTGGTATCAAGGCTATGGTTTTATCAGTACCATTCTCAGCCAACATCGGAGGTATTGCGACCCCTATTGGTACTCCACCAAATGCAATTGCCTTAAACTATTTAACCGACGAAAACGCAATTTCATTTTTAGAGTGGATGGCTTATGGTTTCCCTCTGGCAGTTATCTGCGTATTCATAAGCTGGTTAATTTTAAATATCATTTTCCCATTCAAAGAGAAGACCATCAATCTAAATATTGAAGGTGAGTTCTTAAAGTCAAAGCAGGCTTATGTAACCTATATTATATTCGCTCTTACCATCTTACTGTGGATGACTGAACAGTTACACGGTATCAACAGCTATGTTATTGCTATGATTCCTCTTTTAGCATTCACTTGTACCGGTGTTATCGTTGCAAATGATATCAGAACCATGAACTGGGACGTAATCTGGCTGGTAGCAGGTGGTATTGCCTTAGGTGACGCCTTAGGAAAAACCGGACTTGCCAGCGTACTTGCTAACATCGTTGACTACTCACAGTATTCAAACTTCCTGTTAATCGCAATTCTCTGCTCTATCGGCTGGTTTGCATCAAACTTCATTTCAAATACCGCAACTGCAAACTTAATGTTACCAATTGCAGTAGCAGTGTTAATTAATGTTGATCTCTCAGGTGGCTTTGAATTCTCCAAGATTATTATGATCCTTGCTATTACCGTATCTTTTGGTATGTCACTGCCAATCAGTACACCACCAAATGCTCTTGCCTATGCTTCTGGATACATCAAGAATCAGGATATGTTAAAGGCAGGTTCAATTATCTCTGTAGTATGTCTAGCTTTAGCTTTATGTTTCTTAAACGTAATCAGCTAATAAACAGTAAAGTGTAATTATCTTTATAAGGCCAGTTTCAAACTGGCCTTATTATTTTATGGAAGGAAATAATTTAAGAAATCAGATAATGAAAAAAGAATGTAACAACAATGATGTTAAAAAGGATGCAATCAAAGAATGCATCCTTAATAATTAAATTGTAACTTAAGCAAAGATTAGTTAAGTTTCATAGCCTTAGTTGCAATATCCATTGCACCAGCTTTAGTCTTCATGGCAGAAGCACCTAAATCTGAAGCAATAGCATCTGTGGTATTCGCATCAGCCTGCTGTTTGGTTGCATCAACATTACCCTTTTGTGCAGAAACATCGTCTTTAGCTACAACCGCATCATTTGATGAACGCGCCGGTCTTGCTAGACTGAAGATCTGTTTCCTGCTTGGTTGGTTTCATTACAACATCACCGGCAATCGTCTTGTTTTCATAATTTGTGGTTAAAATACCACAAAGAACATCAATTGCAATTCCTGCAGCTACTGAGGCAGTAACACCTGTTGCCACACCAATGGCTATATCATTAATTCTTTTTGATTCCTCAGAAGTAAGACTACCCATAATCAACCTCCGACTTCATTTAATATGTAATTTACTTATCTTTGTTGCTCAAGCAACCCATAATAACAGAGCCTAATACAGTTGCACCAGCTAGAACTGCAGTTCCAATAGCAAGTTGTTTACCATAGTCTACAGTTATTTTTGTTGTAGCCTCAGCTTGTTGATTACCATTAATACCGAACGCACTTGTAACTTCAGCAGCAGCAAACTTAATTGAATTAGTATTTACCGTTAAAGAAGGCGCAGACGTTCCTCCTACGTAGGATCCAAAAATTGAAGCACTCGCCCATGCAGGAAGTTTAGATAGTATTGCCAGAGTCCATTGAGCCATCTTAAACTTCTGAATAACAGATGTACCACTATCCATAGTTCCTTTCTTTGCCAAATACTTAAACTTTTCTGTCTGACTCATACACTCAAGTATAAGATTGTTTAAATTAAAACAAAGATCTCCTATCAGTGCGATACCTTCAGCAACTGCGATATTTTTTTGAGCAGTGCTGGCATTATTCTTATAAGATAACTTTGTAATACACTTTATATCATTAAGAACAGAATAAACACCATTAAAACAGGAGTTAACAATTTTTTTAGCCTTTTCCTTATCCTTACCCGCAGCAGCAATTGAAGTGATACCATCTGCAATATATTTTATGCCTGACATTGCATGCCAAGACAAGTCAACAGGTGTTACACTTCCCATAGAGCACTTAAGGCCTGTAGTGGTGATAGTTCCATATGACATCTTAAAAGTTGCCCCCCAGTAATCTGTTGCTGTAAATCCAGTTATTGAGCTAACAGCGACTGCTGGACCATTAAGTTTAATACCAGAAAGTGAGTTTACTGATAAATTAGAAGTCCAAGGCTGCAGAGTATTGTTAAAAATTGAAGCTTTAAGAGATACATCATCATCTTTAACAGAAACAGCTCCTGTACCGCACTTGGTTGAAACTTCATTAGTACCAATGATTGAAACAGTACCTTCGTTATCAATAGATATGGTTGAATCCTTACACTTAATGGTAAATGAGTCACCTGCATCTATAGATATTTTCTTGGCACTAAGATTGATCTCATCTTCTGACTTGATTGCAAGCAGCTGACCATTGACCACAATGTTCTGTTCCAGATCATTTATTTTATTTTTAAATTCTGCGATCTTTTTTGAATCACTCTCTGGTCCCTTACTTTCTAATGCCTTTAATCTTGAATCTAATGAATTCCTCTCATTTTTTAACTTTTCTATTTCATTAT
>ONCB01000056.1 GCA_900316175.1 uncultured Succinatimonas sp.
CGCACGGCGAGGAAAACAAGGATTCATAAAAACAAGGAGCCTGTATCCGAGCCTGAGACTTCTGTAACTGATGCAGATGTGTTTGAATGCGGAGTTGAAAATGTGGGTGATAGCATACCTGTAATAGCTATCACGACAAAAGATCAGAGCGACGGCGTTATGAAGTTCGTGACCGAGCCTGTTGCAGAGCACGTTTCAAAATCAAGAGCATCGTGGGATTGGGGCTATAAGGTACCGGCAGTTCCGTATTATGAGGCTTGCAGCGTTTCGGTTAAGGACGAGGACGGAAGTGTCCTTATTGATAACGCTGATGCTGATGTAAATATCTGGAACTGGTCTGACTATATCGGTGAAAACACTGTTGCCGATTATGAAAAGGCTACTGGTTTTAAGGCAAATTATGCTGTTTTTGACAGCAACGAGATGGTGGAAGCTCGTCTTCTCTCTGGCAAATCAGGCTTTGATGCTGTGATGATGGTAAGCTACTATGTACCACGTCTTGCAAAAGCAGGTGCTCTGCAGAAGCTTGATAAATCAAAGATCCCAAACTGGGGAAATCTTGATCCTGTTAGAATGAAGGCTCTTGCTACTATCGATCCTGATAATGAGTATGCCTTCCCATACACTGAGATTTCTGTTGGTATCGGTTATAACCGTCAGAAGATTGAAGAGATCTTTGGTAAGGACTTCAAGATCACTTCATGGGATATTCTTTTCAAGCCAGAGAATGCACACAAGTTAAAGCAGTGTGGTATTGCTGTACTTGATTCTCCAATTGAAGTTATCTCAACTGTAATGCATTATTTAGGCAAGAATCCTAGCTCAGAAAAAGCATCAGATTATGATGATGCCTTAGAGCTTTTAACCAAGCTTGCTTCAAATGTTTCATACTTCCATTCATCACGTTATATTAACGATCTTGCTTCAGGTGAAATCTGTATGGCAATTGGCTACTCAGGTGACGTTCTTCAGGCAACCCAGAGAGCAAAATCAAATAACATTGATGTTCAGTACGTGATCCCTGATGAAGGCTCTGTATTCTGGTTTGACTGCTGGACCATGGCTGCAAATGCTGATCACTACGATCAGGCTTCAGCATGGTTTAACTATCTGCTTGATCCAGAAGCTGCAACCAAAAATGCCAACGAAATTCGTTACATGGTTCCTGTAAAGGCTGCTATTTCAGGACTTGATCAGGACTTAAAGGATAATCCATCTTTAAATATTCCTGCTGAGAAAATGGAAAAGATGTACTTCCTGACACCAACAACTTCAAAGGTTACCAAGATCACCAACCGTGTATGGAACTCAATGAAGTTAAATTCTGGCAACGATACCGAGTCTGAAGAAGATGAGGCAGAAGGCTGGGATTAATCTTTTGTTAACTGAATAATAATGGAGACTGCAGCAAAAACTGCAGTCTTTTTTTATCAGTTATCTTCCTGAGTGTATAAGGTGAGGTTTATGGTATTCACATCTTCACCTAAATTAGTTAACAGACGGTTTAACACAACATTCTCTCTTATCCTGATCCTTGAGTTCTCAAGTTCCTTTAAATACCATTTTCTTGCAAGATCTTCTGGGCATTCAAAAGGTACGCCTTCCACAATTTTAACTGACAGTTTCACAGGATGATTCATAAGTATAGAAAACTTAGTCTGCAGATTATGTAAAAACTCAGGGGCCTTGGTTAAAAACTCAAAGTCTGATGAAACCTCAAGAGTCCAGTCATATTCATCATTTGGATTTATCTTGCGGTTGGCATAACACAGAGTTGAATACATCGGACCATCTGTGTAACCAGCATTGCGTATAGTCTTAAGCCACTGAGAACTTTCAATTACCTTAGGATAAAAATCACTGGTCTCAAGCTTTCTTCCTAGCCTGCGATTTTCAAATTGCTGATCTTCTTCAATGATCTTCAGTGTTGCTGATTTTAACGCCCTAGGATTGCCGTCCTTGACAGGGAAATTAGTATTATTACCCCCTGTTAAGGCTGAATTCAGCAAAGGTCCTGAAACATTAGATGAATGAGCCTGAGTTTTACTATCAACAATAGTCTTTTGAGCTTCAGATAAAACAGGAATATCCTTTACATATTCTGGCTCAACTTCAGGAACAATTTCAAAAGGCTCTTTGATTTGCTCTTCTAAAGGAACAGTTTTAGCTTCTGCTGACTCAACTGATTTACTTTCTGGTATAACGCCTTCTACCACATTTCTGTTAGAGCCAAATTTACCTGAAAGACTAGCGTTTACAGCCTGAATCAGAGCATCAGAATAATTATTTTTGCCCTCACTTACAACAGAATATGATGAAACATTCACTTTTCTGCCAAGTTCGATATTTAAAGCATCCTGAAGCGTTGTAAGTTGATTAAAAGGCTCAACTAAAACATCATCATTTGATGAAATTAAGTCTGCAGTATCATTACTGTCAGTAATTTCATTTACTGTTGCATCGGCAACAGCATCATTACAGGATGAAGCGACATTTTTTAATTCTTCGATATTATCTTCAATTAAAACATCGCCATCCTTATTGTAGGCAACTTCATTCTTGACAGGCTCATCACTGTTTAAAAGCTCAGCGAGATTGGTTTTGGCATTAATTTCCTTGCTCTCTGCTAACAGCTTTTCATTTAAATTCTGATCAAGCATAAGCTGAGCTCTGGCGGCTTCCTGTGCTTTTAACAGCAGTTCATCTGCAGATAATGGTTCTTCCTTAGCTTCTAACTTAAACTCAGTTGTTTCTTCTACAGGATTTTGAGCAACAATATTTCCATTCTCATCAAAGGAAGGTAGTTTACTTATTGCACTTAAAACGCTTTTTGAAGGTGCATCATCCGACAACTCTTTGTTGATGCTGTTTATATCAGAGACAACAGCAGAAATTCCCTCTATATGTGATTTTGCATCATTAACAGGAGCAGAGCTGTTCTTAGAAATCTTTAATACAAGCTCATCTGACTTTGCTTTAATTAAATCAAGATAATTAAAGACATCTTCAATCAGGGCTGAATTTTCAGTTACAGTAATTTTGGTATTTTCTGAAAGTCTTCCTGCATTTATGGAAACCGCTTTTGGAATTACATCAGATACAATTTCCTCTTTCTTTAAAATACGCTTTAACTCATCTGCATATTTTGAAGCATTAGGCTTGGCAATAGATGTAACTGTATTCTTTACAGTATGTTCAAATGCACTTATCAGTACATCAAGATCATCTCCTTTGAAGGAGTTCTTTATAATCTTTGAATTCTCACTTGAAGCAATGACTGTTTTTTCTTTTGTAAGAGCACTTTCCTTTACATCAAATGGAACACCATCTGTACTGTCTGAAAAAGTGTTATCACAGTTTAAAGACTCTTCTGGAGCAGCAGATTCAGATGTTGAAAGTGAGACTGCTTCTTTGTCCTCAGAATCAAAATTATCATCATTTACAGATACACTCTCATCATGCGAGTTCTTTATTTCTTCAGAGAATGTAATTTCAGAATCAGTATCACTATCTGCTTGTGTGCTTTCTGTCTTTCCACTATCTATAGGGGCTGGATCATCAAGCATAGCAAACAAATCGGCACTGCCATTATCTATGGTCTGATTTAATTGTTCAGAAGTTTCACTTACTTTAACAGACTCTTCTTTTACCGGAACTGTAGTTTTTTGTGATGAAGCTTTTTGAAGTTCTTCCTTAAACATCAAAGCCTTGGCTTTAAGCTCAGCCAAAACTGATTCTGATAATTGAGGGAGCCTGTTTGAATCAAGATCAAGAAGTTTAGGATCAGTATAGAAATCGCCGGTTGGATTAAGATACTCAACAAACTGAGTATCTTCTTCACCTATCCAATCTTTTTTTTTTCGGGTGTAAAGGCGATTAGACGCAGTACGGTCATCTCAAATGCAATTGAGCCGTCGCTTGCAATCTTAAGTTCTTCAAGGCCCTGTAAACTGATCTGGTAGTAAAGCTGCAGAGCCTCAGGAGAAAATACTCTTGCATAAGTTGAAAGAGTTTCTTCTGGGGTTGAAAGGAAATTGTTTTCAGAGTTCTGACCTAACATCTGATACAAAGCCAGATCGTGCAATGTAACAATAAGAGTATCTAAAAGATTTTTATAGTTAGGTGAGCGATCTTTAATTTTGTTAAGTACATCTTCAAGAGAAACCTGAGAATTTAATTTTAAAAGCTCAAGTATATTGCAGATCATAGAATCTGATGATTCACCAAGCATTTGCTCTGCACTGACTCTTGAGAGCACACCATTGCCCAAAGCTATAGCCTGATCACATAAGGATAAAGCGTCTCGCATACTGCCACGGGCAGCTCTTGCAATAACAACAGAAGCTTCCTTCTCACAGGCAATACCTTCTCTTTTGGTAATCTCAACGATCCTTGATGCAATCTGCTGTACAGACAGTGCCTTCAACTGAAACTGCAGACATCTTGATAATACAGTTGCAGGGATCTTTTGTGGATCAGTTGTTGCAAGAATGAATTTTACGTATGCAGGAGGTTCTTCAAGAGTCTTTAAAAGAGCATTAAAGGAGCTAGATGAGAGCATATGCACTTCATCAATGATATATATCTTGAATCTGCCCTGCATTGGTGGATACTGAGTATTCTCTAAAAGCACTCTGGTATCATCCACCTTAGTCTGAGAAGCGGCATCAATCTCTATAACATCAGGAAAATTGCCGTTTGCAATGGCATTACAGATAGAACAGCAGTTCTCATCGTCCTGTGTATGAGGATTTACAGTAATTCCTCCCTCACACTCAAGACACTTTGCAATAATTCTTGCAATAGTAGTTTTACCGATACCTCTAGTACCAGTTAAAAGGTATGCATGATGGATACGATTATTTTCAAATGAATTCTTTAATGCGGCAATGACATGTTCCTGACCTACTACATCATCAAAGGTCTGAGGACGATACTTTCTTGCCAGAGCCTCGTATCCGCTTTCTTGTAACGACATATAATCTTTAGTGACCTGGGAATTTAATTAAGCTTACTGTATTAGTATTATACTTATCTTTTAAATATTTGGCACCACCCAAATCAAACAGATCAATTACACAGCCAAAAGAATGAATATCTGCACCAAACTTTCTGCAAAGCTCAATCATGGCACCTGCAGTACCACCTGTTGCCAGAAGATCATCTAAAACCAGAACCTTCTGACCTTTCTTTAAGGCATTATCTTTAATTTCAAGAGTGCCAGTGCCGTATTCCAGGCTGTAATCAACACTTACGGTAGCACCTGGAAGTTTACCCTTCTTTCTAATCATTACCATTCCAGTGCCAAGTCTGTAGGCTAAGGCTGCACCAAAAATAAATCCGCGAGCATCTGCTGCTGCCACGCAATCAATTTTTTCATCTTTATAAATATCGTAAAAGAGATCAATTGTTTCCCTGAAAGCTTCAGCATTGTTAATCAAAGTTGATACATCACGAAACAGAATCCCCTCTTTAGGGAAATTCTCAATGCTTGAAACAGCTGATGTGATTTTATTAACTCTTTCATCAAAATTAGGGATATTTACGATATTTAACATTGATATAATCTCAAAAATTTAATTAAAATAACCTGAATTATCATCTAGCAAAAGTATATTAGCAAAAATTAGAACATCTATGAAATATAAATCTGTAATCTTTGACCTCGACGGCACTCTTTTAGATACAGCGCTTGATATTATGTCAGCATGTAATTACACCCTTGCAAAATTCGGTTTTAATGAACTAGATGAAGAGGTTTTAAGAACCAAAGTAACTGCCGGAATGAGAGAAATGATGAAGCTTTCAGTTCCTGAAGAACAGTGGGAAAGTGCAGGTGTAGAGACAGTGATGAGAGACTGTTTTGCAAATTACTATACTGAACATATCTGCGATAAGACGGTACCATTTGAAGGTATATCTGAACTTATTGAAAAACTTCATGAAAAAGGAATTAAAACAGCTGTAGTAACAAACAAGTACTACAATATGGCGGTAAAGGTTTTATCAAAATTTACGTTCTCACAAAAATTTGAACTTATTTTAGGCTGTGACTCTCTTACACACTCAAAACCTCATCCTGAGCCAATCTTAAAAGCATGCTCACTTCTTGATGTTTCCCCAAATGAATCTTTATATGTTGGAGATCATCTAAACGATATTCTTGCAGCAAACGCAGCTCAATGCGACAGTGTCATCGCCTTATGGGGTTATGGAATGAAAGAGTGTCCGGATATTAACACATGGAATGCCAAATTCAGGGCAAAAGACGTTACTGAGCTACAGAGACTTATTTTTTGATATAATCTATCAAAATTTTATCGGATCAAAAAAATTATGAACAAGAAATTATTACTGACTCCCCTTTGTGTGGCAATCTTTACTATGCAGGCTCAGGGCGCTGTTGTATATGACAAAGACGGTACTCAACTTGATATCTTTGGACACTTTTCTGCTTTAGGTCTTTCTAATCACGCGGCAAGAGTTATCAAAAGTGCAACCGAAAAGAAAAATCAGAGCAATACTCTTTTAATGGCTGTAAACTTTGGTGTCTCTGGCAGAACTAAAATCAATGATCAGCTTTATGCTATCGGTGTAAGTGAATGGCAGATGCCAACCGGTTCAAACGGTTCAGAAAAGATCAAGGCAAGATACCAGTACGTAGGTCTTGATGCTCAGCAGTATGGTACATTAACCTTAGGTCGCGGTGATAATGCCTACTACACTGTTGCAGGTGTTACTGATATATTTGATGAACTTGATATGAGAGTAAATGATCACTATGCCTTTGGCGATCAGCTTCCAGGTCTTGTGATGTACTCAATTTCAGCAATGGGATGGGATGTAAGAGCATCATATCAGTTTGCTCAGGATGAGGTTAACGATACTCCAGTAAATATCAAAAACGGTGCTGCATTCTCTGTTGCTACCAGAACAGCCAACGGCTTTTCTGTTTCATATGGTATTTCCTATTATGACTTGAGAGAAAACGACTCATCAGCCATGAAGAACTACTATAGCAAAAACATGACTAAAATGTACACCAATGATGATGGCCTTTTAAAGTCTGGATTTGACAGAACCCCTTCTTGGAAAACTGACAGAGGTATTTCTATTGCCTATGGCAACTTTGGTGAAGGCTTTTATGCTGCTTTAAACTATACCAGAACCAAATACTCATACTTTACTCATCATATAAACTCAATTGATGCAGTTGCAGCCTACTCTTTTGACAATGGCATAACCATTTCTGGAGGATATGGAGTCAAGAGATTTAACGACAAAAATATTATCTCTGATTTGAATTTAGGTGCATACTACAAGGTGACTGAAAACTTCAAGGTATTTGCAGAGGCAACCTTTGATATCAATTCAAAACCAGATGAGTTCTATACAGAGGCACAGATCAAAAAGTACTCATTTGATAAAACTAAAGCTTTAATTGGTGCAGAGTACGCATATTAAGTTAATTTAATGCTAATATAGTAACAGGATAAAAAATCGGGAAAAAAATATGTTAACTAAAATCTTAAAAGGAACAATCCTTGGTTTGGCAGTTGCATCTTCAATGAGTGCTATCGCCGAAACCGGCTTTAAAGTTCCAGTTCACTATAATGTTGAACTTGTTGATGGTATCTCTGATCCATCAAACTACAGCCGTTTCAGTAGACTCATCAGTCTTACACCTGGTAAGCATCAGGTTGTTTTAACTTTTAAAGATACTTTCAGATCAGGATCAGATACACGTCTGGTTCAGGCAATTGATCCCGTAGTTATCGATATTGAAAACATCAAAAAGGATCAGGTTATTACTTTTGACTACAAGAAACCAGCCAACGAGTCCCAGGCTAAAGCCTATGTTCATATGCAGAAGATAACCCTGATTGATAATACCAGCGAAAAGGTTATTCCAAAGAGCGAAGCTTATTATTACATTTTAACCTCTGATAAAGGATTCTCCTTAATGAGAGACTATAAGCAGGAGCTGGCTAATTTAAACCGCTTATATGCACCGTCACAGGTTGCAAATGGCGAAAAACAGCTTGGTATGACTGAATACGGTGCTCCAACAATTGAGGCTAACGCAGAAAACTTTGCAAATGCTCAGAATGCAGCTGCAAGCAAAGGTTTAACCATGGAACCTATGGGCGTTGATAATTCAGCCATGTCAACATCAACTTCAGGAAAGAAGAATCAGCAGATTAACGATGAGACATACAGAAAGTTAGTTAATCTTTATAATAAAGCTGATGATGCTACAAAACTCAAATTCATGAAGTATGTAATGGCACATTAGTCTTTATTTATTGATTAGTTTGTTTCAATATATTACCCGTTTTTAACACAAAGTTTAAAACGGGTTTTATTTTGACCTCATAATCCGAAAACTCTTAATTTATATTTCTGAATATATCTAAGTAATACTAATAGCTTTAAACAGGCATAAGCTGACTTGCCAGTGTTAGCACTATAAGTCTGGTTCATTGACTGTATCAAAGACAATAAAAAAGACAGTATCGAATTTTAATCGAATACTGTCTTTTGTTTTTACTGTCTCTTTTGTTTAGAAGAGGTATTTTGCCTGTACAGACAATGCATTTGCTGTCTTATGAGCTGACATCTGAAGTTCATAATCAAAACTTAAGTTGCCATTCTTAATTTCTACGCCTGATTTTCCAAAGAATGCCAGACGATCCATTACTCTCATACTTTAACTCCAGTTACTGTTTGTACCTGTAAGTACTGCATTGCTTTGTGCAGATACATCTCCAAAGTATGCTGTTGCACAACATAACAGCCTTTTTATAACAACAAAATACTATTTGCGACTTTCTTTAATTCTCTTTTTCAGCTTTGCATTATCTTCTTTAGAATAATAGCCAGAATCAAATAATACGCTCTTAATCTTCTTTTTGGTTACAATTTCAGGTTCACTTACCAATGCAGGAATATTAGTTACGCCATTAAAATAACTGAGCCTGTCGTAGTCGTTAATAGTTTCTGTTTCTGCAAATGAATTAACGATTCTGACAGTATTCTTTGCAAGCAATCTGACATCAACAAAAACAGACATTGACTGAAGACCAGTCTTAATGTAAAACAAAGAATCAAGATCACAATCCTGACCAGTTATTACAGGCATCCTGGATTTATCATATCCAGCTTCAAGCAGAGCCTTAATCACACCATTTGCAACAGAATCATTTGCAGCAAGTACGGCATCTAGCTTAGTATTAGTAGAGGCAGGACCATAATTGTTAGTTTTAATGAGCATTTTCATTCGCTCATAAGCAAGATCAGAACTCCAGTTTACAATTGTTACATCGTCAAGTTTTGTCTGATTAGATAAACAGAAAAGCTTCTTTTCATCAAAGTATGGTTTTAAAACATCCATACTTCCCCTGTAATAGTAATCAACACATCTATCTGAAATATCGCCTTCAAAAATTTCTATATTAGCAGAATTAGATCCTATGAATGAAAGCGCAAGCTTTTTTTCAATATAATTTGCCTGCAACTGACCGATTTTATAATTATCAAAGGTTACATATGCTTTAATTGCATCTGTTCCCATAATCAGGCGATCATATGCGATAACAGGAATATCTTTTGCTTTTGCTTCTTCAAGGACAGCAATTAAATTAACACCATCAACAGGAGCAACTACAAGCACTTCACAGCCGCTTTCAATAAGATTTCTAATATCATTTATCTGATGGGCAATATCACTATCATTAGCGTACCTGACATCAACTTTATGATTTGCCTGTTCAAGGTATTCTTTTAAATAACGACCGTCATATGACCATCGAGCAAGATGGGTACTTGGCATAGATACACCAACTTTAAGTGCAAATGCACTGCTGCTCAATAATGAACATAACAATAAAGCTGTTAGATATTTAAACAATCTAAAGATCATAAATTCAATAATGACTCTTAATTCAACAAATACTCATTCAATCGGTATTTTACAGTATTTTTGTCTATTTAAAAGACCAGAATTTATTTAAAAAGAAATTTAAAGGTACAGTAATCATAAGAATTACTAAAGGAGCAAATACTTCAGAAAAACCTAATATATCAACTAGAACGTAAAGCATTATTCCACTTAAAATTAAACCAGTCAGTGAATAAGAAATGTAGGTTTTTAAAAGTGCCTGAAATAAATTAGTATTTTGTCTTAGTTTAAAAACAAAATTTTTATTCCAGTAAAAACTCCATAATACACTTAAAACAAAAGATATGAAAAATGCAATTAAATATTCAAATCCGGTCAAATATGAAGAGAGTCTTAAAAGATACAGGGCCGTAATATAAATAAAGAAAGATATTGCCGTATTAGAAAGACCAATAAGGCTGAATCTGATAAATTCATCCAACAGCCCTATTACTCTTGGTGAAGGATTAAGATGAAGTGATCTTAAAAAGAAAACTGCAATCCTTACAATAAAACCGCACAATTGCTCCATACTAACTGCGCTTGCATCTGAATTTCAACTTAAGACCTAAAATACAGAATACATAATGCTCATGATAATATGTCAATGAAAGAATTCTCTGCAGAAATGATAATTTCTGGTGCTCCACACCATCATACTTAATACACCACTTGCGATCCTGCTTGAATAAATCTGACAGGAATTTTGAGCTGTGTGAAGTAAGAGACTCAAGATGCTTTACACTGATATTGGTGATTTTATAGTTCTGACGACCAGCTTTAATATTGTATGTAAATAAATAATGATCTCCGTAGAATACCTTCATTTCCTCAGGAATATGAATATAATTCTTCTTATTGCCAAAATAGGCTGAGCCCCAGAAACCGGCAAGCTTTTCCATAACTTCAAATCTGGTATCACAGTCATCTGGATATGTGTCAAACTGCTCTTTTGGAGTATTTACAGCACAGTCAATACCGGCAAGACCCACAGATTCATCAGCTTTATCAAGAAAAGCTTTAACGTCTTTGAAAAGATTCTTTGGAAAAATAATATCATCGTTTAAGACACCAAAATATGGATACTCAGGTGATGATACCTTTATACCGTAATTCCAGGCAGGATTTACAAAGAGGTTTTCTTTCTGAACCAGAACTTTTACTTTATCAAAAGTGCATTCAAAGCCTTTGCAGGAGTTATCAATAACCAGAATTTCTCCTACAGATTCATCTTCCTGCAGTTGAGCTAAAAGCTTGTTTAATACCTCAACATCCTTTTGCATGGTTGGAATTACAATTGAAAACATAAAACCTCACATATTAATGTTATCTAATCCAAAGTATACATTATCTTTTCAGATTACTCATTACAAAAAATTTTATAAACGTCGTTACATATAAATGGAAGTACACAATTATGTGATTTGTATTGCAAATTAAGAATTATATACATCTATTTTTCTTTATAATCATATAAATAGTGCTTTTTTTAAGAAATACACTTAAAATTACCAAATGAATTTGTTTGCATTATGAACAGATTCAAACACTACAATAATTAAGTAAAATCAGTACAAGGTGAGCTATGAATAATATCGGAGTTCAGTTAAAACTGGCACTTGCGTTTATTGCAGTAACAGTATTAACTCTTATCATATCAATTACTGCTTTATTCAACAGCAGTCAGTCAAAATCTGTAGCAGCTTATGCTCATTCAGAATTCCAGAATTCATATGGCAAAGTAACAGAAGTCTCAAAAGCCGCAAACAATTTCCGTGATATCATCATGGGATTTAATATTGATTTATCTTCATATAATCCAGCTGCAGCTGCTGTTGCTGATGAAGCACTTGCTAAGCTTCAGAAGGCAATGGACAATGTAATTGTAACTGATGAAGATAAAGCAGAGATTGACAATATGAAGGAAGCTCTCCTTCAGACTGCAGATATTTACAAGAAAAAACTCGAACCAATGATGGCTCGAGGATTCAATGTTCAGGCTAGAACCTGCTTTGGTGAAGAGTTCTACCCTTCTGTTAACAGTGCGGTAAGCATGGTTGACAAGGTTGTTGACAAGACCCTTCAGCGTGTAAGTTCTCAGGTTGACATTTTAGCAAGTTCAAATTCAAGCATTTACATTCTTGTTATTACTGCAATTGCTGTAATGCTTTCCTTATATATCTCATATGTATTGCCACGTAATATCGTTAGCATCTTAAAGTACTGCGTAAGAAATGCTGAAACTATTGCCAAAGGTGATTTAACCGTACAGATGAGTGCAAGAGGACGTACTGATGAGTTTGGACGTCTTATCAGTTCTCTTGAAAAAATGCGTGAAGACTGGCAGAAGAATGTAATTCTTATTAAGGAGCATGCCGACAAACTTCAGGAATCCTTTAAGAGCATTGACAACGATTCTGATTATATGAACAACAGCTCAATTGAAACACAGAACCGTGCACTTACCGTTGCTGCAGCAGCTGATCAGATGGTATCAACCACATCTGATATTGCCAAGAACTGTGAAAGCGCTGCTGCTAATGCAAATCAGTCAAGCAATACAACCAATGAAGGTGTAAAAAAGGTAAAAATGACTATTGAAGGCATTCAGAGCCAGGTAGTCAAGTCAAAGCAGGATGCTGATAATGTTCAGGCACTTGTAGAACAGGCTCAGAAGATTGGAACTATCGTACAGACCATTGACGATATTGCATCTCAGACAAACCTGCTTGCATTAAATGCTGCAATTGAAGCTGCCCGTGCAGGTGAAGCTGGTAAAGGCTTCGCCGTGGTAGCAGATGAAGTTCGTGCCTTAGCATCACGTACATCAAGCTCTACTCAGGAAATTACCAAGATGGTTAGTGAAATCCAGAGCAATGCAAATACTGCAAACGAATCTATGCAGTCATCAGTTCAGAATATGGATGCACTTGCAATTGAAACAACAACAATTGAAGGGCTTCTTCACAATATTACCGAGCAGGTAATGACTGTTAACGCTCAGATTTCACAGATTGCGACTGCTGCTGAAGAACAGACTACTGCAACATCTGAAATCAGTCACAATATGCAGGATATTACAGCTGCAACACAGTCCCTTTCAGAAAACTGCCCTTTATGGTGCTTTTTTTATATCTGTATTTTTTTATGTAGATTGCAGGTCTTACGCCAACAAACTCTACATTAACCAAAAGGCCGTTTGGTCTTATAAAACTTGAAGGTGTATTTCCCCCTCCAACTACCATTGCATGAACACTTTTAAGTCCAGGATTTCTGAGCCACCACACATCATAAAGATTACTGTAAGAACGACCTGCTTTAATATTTGCATAATTCGTCGCCATAACCTTGCGATGTTCATTGCTTAAAAGTTCTGCCTCCGAAGCTGAAAGAATAAACACATTATCAAATGTATTCTCACCAGGATCTGTATCATGAACTGGATTGAACTGAGCTTCAATTTCATGCCGAACAATATATTTTTGCTCTTCTTTATTAAAGCTGCTTTTATAAAAACTGTTATTTAACCAGTAGCGAAGATCTGAGTCTTTCCATGTCATTGGCTTCTCTACTGAATGATACTGACCGATAATCACAACATAATCTGTTGTCAGAAGACATTCATTGTCATTACAGTCAATAACTCTCCATATAAGAGGGCTCTTTTCCTTATCTGAATCAGTATAGTAAGAACCAAATGCAACTGTTTTACCAATATAATCTGATGGTTTAATTGTATCTTGTGCCTGTACGCTCATTGAAGTCAGTGCAAAGATAACTGATAAATAATTGAGTTTTCTTTTAAAGTGAATGAAGTTCATCATAAATTTGTCTTGCCATTTCCTCTGAAATTCCAGGTACTTTTTTTAGTTCATCAACACTGGCGTTATTAACTTCTCTTATGCCACCTAAGTGCTTTAACAGAGCCTGTCTGCGCTTTGGACCAATACCCTGAATATCTTCTAATACACTGTGAGTTCTGGCTTTCTGCCTGCGGTTTCTGTGTCCTGTTATGGCAAAGCGGTGAGATTCATCTCGAATATGAAGAACTATCTGCAAGGCAGGATCAGATAAATTCAGATGAAACTCCTCTCTTGTATATCCCATAATCAGAGTCTCAAGACCTTCTTTTCTGCCCTCACCCTTTGCAACTGCAACAATTAAAGGCGGTTTTACCTTAAATTTTGAGAAGATCTCACCAATTACATCTTCAGCCTGCTTTAACTGTCCCTTTCCTCCATCAATAAACACTATGTCTGGAACAATGCCTTCTGTTGGATCTTTAAAACGTCTGGTTAAAACCTGATGCATCGCAGCAAAATCATCTCCAGGTGTAATTCCTTCAATATTAAATCTTCTGTAATTACCTGAATCCGGACCTTCACGATTAAAGGATACACAGCTTGCCACTGTAAGTTCACCCTGAGTATGTGAAATATCGTAACACTCCATATGCTGAACATTACTGATATTTAAGATTTCCTCCAATGAATCAATACGCTTTTTGGCAGTCGACTTATCTGCAAGTTTTGCAATTAAGGAAGCTTTGGCGTTTTCTTTTGCTAGCTTTAAATATTTTGCTCTTTCCGCTCTTACATTGCTAAGAAAATGAACCTCTCGGGAGCACTCTGATTTAATTGCCTCTTTTAGAGACTGGGCATCAGGCACTTCATCTTCCGTGATAATTTCCTTTGGATACATTGAAGCTCTATCTTTAGACAGATAGTACTGCATGATGAATGTTGATAGTTCAGACTGCTCTTCATCTGCAAGTACAACTTTAGAAAAAAATGAACGGGTACCAATGATCCTGCCTTTTCTGACAAAGAGGACATGGGTACAGGTAAGTTCCTTATCAGACTGCTGAGCAATCACGTCCATATCAAACATCAGATCACCTGATACAGACTGAGATTCCTGAACTCGTCTTAAAGATAAAAGCTGATCTCTGAATTTTGCTGCATCCTCAAATCTAAGTTCAGTTGAGGCCTTTTCCATGGCATCTGTAATATTCTTTAATACTTCCTGGTTCTGCCCCTTTAAGAACATACGTACGTAATTTACCTGTGTCAGATAATTATCATACTGCTCTTCTGTCATGGGAACACAAGGAGCAAGACATTTTCCTAACTGAGCCATCAGACATGGTCTGGAGCGGTGAGCATAAACCGTATCAGCACACTGTCTTATTGGAAAAAGCTTCTGCAGGAGTTTTAAACTTTCTTTAGCAGCGCTTACATCCGGATAAGGACCAAAGTACTCAAGATCTGGTTTCTTTCTTCCTCGATAATAAAAAAGGCCTGGATGTTTTCCCTTTGACAAAGTCAGATATGGATAGGATTTATCATCACGTAACAGAATATTGTAATAAGGCTGATACTTTTTAATAAGATTATTCTCAAGAATCAAAGCTTCAGCTTCAGAAAAAGTAACTGTAAATTCAATGTGATGAATATTTCTGATGAGATGACTGGTTTTTAAATTGACTTCTTTTAAGAAATAGGAAGACAGTCTTTTTTTTAAGTCTTTTGCCTTTCCAACGTAAATAACAGTATCCTCATCTGAGTACATTCTGTAAGAACCTGGCCGATTCGGAACTGTTTTTAAAAAAGACTTATAATCAAAGCTTATTTCTGTCATAAATAAGGGCAAACTAAAAAAAATTTAACTTACTTCATATTTTAAATTATTTTTATGCGTTTTTTTGTTAAAATATAATTTGTTTTCAGCAAAAAATAATAGTTTTAATAATGGCGGTCAAAACAAATGGCTTTTAGCTTTTTTAAGGATAAAACAGAAAATAATGAAGATAACAATTTATCTTCTATATTCAAAAAGATAAAACTAAATCCGAAAGTTACCCCTAACAGAAGTCTGTCACATGATATCCCTGACGAAAACATGTTTTCATCTGTAAATTCATATAATGATCCATTTACAGCTAATCCTGTTGATGAGAACCGAATTGTTCAGGAAAGTACAGCATCAATAAATCAGCAGTGCAATCCACAGACTCCTTTTGAAAACAGAAACGAAAATCTTTTCTCAGAAATTAACAAACCTGCTGCAGGACAAGTACCAGCACAGAGCAATGCTCAGGAGCAGGCAACCCCTCAGGCTTTATATCAGATTGGTCCTAAAAAAACATATTATACCTATCAGAGTGAAGATGCCTATCTTGATGAAGATGGCAGAAACAATAACCACCTCTATATTGGACCTGGCGAGCCTTTAACCAAGAAAAGAAAGCTTGAGCCAAAGAGTGGTGTTGAAGCTCAGAATGAGTACTTTGAAAAAGCCCGTGCTCATGAAAATAAGAATATTTCAACTCCGCCTTCATTTGCATCAACCGTTGTTAAAAAGGAAAATGAGCAGGCTGTAAATGAGCCTCCTTTAATGCGTAACAGTGTTAATACCAACACTGCAGCTCAGTCAACTAACCCATTTTTCTTTAATCAGGCCTCAAGTCAGGTTGATGAGGAAGATGAAAAGCCATTTACTCCAGGAGTAGTTACAAATACAGCTTTTGACAAGAAAAATCTGTTCCAAAACGTAAGAAATACCGCAGGATCATCAACATTAAATGAGCAAAACACTCAGACAAAACCAAAATCAAGAAATAAACTTAATCTTTGGATTAAGATTGCTCTGTTTTTCAGACAGCTGATATCTGCGTTCTTCAACTACACTGCATTGGGTGTTGTTTTTGCCAAGACCTCATTAAGACTTGGTCCGTCATCACCTTGCTTTATGCCGATTGCATACTTTGCTGTAGCTTTCGTATCAGCATATCTTGCCGTATATCTGCACTCATATGCAAAGAGCTCTCTGTGTGCAAACATTGTTACCCTGATCCTCTTAACTGCCTTGGGTGGTAAAGGATTTACCGGACTTGGCAATCTGCTTGAAAACTTTTCAAAGAGAAAGGTAAATACCTATTCAATAGTGATTATGACTATTATCGGTATCCTCCTGATTTCATCTACCTTTGAGCATTATTTAGAAGAATTAAGACCAGATTTTAGCTTTGCCTTAAGTTTTGCATCTATTGTAATGTTAAGTGCGTTTGCAGCCACCACTTTAAATTATGGTGACAACACAGATCCTGAGAATTCTTTTGGTTCTATTTCAACCTGGCAGCTGATACTGTCTTTAATTTTCTACTTTGCAGTTGTTTTAGCAACCTTAGATTACGTAGTAGCCATTTCAATGCTTGGCATTGCCCTGTTCTCAAGACTAGTTTTAGGTCAGTATATGTATGTAAAAGGTTTAAGAGCCAGCAGAGAAAACGTTCTTGCTGTTCAGCTTATAACCTGCATCCTGTTAATGCTTGATCTTCTCTTTATCACAAAGAGTGTTCCTGTCTACGAAGGACCTCTTCTGTTGAACATCAGATAAAAATAATGCTCTGCCTTGGCAGAGCATTTTCTTTTAAACAACCTATTTTTCAAAAGGTTTGTTCATAATTCCTTCAATCTTGTAATCAGAACATCCAATATCAGGGACAGATGTTTCCTTAAGCTTAATTTTATAGAGCTTTTCAAAGTTCTCTGATGTGATTGAGGCAAGTTCATCCTCAGTTACACCTTTAAAATCTGCAAGATACTTTAATGTATATCTTACATAAGCAGGCTCATTTTCAATTCCTCTTACAGGAACAGGAGCAAGATACGGACAATCAGTTTCAACCATCATTCTGTCTAAAGGAACATACTTTGCCACTTCTCTTACATTATCACTTGGTTTAAAAGTAGTAATACCAGTAAAAGAAATATAAAAGCCCAAATCAAGACACTCTCTTGCCATTTGTACAGTATCAGTAAAACAGTGAATAACACCGCCGGCATCTCTGGCATTCTCAGCCTTCATAATATCAATGGTATCCTTATGAGCTTCTCTTGCATGAATGATAAGGGGCTTTTTAACCTCATGCGCAATCTGTATTTGCCTTGCAAATGATGGAATTTGCATATCTCTGGTTTCAGGTGCGTAATGAAAGTCCAGACCTGTTTCACCTAATGCAATCACTTTATCTGAAGATAAAAGATTTTTTACAAGCTCTTCTTCAGACCAGTTAGGATCTTCATCAAGATTAAGAGGATGCACACCACAAGACAGATAGATATTATCAAACTGTGAGGCGATTTGTGCATTAGCGCTGAAGTCCTCATTGGTGCATGCTATGGAAAGAAAATGGGTTACACCACATAAAGAGGCTCTTTTTATTGCCTCATGAATATTTTGTGCCCCTTTACCTTCATACTTTAATGAAGCTAAATGGCAGTGAGAATCTACTAAAAAAGTCATTTTTAATCCTGAAAAAATACAATATGCGCATTTTATCAGAATCAGAGTGTCAGTTTAAGGCAAAGATCTTTGATACAGCAGTTCTCACAGTCTGGTTTTCTGGCAGTGCATACATATCTGCCGTGTAAAAGCAGATAGTGATGAGCATTTAAAAGATACTGTTCATCGATTAAAGGTACTATATTCTCTTCAACTTCCTTTACAGTCTTTCCAGGACACAGGCCGGTTCTTCTTGAAACTCTGAAAATATGAGTATCAACAGCAACTGTCGGTACATGAAAAGCAACGTTAAGCACAACCTTGGCTGTTTTTGAGCCAACACCTGGAAGTTTAATCAGTTCTTCATAACTTTGAGGAACATTGCCACCATATTTTTCAGTAAGCATTAACGATAGTTTGACCAGATTCTGGCTCTTATTTTTCCAAAGACCTACGCTTTTTATAATTTTTCCTATTTCATCAGCTCCTAATGCTGCCATTTTTTCAGGATCTGGTGCTTTTTCAAAAAGATAAGGTGTTACAAGGTTGACAGAAGCATCTGTTGCCTGAGCTGAAAGGACCACTGCACATAAAAGTTCAAAAGGATTTTTAAAATCAAGTTCAGATTCAGGATTAATATACTGGCAACTTAACCGTCTGAACATCTCATTTCGGGAATTATTATCAAGATTTGATAGAGTTTTTGTCATACATTAATCTGATTTTTGGTACAATACTTTGTTAAAAATTTCTTATAAATATTATAGAAACAAATTTTATAATTAGAGATCATTATGGTTCACTTACTCTTTTTATTCTTTGGAGCAGCAATTGTAAACAATTTTGTGCTGGTTCGCTTTTTAGGTCTTTGTCCTTTCCTTGGTGTATCCAACAAAATTTCAGCAGCTTTCGGTATGGGTGTGGCTACCACCATCGTGCTTATGATTACCTCACTTAGCTGCTTTAGTGTTAACAACTACCTTTTAGTTCCATTAGGTCTTACATCTTTAGATCTGATTATGGATATTGTGGTTATCGCAGTTACCGTTCAGATAACCGAAATTGCAGTTCGTTTTATTTCCAGAGATTTATATGAGGCATTAGGTATTTACCTGCCTCTTATTACCACAAACTGTATTGTTTTAGGTCTGGTGCTTTTAAATCAGGCTCTTGCATTTTCTCTTGCTGAATCAATGGTATTTACTTTTGGTGCTGGTTTTGGTTTTACTCTTGTGCTACTTGTGTTTGCAGCGATAAGAGAAAGACTGGCAATTTCAGATGTTCCAGAACCATTTAAAAATACTTCAATTGCTCTGATCACAGCAGGACTTTTATCTCTTGCCTTTATGGGGTTTGCAGGCTTTTCAGGAAGTGCAGCATGAGTAAAACAGAATTCATTATTTACTTTTCCATCACTCTGATGGTTGTAGGATTCATTCTTTCAGTAATCTATTCTTTTGTTGATTCAAAATCAGACAGCAAAGAAAAAAGACTTGAGACTCTGCTTCCAGGAATTAACTGCGGTCAGTGTGGATATCCAGGATGCTCAGCATATGCTAAAGCTCTTGCAGCAGGAAAAGCTCAGCCTAATTTATGTAAACCAGCTGGTGCTGATATCGCAATTCAGCTCTCATCTGCAGCTGGTATTGAAATTAGTGAAGGAGACAACTACGAAGAGCAGCTTTTTGCTCCAAGACAGGTTGCCTATATTCATGAATCAACCTGTAACGGTTGTGGCAAATGCAAGCGTAACTGCAAGGTTGACGCTATCTCAGGTTTATTAAAACAACCTCATATTGTAGATCCGGAAGAATGTATTGGTTGCAATGAATGTATCAGTGCATGCCCTCAGAAGTGTATTGAGCTTATCAGACTTGATCACAACCTGAGCCATTTTAACTGGAATATTCACTCTGTTCAGATCTAAAAGAGCAAGAAATGTCAGCAAAAACATTACAATTAGAAAAAATACTCAAAGGCAAATTATTCAGATTCTTTGGTGGTATCAAACCAAAAGAATACAAGGATACAACAGACGATGTGATTACAGATCTCAAAATCCCGTCTATTATCTGTATTCCTGTTGACAGACATTTAGGTAAAGATGGTGAACTGCTTGTAAGCCCTGGTGATCATGTTAAAAGGGGTCAGAAATTAACTGAGCCTACAGGTCGACTTGTACCAGTACATGCCTCCACCTCAGGTACCATTCAATCAATATCAAATGAGGTTCTGCCACATCCTAGCGGATTTAGAGGACTGTGCATCACCATAAAACCAGATGGTCTTGATGAAAGCATTGATCCTGTGCCAATGGATAACTGGAAGAATTCCTCAAATGAAGAACTTTTAGCTCGTATACATGACTTTGGTGTTGAAGGAATGGGCGGTGGCCTGTTTCAGACTGATTTTAAATTAAGTTCCGGTATCAATGATTCAAAGGATGGCTGCAAGGTATTCATAGTTAATGCCTGTGAGTGTGAGCCAGGCCTTACCTGCGATGACAGGCTGATGCAGGAACAGGCAACTGACATTGCCAAGGGTATTGAGATCATAAACCAGATCTTAAAACCAAAAGTTACAGTGGTTGCTATTGAAGACAACAAGCCAAAGGCTATAAAAGCCATGTTGAACGCCTGCAAGGATGTTGCGTCAGTAAGAGTTCTTCCAACCGTATATCCATCAGGTTCAGCCAGAAATCTTATCAAGATTATTACTGATCTTGAGATCCCTTATAATGCTCACACCTCAGAGTGTGGCGTAGTGGTAAACAACGTTGCCACAGTGCTAGCAGTCAAAGAAGCCGTTATTGACGGCATTCCTGTTACCTCAAGGGTTGTAACAGCTACAGGTCAAAGATTAAGAAACAAAGGCAACTTCAGAGTAAGACTTGGAACTTCAGTTCGTTTTATTCTCTCAAATGCCGGTTTAAATCCAGAATTCAAACAGCGTGTCTTTATGGGTGGACCTATGATGGGATTTACTCTGCCTAGTATTGACGTGCCTGTAACCAAGGCAACTTCCTGTATCATGGCACCTTCAACAGATGAAATGCCAAGATTAAAGGAAGCTACAGCCTGCATTCGCTGTGGTCGCTGTGCCAGAGTATGCCCTAGCAGACTTGTTCCATATCAGATGTATGCTCAGTCAATGGCTGCAAATCATGCCGCTGCACAAAAATGCGGTATTAAAGATTGTACATTATGTGGATCATGTGCTTATGTGTGTCCTTCATTTATTCCGCTTACAGCACAGTTCAGATATGAAAAGGCCGTTGAAGTTCACATTCGAGATGCTGAAAGACGCAATTTAAGAGCCAAAGAGCGTATGGCAGAACATCAGCTAAGACTCGAGCGAGAAGAAGAACAGCGCAGACTCAAAAAAGAGGCAGCTTTAGCCAGAATGAAAGAACAGAAGGAAGCTGAAGCAAATATGTCTCCAGAAGAGCTTGCTCTTGCCAGACAGAGAGCTATTGAAGAGGCAAGAAAGAAGGCTTTAGAAAGAAAAGCTGCTCTGCTTGCGGCAAAGGACACAAAGCCAAATTCTGAATCTTCTGAAAATGCTGAAGTTAATGATGAAGTTAAGACCATTAACCGTCTTAAGGAATCAGAGCGTAAAGCAATTGAAATTGCAAAGCATAAAGGTTTCATCGAAAAGGAAGAACCAAAACAGAAGGTTCAAGAACAAGAAAATGTTGATACTCCTTCAAATCCAGAGGAAACAGACATTCTTCCAGATGCATTAAAGATTGGTAAATACCATTTCTATGAAGGTTTTGTTCACTTTGAAAAACCAGAAGAAACACAGGTTGAACTAAAACTTGTAGGTTTAGAGCCTGATGATTTATTGCAGAATCCAGAACAGAAAAAGAAAATTGCTTCTGTGCTTTTAAGCCACGGCGAAGAAAAGAAGGAAACTAATGTTCTTCCTGAAGCTTTAAAAAAGAAAACCCTTAGAAACAGAAACCGTTAAGATTTAATTTATGAATATAAAAAACACACAGGGCGCAGGTCATCAGGTATTAGGTCTTGAAACTGCTCCTCATTTAAAAGCAAAAATCACTACCCCAATGATAATGGGAATTGTCTTTGGAAGCTTAATTCCTGCACTGATTGTACAGATTTACTATTTTGGTTATGGAGTTCTCTGGCAGTTTATGATTGCACTGACCACAGCCATTATCTGTGAAACCATGGTTGCAATCTTAAGATACAGAAATGTTGTTATCGCTCTTTCAGACTTCTCTTATGCAGTTACTGCCCTGATTTTAGCTCTTACAGTACCTCCACTGCTGGGTGTTTACTTCACCATGGTGGCAACAGCATTCGCAATTATTGTGGTTAAGTCTGTTTTCGGAGGCTTAGGTCAGAATATATTCAACCCTGCTATGGCAGGATTTATATTCATGGTAATTTCCTGTCCATCTCAGATTGGCAATACCTGGGTGGTACCAGCACCAGCAGCCTGCACTGTGGCAACAGCAAACCAGACTTTTGAAGTTATTTTCAATGGAAAAGATCCTGTAGAGTTAAGAAATTCAATTTCTTCTCTTACATTAAAGCACTATAACGTGGATGAGGATAATCTTTTAACCAACAGTGATCTTTTAACCAGAGTTGATGGTTACTCTGGTGCCACCTATCTTGAATCTATTAAATCTGCAAGAAAAAGAGGTAATCTAGACGAAGAATCACCAGATCATGAGTTTTCACATGATAATTATCAGGCATATGCTGCTCTTGCTATTGCCTATACATTAGGTGGTATCGTTCTTTTATGTTTTAGAATCATCATGTTTAAGATGGTTTTAGTATTCTTTGCCACATTCATGGGACTTGCAGCCTTAATGCACTACCTTCTGCCTGGTAACTTTATGAATGTAACAGACAGCGTTCTCTTTGGTGGTACCATGCTGTGTGCTTTCTACATCATCACAGATCCAGTTACCAATGCAGGTACCTCAAAAGGTAGAACCATCTTTGCAATACTGGTTGCACTTTTAATTATCTTCATTAGAGCCTATGGCTCATATTCTGATGCGGTGGCCTTTGCAGTAATGCTTGGTAATGCCTTTGCACCACTTATCGACGTAGTTACAAAACGTCGCCCATTTGGTGTTGGTTATAAGAGAGGTTAATCATGTCAGAGAACTTAAATAAAGTTTTAGATGTCAAAAACAAAGACAATAAACCTAAAAAACACAAATTAACCGGTAAATTAAGAGCTCTGGTGGCAGGTCTGCTTTTAGCAACAGTGGCAACCGTATGTGTTAATCTGATCCTCTTTACTAATGATGCAACCAAAAAGGTTATCGCAAAGAATCAGTCAAATTCAATCAAAGAGCAGTTAAAGAATCTTTTACCGCCTGCTGCCCTTAAGGATGATGTCAAAATCGAATGCTATCAAATTAAGGAAAATCGCCATATCGGTCATAACCAGAAAATTTTTGTAGCAAGAAATGCCAAAGGCAACTTAGGATATGTATTAACCTACGCAACCTCTCTTGGTTACTCAAATCCTCTGGTTTTAATTTCTGGATTTACCAGCGACGGACGTGTTTACAAAACCGATATTCAGTTCTCTCAGGAAACACCAGGTTTAGGCGACAAAGTTGATAGAAAACATGGTAATTTCCTTGATCAGTTCAATGGTAAATCACTTAATGACGCAACCTGGGATGTAAAAAAATACGGTGGTGATTTTGATTTCATAACCGGCGCTACCGTTACCTCAAGAGCTACTGTAATTGCCACTTCTGAAGCATTAAAAGCTTTAGAGTGATTGGATAGATAGTATTTATAATGGAAAAGGAATTTGATACTGTCGAAGGCACCATCGACACAGTTGAAACCAAAAAAAATAAGAAAAAGAAGAAAAAAGAAAAAGTATCTCTTTTCTCTATTTTTATCAAAGGCCTGTGGACTAATAACCCTGGTTTATGCCAGCTTTTAGGTCTTTGTCCACTGCTTGCAGTTACTAATACAGCTTCAAATGCATTAGGACTTGCTCTTGCAACCTTAGTTGTTATCTGCTGTTCATCAGTTGTTATTTCTCTTTTAAGAAAGTTTATTTTAACTGAAATCAGAATTCCTGTTTATGTACTGTTTATCGCAACATTAGTTACTGTTGTAAGATTCTATGTTCAGGCATTCTTCCCAGATATTTATGAACAGCTTGGCATTTACCTTGCTCTTATCGTAACCAACTGTATTATTATGGGAAGAGCTGAGGCTTTTGCTGGTAAAAACGGTGTTATAAGCTCTTTTGTTGACGCTTTAGGTTCAGGCATCGGCTTTGGTTTTGTGCTGCTTGTATTAGGTGGCATACGTGAAATTTTGGGTACTGGTACCCTGTTTGCAGGAGCTTCAAATCTGTTAGGAAGCTTTGGTCAGAGTCTTGAGTGCAGTGTAATTTCAGAAAACTACACCATTATGGTTGCCATTCTGCCACCTGGAGGATTCTTTATTATGGCATTCATGATTGCCTTAAAGAATTTTATGAATAACTTTAAGAAGAACCGTTTTGAAAACAGCCTTAAGATAAAATCAATTCAGAACTAATCTTAACCAATAAAAGGGGCGCCATCAGGCGCCCCTTTTATTAGCTAAACCATTAAATCTTGGCTTCTTCAAGATAGCGTTTTACTGCATCCTGCCAGGTTGGAAGCGGTTTAAATCCCATCTTTACAAGCTTTGATTTATCAAGTCTTGAGTTGAATGGTCTGGTTGCCTTTGAAAGACCGTATTCAGCTGTAGTTACAGGATTTACCTCAGTCTTCAGGCCATACTGTTTGTAGAATTCAACACAGAAATCATACCAGGAAATATAACCGCCTTCATTGGTTGCATGATAGTAGCCATACTTGTCAGATTCAGTCATATCTACTAACAATCTTGCAAGGTCAAAGGTATAGGTTGGAGTGCCAATCTGATCGTTTACAACCTTTACACTATCATGAGTCTTACCGACGTTAATCATGGTCTTGATAAAGTTCTTGCCGTTTAAACCGAATACCCATGCAATACGTACAATAAAATACTTGTCTAAGGTATTAGCTACAGCAAGCTCACCTTCAAGTTTGGTCTGTCCATATACATTTAATGGCTTGTAGTTCTTATTGTCTGGATCCCAAGGCTCAGTGCCCTGTCCATCAAACACATAATCTGTTGAAAGATAGAGCATTTTGCAGTCTAAACTTTTTTTACAGCTTCAGCACTGGTAATATCAAGCTGAACATATGGCATTTTAGTAACTGCTGATCCATCTTCTACACCAGAGTACTTTTCCTGAATGTCAGAACCTACGCCGGTGTGACCACGCTTTTGCAGTTCATTCATAACATCATGGCCTAACTGACCATTAACACCAGTTACAAAAAACTTCATAAAAACTCCGTAAAAAAGGATTATTCTTCTGCTTTCTTATTATTGTAATCTATTTCGATTTTAATTGGTTCAGGTATACCGCAGAAAGTTGTGTATCTGTTCAGTAAATAACAGAATAATTCTGTTTCTTTCTGAGTATCATAAGCTGCACCATGAGCCTTGTTCTGGTCAAATTCAATTCCAGCAGCAAGACAGGCCTTGATAAGAACACTGTGGCCCATTACAAACATGGAAAGTGAAGCTGTATCAATCACAGAAAAAGGATGGAAAGGAGATCTTTTGTAATTCAGTCTCTTGGTTACAGCATTTAAAAAACCTAAATCAAAATGACCATTGTGACCAACTAAAACAGCTCTTTTGCAGCCGCTTGGTTTGAGCTTCTTTGAAATTGCCTTGAACATTGGAATGAAAGCTTCTTCTTCAGATACTAGATTTCTGCTTTCATCAAAGGGATCGATGTTTAAAAAATCGATGTTGGCCTTCTTGATCTGAGAACCAGGAAATGGCCTGATATTAGCTGAAAACTGCTCATCAGGAACAAATCTTCCCTTCTCATCAATTTTTAAAGTCATCATTGAGACTTCCAAAATTGCGTCGGTCTCAGGCTCAAGACCTGCAGTTTCAACATCAACTACGACAGGCAGAAATTCTCTGAATCTATCCTTAAAATTCATTAAACTTTCACTTCTGATTTCTTCTGTCATAACAAACTCTTTTATGGGAAATTTAAAATGTGTTCAATAATTATAAATTTTTTGATATACGCGTTCAATCAAAAAAATAAAGTCATTTTTTCAATGCCTATTCATTTTTTAAGATAAATGAGATAAAAATAGCATTATCAAGTATAAATTTTTGTTTATCTGTATGATAGATATCAATAATCAGTTAAAATAAAATAGAAAATTTTTAAATAAAAAGTAATAATAAAAAATGAAATTATTTTTTTAGGCAATATAACAAATGAAGATCAAGCACAAGATCGTAATTGCACTTACTACAACCCTTACTGTGGTTGCGCTTGTAACATGCGCTTACAATTCCACAGTACTGCTCAATTCATCTATACACAGTCAGTATAACTTCCAGCATGAATATTTAGAGTTATTTGAAGATTCCTTAAACAAGCAGTCAATTGATCTTGATGGTCCTGAATACAGCAAAATTTCAAACCTTTTCATCAAAAATCAGAAAAATGCTTTCGATAACTTCCTGCTTGTGTTTGGAAAGCAGGATATAGAAAATTTTGCAGCATTCAAGTATTACGCTGAGTCGAATGCAACCTTCAATCTGTTTGAAACAGATGAGAATATGCCAGCATCTGAAGACTGTCTTGCAATGTTTAAAGTAACCGATAATGCAAAAAAAGAAATCGGTGAAATTTTTGATAAAGTAAATATCAAACTTGACAAATACTGGTGTCAGACTGGCGAAAAATACAATTTCATCGGTACTACCATTGAAAACCAGGATGACAAGAAATTTATTTATGTTGAGTCTATCCCTAAGGATATTGAATTCAGACATCACGGGCTTGAAGAGTATGTAAAAACAGCCGCCCTTACCGGAACCATTGCTGATTCAAAAGTATCCTTTGCGCTTCTTGATGCAAACCACAAGATCATTGAATCAACTGATCCTGCTTTTGATCCTAATAATATAAGCCCTGAGGATTTTAACGCAGCCAGAGTCAAAGGCTCTTTAAAGACTGAAATTTCCAATGGAAAGGTATCTCTTGCAACCATTAGATATCTGCCTCGTTTCAATATCTATGCTGTGATTGAAACACCTAAGCGTTATGCAATCTTAAAGATTATTGGTTCTAATTTCATTAGTGGTCTGCTGTCAGTATTAGCACTTGTATACCTCATATATCTGTACAACAGCATTAGTGGCAAGTTTGTAACTCAGATAAAAACCATTAGAAAAGCCATTGAGTTTATGACTCACAATGTGCTCTCTGACAGAAGCACTCTTGAAAAAATCAACGACAAAATGGACGGCGTAAGTTCCAATTATCGTGAAATAAATGAACTAGGAGAATCTGTAAAAAATCTTTCTAGAGCCATTTCTGAGAGCGTAGCTTCAAAGGTTAAAGAATTAGAAGATAAACGCGACGATGAAATTTCTGTTGCTCTTGATAAGGAATTAACTTCAGTAATGAAGAGAATGCATGGTTCTCTGCTGCCTGACGGTTCACAGATGCCAACTTCAAAATTCCTTGATATATCTTCATTTGTTATTCCTTCAAATAAAGATCAGAGAGATTTCTACGATATCTTCAGAGTTGACAAGGATAACATCGGTCTTGTAATCGGTTATACCAACCAGAACGGTATCGATGCTAATAATGCTATCAACCTGTGCGTAAACTTTGTTAAAAAGTGTCTTGCCAAAGACAATATGCTCCCAGGTCAGACAGTTACAGAACTAAATAAGCTTTTAAGAGTTAGAGCAAGAGGCGATCTCAATGTCTCAATATTTGTCATGATCTTAAGTGAGTTCACCGGCAACTTCGTCTACTCTATTGCAGGTCTTAACCCACCAGTTATCACTCATGAAGGCAAGTCTCAGGTTATAGAGCCTAAGGCCATGATGCAGGAATTAGGTGCAGAAGATAACTTAATCTATATCGATTCAAAGGGTAAACTCACTTATGGCGACGGACTTGCATTTGTAGGTCAAGGTATCCGCAGTATGGTAAATATTGATAAAGAAGAGTTCACCAACGATAAGCTTATCAAGCTTTGCGAAAGCAATTATGAATCAAATGCCACCGATCAGCTCATTTCCATCTACAAGGAGATTAAGAGCTTTGGCGAGGCTGCCGGCAACGATAAGGATATCCTCTCAATTGTTGTAAAGCGCAACGATAACAACAAAGAGTTTGATTAAAGAACCATGAATAAAAACAAAGCCATTCAACCTGAAAGATTGAATGGCTTTTTTAATACGCGCTTAAAAGATTATTTCTTATCTTTTAAAAGATCTCTAATCTCTGTTAAAAGCTTAACATCGGCTGGAACCTCAGGAGCTGGTGCTTCAGCCGCTTCCTGAGTTACAAGACGGTTCTTAATGTTAATGATAACCTTGATTGCCAGGAAAATTGAGAATGCAATTAAGATGAAATCAAATACGTTCTGTAAAAATGCGCCGTAAGTTAATACTACAGCAGGATTTTCGCCTTCAGCAGCCTTTAAAGTTACTGATAAGTCCTTTAAATCAACAGAACCTACAGCAAGGCCGATTAAAGGCATGATGATATCTGACACTAATGAAGATACGATCTTGCCAAAAGCAGTACCAATTACAACACCGATTGCCATATCCATTACATTGCCCTTAACAGCAAAGTTCTGGAATTCTTTTAAGAAGGATGTTCCCTTTTCTACAAGTTTCATAATGATCTCCCTGATATATTAAGCCTGCATAAATTCAGACCTTTACAAAAACTGAGTATTTTACTAAATATTCTTCTTAAAACGAGTTTTAGGAGTGAATTCTCTAATATCAACATCAAAATTGGTACTTCCATCACAATATGTTTCTAAAAGAACCTTTTTTACTTTTTCTGCTTCGGCTTTGTTTCTGAAGTCTCTGCACCAGCATTTAATACCATTATCCAGAGTTGTGAAACGGAAGTTGTGTTCACCTTTTAGTTTATCTTTAAAACTAAAGGTGTTTCCTATCACATAGGCTGTATATGAAACGCTTCTGGCATTGTTTAACAGAGCAGTAAATGATTCTTTAACCTGATACATCAGCCACAACAGAGCTAAACAATCTACATAGGCTCGGTGGGCATCATAGAAATATCCAATTGATGCATTAAGAAATTCAAGCTTTGAACCACCAAAACCTAAATCCTTCCAAGGGATCTCAGTTAATGAATCAGCCCAGTTACAGTTTGAAAGACTTGGAAAACGCTTATCAAAAAATGGTCGGTCAAAACTTGCATTATGCGCAATAATTAGAGGATTTCCTGACAGAAAGTTTGCTACAGAAGCATCATCAAACAGATGATCTCTAACCATATCATCACTAATTCCAGTCAGTTCTGTAATCTTTTCTGGAATTGGTATTTTAGGATCTTCAAACTCATCATAGAATCTGTCTACACTTAAAAGAATATTTCTGTTCTTTGAATAGGTAGCTTTTACCATTCCAAGCTCAATGATCTTGTCTTTAAGCTGATCTAACCCTGTGGTTTCTGTATCTAAAAATACTACACTATGGATCTGATCATCTGGCAGACGCTTATTTAGTTCGATCGGAAAATGAGTATCAACGCCTTCAATTGTAAGTGGAATTCTTTCGATAAGCTTGAAATTCTCTGGATGTTTTGAAATTTCCTCAAAACGATTTAATGGAAATAATGTATTCGATTTAGTCATTTTTTTTCACTTTAATATTACTGTATCAGTATATTGTATCAGAACTGATAATATAATATATAAAAGATAAATAAGTATTTAATATAATAATTATATGCTAATTTTAAGACATATTCTAATCATTTCTATAAATACCTAAATATCATATAGTTGGTTAATACCTACTATTCCTATAGGTTTAAACACTAAATTTTATTACCTATTATTTTAATAGGTTTTATATCTTATTGTTTTTATTATAGATTATTTTGTTCTTTGCATTTATTTGGTGCAAATATTAATCACCGAAATATTTATTTGTTTATTTATTTTAATGAATATGTTTTCATAGTCACATACACAATACAGATAATAATAAACAATTTGGAGATATATCGTGTCTATTGTAAAATCAGTTACTGATCTTATCGGTAATACCCCTTTGGTTGAATTATCAAACCTTGAAAAGGAATTAGGCTTAAAGGCTCGTGTTCTTGCAAAGTTTGAGGCTTTAAATCCATCAGGCTCTGTTAAGGACAGAGCTGCATTCTATATGATTAAGGATGCCCTTGAAAAAGGTTTAATCAACAAGGACACTCGAATCATTGAGCCTACTTCAGGTAATACCGGTATTGGCCTTGCTTTAGTAGGAGCTGCATTAGGTCTTTCAGTAACATTAGTTCTTCCAGAAACCATGTCTGTTGAAAGAAGAAACATCTTAAGAGCATACGGTGCCAATCTGGTTTTAACCGAAGGTGCCAAGGGTATGAAAGGCGCAATTGAAAAAGCAAATGAACTTGCTTTGGAGTCTGATAATACTTTTGTTCCACAGCAGTTTGAAAATCAGGCAAATGTGAAGGCGCATTTTGAGACTACAGGTCCTGAAATCTGGAGAGACACTGAAGGTAAGGTTGATATTTTTGTATCAGCAGTAGGATCTGGTGGTACTGTATCAGGTACCGGTGCATACTTAAAGTCTCAGAATAAGGACATTAAGGTTGTAGCAGTAGAGGCAGCAGCCTCCCCTGTTTTATCAGGTGGCAAACCAGGAGCACACAAAATCCAGGGTATTTCAGCAGGCTTTATTCCTGGCATCTATAACAGTGATGTGGTTGACCAAATCATCGGTGTTAAAGATGAAGATGCTTTAAATAACGGTCGTAAGGTTGCTCAGAGTGAAGGTTTGTTCATCGGCATTTCTTCTGGAGCTGCAGTTACCGCCGCAATTGAACTTGCAAAGAAAGATGAGAATGAAGGAAAGACAATTGTCGTAATTCTCCCTGATAATGGTGATAGATACCTGTCTACTGCACTTTATCATCAGGACTAGTTTTTTAACCTGCAGCTTCATAATGAAGCTGCAATATCACAAGGAAACATCATGACTGAAAACTCACAGAGAGTTAATGATGCTGCTGTAAAGGCAATCTCAAAGATTTCCCCAAAAAGCAGAATCATTACCGCCATACTGTATATCGGTGCGCTGGTTTTAGGTGCACTTTTTTCATTATTAGAGAATGATACTTTAAATACTGCTTTCGATTTTATCGCTACTGTATTTACAAGACTCTTCAGCTTCATTGCTGTACCAGTTATTGCTGTATCACTCATTACTACCTTAGCCAAGCTCTCACGTGGTTCTAAAGGTGGCACCATCTTCGTTCACACTGTATTCTATACTCTGTTGACCACTATTCTGGCTGCTGTTTTAGGTGCTGCTATCTTCATATTTGTAGCTCCTGCATCTGTACCAGATTTATCTGCACAGGCTGCAGATGCTGTTTCAAAATATCAGAGCTTATCTTACTTTGATCATTTCATCAGCATTATTCCAAACAATCTGCTTCAGCCATTTGTTGCAGGCAATGTATTATCAATTCTGATTGTTGCAGCATCTTTCGGTTTAGGTATTGCCGTAATGCCTGAGTCTGAGAAAAAAGAAAGTCTTTTAAATACCATTTTAGGTTTCCAGGACTTACTGTTTATTCTCATTCACTGGTTAATCAAGGTATTACCTTTAGGCATCATGGCTTTCACCGCTCAGTTAGTTACCCAGCTCTCAGCCGGTACCATTTTAGGCGGTATTGCAGAATACTTTAGTGTTGTGATCTCAGCAAATCTGCTGCAGATGTTCATCGTTCTGCCAGTAATCCTTTTATTCCGTGGCTTAAATCCATTTAAGATTGCAAAGGGTATGCTTCCTGCATTAGCTGTTGCCTTATTCTCTAAGTCATCAGCAGGTACACTGCCGGTAACCATAGCTTCAGCTGAAGACAACCTCAATGTTGACAGACGTGTTTCAAGATTTGTTCTGCCAATCTGCACCACCATCAATATGAACGGATGTGCAGCATTCATCTTAATCACCTCTTTATTCCTTCTGCAGAATGCAGGTATAGAATTAGGTGCAGGCACCATCGTAGCTTGGGTATTTATAGCCACCTTTGCTGCAGTTGGTAACGCAGGAGTTCCAATGGGCTGCTACTTCCTGACCTTATCATTAGTTTCATCCATGAACATTCCTGTAACTTTAATGGGTATTATTCTCCCTGTATATGCAGTAATTGATATGATTGAAACAGCTCTTAATGTATGGTCTGATTCATGCGTAGTGAATATTGTTAACAAGGAAGTAAAAGACAAGCTTCCTGAAGTTACAGAAGAAGCTTAATGCAAAATAAAACCAGGCAACGGATGATGCCTGGTTTTTAAGTATCTCAAAGCACTGTATATAGTTTATACAGTGTTTTTTTTGTTTATTCTTTTACACAAATAATAAGATTTGACAGTATTGCCACTATACCGCCAGTTGTAATACCTGATGAGAACAGGGATTTAGCTGCTGCTGGAAGGAAGTTTAAAATATCTGGCTCAAACTCTACAGCAAGACCAAAGGCAAAACTTATTGCCATTACCAGAATTGCTTTTCTATTTAGGTGCTGAGATGCGATAATTCTGATCCCTGCAGCTGCAACAGTACCAAACATCAGTAAGGTTGCACCACCTAATACAGGTTCAGGAATCAAGGCAAAAACCTTGCCCACAGCTGGGAATACACCAAGAATAACCAGAAACAGCGCGATAAAATAACCTACATATCTGGAGGCTACTCCAGTTAACTGAATCATGCCGTTATTCTGAGCAAAAATTGAATTTGGAAATGAATTTAAACAGCCTGCAAGCAGTGAGTTAAAACCATCAGCAAGAATACCACCAGAGGCTCTTTTTCTGAACACCTTACCAGTAACTTTCTGACCAGAAATCAGAGAATTTGCTGTAATATCACCATATGCTTCAATTGAAGTAATAAGATAAACAATACCTAAACCGATAATGGCAATCGGATCAAAGCTCAATCCGTATTTAAATGGATGAGGCAGATAAAAACCGCTATAGCTTTCTATCTGAGAAAAATCCACCCTGCCAAACAGATAAGAAACGATAAAGCCGATTGAAAGCCCAATCACAATTGAGCTCATTCTTAAATACTTGTTTGAGCTCTTGTTAAAAAGGAGGATTGAAAATACAACTACAGCGGCCAAAGACAGATTCTCTATTGAACCATAAGTACCATTAGCCTTTGCAGCAAATCCTCCTCCACAGGTTATTACACCCACTTTGATAAGACAAAGACCGATTAAAGTTACAACAATACCTGCCACAAGAGGAGTAATAATTTTAGTTGTAAACTTTAAAACACGGCTTACAGCCATCTCAATAAAGGAGCCTGAAATTACCGCACCAAAAATTGTGGATAAACCTCCTGTCATACCTGCAGAAATGATAGGAGCAATAAAGGAGAATGAAGTTCCTTCAATACACAGAAGACCACATCCTATAGGTCCTGCCCTCTTACACTGAATAAATGTGGATATGCCGGAAGCAAGTAAAGACATGGACACAAGATAACTTGTTGTTTCAAGATCAAGGTTTAAAGCACCTGCGATAATGAGTGGTGGTGTAATAATGGCCACAAAAATTGCCAGAAGATGCTGAAAGGCCGCAAAAATACTTTCTTTTAAAGGAGGCCTGTCTTCAATTGCATAAATTAAAGAATTGTTTGTCTTATTCTTCATATTATTCTGCATAATTAATCCTTGAAAGTAATCTTACAGTCATCAAGACTGCCGATAATTGCAAGAGATTCAACAGGGAAATTCTGAGCACGCAGGAAGTCACCGCCATGCTGGAAAGACTTCTCCACTAAAAATCCCATACCACTAAGAGTTGCACCGGCCTGATTTACAAGATCGATAATTCCTTTAGCAGCATTGCCGTTTGCCAGGAAATCATCAATAAATAAAACCTTGTCACCTTCCTTTAAATACTCTTTAGAGCAGCATACAGAATAAGATTTGTTTTTGGTAAAGGAAAAAACTTCAGTGACCAGCATATCAGCCATGGTTGAAGGTTTCTTCTTTTTGGCAAAAACTACTGGTACATTTAAAAGAAAGCCAACCATTACGGCAGGAGCAATTCCTGATGCTTCAATAGTCAGGATCTTATTGATTTCAACTGAAGCAAAACGTCTTACAAATTCAATAGACATAGACTGCAGGAGAGTCGGATCAATCTGATGATTGATAAATGAATCTACTTTAAGGATACCTCCAGGAAGACATTTACCATCTTCCTTAATTCTTTTAACCAGAGGTTCAAATGGTTTGTAATCAGACATTTTATGTTCCTATAAAATAAAATTTGATTATTGATTTTAATAGTATTCTACTAAAAAATAAAAGCGGTATTTTCAACCGCTTTATCAGATAAATATTTAAGTTTACTGCTTAGCAAGAATTGCGTTAATTCTGTCGAGATCTTCTTGAGTATCCACACCTGTCTCAGGAGGATTTGAAGTAACATCAACAGCAATACTCATTCCATTATGCATCAGACGCAGCTGTTCAAGTGATTCACACTTTTCAAGTTCAGGCTGACTCATGGCAGAGTAATTCAGAACTGTACCAGCTTTATAAGCATAAATTCCGATGTGATGATAATGATCAAATTGAAGTTTGTCTACAGTTGAAACCTTGAAGTTGTCTCTTTCATAAGGAATTGGTGCTCTACTGAAGTAAAGAGCCTTATTGTTTTTATCAAAAACAACTTTCACACAGTTAGGATCAAAAACATCCTTAACATTATCAATTTTATGGCACAGAGTTGCCATATCAGCACCAGTTTTTTCAAGTAAGGCTGCAACCTGTTCAATATGTTCAGGATTAATTAAAGGTTCATCTCCCTGAACATTCACAATTACAGTATCAGGATCAATATTAAGAGTTTTAATCATGGCAGCTAATCTGTCTGTACCACATGCACAGTCAGGGCTTGTCATACAGACCTCAACCTTATCCATATTGCTAAGGGCACCTTTTACTCTTTCATCGTCAATGCAGGCAACAACCTTTTTTGCCTTGGATTTTAAAGCCTGCATGCATACACGTCTTACCATCGGAATACCACCGACTAAAACCAGTGGCTTGCCAGGGAAACGGGTTGAGGCATATCTTGCAGGAATTGCAACTATATAATCTGACATATTGACCTACTTTTTACCAGTTGATAAAAGCTTTTCATGAACAAGTTTGAAAAATCTGTCTGACAGTGAAGCTTCAACGTTAATCACAAAGACATTTGAAAGATTGTAATGAGAATATTTAACAGCATCCTTGGCAGTCATAACAAGAGGATAATTTTTTGTGATATTTCTTAAAACATCCTCATCAACCACACCATGGTCTGCAACATCTACAGTACCTTCAATGCTGAATCCGCACTGCTTTACAGTATTGTAAAATCTCTCAGGATTGCCAATACCAGCCATGGCATATACAGAAACACCTGAAGGTAGATATTCAGTATCCTTAATCTTTGAGCAGAAACTGTCAATAGCAATTGCCTTTGATGGAACCAGAGTCATGCTGTAACTGTCAAAACTGTGGCTTACACCATTTATAACAACACCATCTGCCTTTTTTAAATGCCATCTGCCTTCACGAAGCGGACCTGAAGGCATTAAAAAGCCGTTTCCAAGACCTCTTACTCCATCAACAACGATAATTTCTATATCTCTTTTAAGTGAATAATGCTGCAGACCATCATCAGTTACGATTACATTGCAGCCTAAAGAAGCAAGATACTTTGCGCCTCTTTCACGGTTTGGATCAACCGCAATAACTGCCTGATCCTGAACTGCCATTTTGATTAAAAGCGGCTCATCTCCACTTTGTGAAACCAAGGTGGTAGTCTGAACAGTAAAAGGATATTCCTTTGCCTTGCCTCTGTAGCCTCGCGAAATTAAACCAGGCTTATATCCGTGCCTTACGAGATCTTTTAAAAGCGCGATACTCAAAGGAGTCTTGCCAGTTCCACCTACTGCAATACCGCCTACGACGATAACCGGTACATCAATCTTTATAGATTTTAGAATATTAAGACGGTATAAAAGACGTCTTATTGAGGTTATAAGAGCAAAAAGTAGTGTAAATGGAAGCAGCACAATAATAAAAAATGCATTGCTTCTGTTGAATTTCTGATACCAGATTCTATCTACAAAGGACATATAAACCTGCCGTTAATTGCCAATCAGCTTTCTATAGTATCTGCCGACAGGATCAATAATCACGTGCTTAGGTTCAAGTACTTCCCAGCGCTGAGTATCCTTATTAAAAAACACTCTGTAAGTGGTTACAGCGTTACCTACTTCTTCAAGAGCAAAAGATTCACGCAGTACATCCTGATTGATGCAGGATGCCAGGTCATTCATCTGCACTGTAAAAGTGATATCAACGTACTCAACACCATTCTTCTTCTGAGGTGAAGTTGTCTTAATAAAATCCCTTACTTCAAGTGAAGCGATTTTAGCCTGTACCAGACCATAGTATGGAAGTACTGACAGAGATCCGGTCAGTTCCTGATTGTACTGAACTACAAAACCATAACTGTGGATGGTACCATTAAATGGATTATGAATATCAAAATAACCATTCTCAAGGCGCAGCGCACCAGAGTTCTGAAGAGTAAAAGCATAATTTATAATTGAATTCAAATATGCCTGACGATGCTTTTTAACCACCATCTGCTCGTTGATCTTGGCACGTGGGTCAAGAATAACAAAGGGAGGTTTATTTGAACCTTCTCTTGCTGATGATCCCACCAGAGCAATCCAGACGCTCTGTTTTGCAAGTTCACGGTTAATTGCGCTTTTAATGTTGTTAGAAGATGCAATAGACTCATCTGTACAACCTGTTGTAAACATAAGTGTTAACACACTTGCAACAGTCAGCGTAAATGCAGAAAATGATTTGAAAAGCTTCATGGTTATTTATACAAACCTTTGTTAGTTCTTAAAGGGTCTGACATCATTCTGTCTGAGATTAAAACTCCCTTCTGAATGTGCCCTACACCGATAAAGAGAGAATCAGTTCTTATCTGCATAGTACCTTCAAAATCAATATTACAATTTTCAAAGGTGCATCTGCCAAGATCTGACTGTCTCTGCCCCTGACATAAGGCAACAGCCATGTCATAAGGGATATTGATCCTTGGTAGATAATTTAAAGCTTCATCAATAGGGATTAAAAGCTTATCCATCTTGGTAAAATCTGTATAGTCTTCTCTTGAATCAGCCATTGTCTGAAGTTCATCAAGGGTATGCATTACCCCCTTTGGAAGACCGTCAACTTCAATTCTTCTTAGCATGGTTACATAAGCTCCGCAACCAAGCTCACTGCCAATATCAGCTATAAGTGTTCTGATATAGGTTCCCTTAGAGCAGTAAACCTCAACAGTAAAAGAATCTGAAGTCTTATCAAGAAGTTTAATATAAAAAATCTCAACTTCTCTTTTAGGCACCTCTACTTCCTGACCTTTTCTTGCATACTTGTACAAAGGTCTGCCATTAACCTTAATGGCTGAATATACAGGAGGAACCTGAATTATTTTTCCTGTAAACTTTTCAATTGCCTCTTCAACATGAGACACTTCATCGGTAACTTCATGACGCTCAACGATCTCACCATCAGCATCACCAGATGCTGTCACGATACCAAGTTTACCCGTAGCAACATACTTTTTATAACCTTCCAAAAAGAAAGAGGAAAACTTGGCTGCCTGTCCCAAACAGATTGGGAGCAGACCGGATGCAAGAGGATCTAATGAACCTGTATGACCACCTTTGTTGGCTCTGTATATTCCTCTTACCTTGGTAAGTGCCAGAGCAGAACTTAAAGTTGCATCCTTATCGAGCAGAAATACTCCGTCCACATCGCGTTTAGGAGCTCTTCTTGATTTATCTATTACTTTATTGTTTTCAGTCATCGATATAAAAAACTAATTAAAATTACTAATAATTTTAGCTCATATTTAGACGGTAGACGTTAATAGAGCTATGATTTTTTGAAGAATATCTTATTTGTTGTCTGTATCTTATCAAAATCACACTTAAAAAGCCTTAATTATGAAAATACAATGACCAAAACTTGCTTTTTTATATTGTTTTTTATAGAATAAACCTGCTTTATGGGGGTT